>JANMJX010000233.1:0-1738 GCA_031371575.1 Sphingomonadales bacterium
GCCTGACATATTTCATCGACTGACGTGGCAGCAAAGCCCTTGAACCGGACAGTAGAGATAGCAGCCGCGATAAGCTTGTCGCGTGCGCTGCTTTTCGGAGTTTGCAAAGTTGGAATCGGCTTCATTTTAAAAGCATACCAACTGGTTGGTATGTGTCAACGATCGTCTAATAAGGAGCGCGCGCGCGTGTCTCATTGTCGTGTTTCATATCTGTGCGGGAACGAAATCAGCGGCTTGGTTCTGCAAATTCGCGCAACCGACGGAGGCGTCTATTCCACCCGATTTAGGGCAGATTGGACAACAGATATCAGTTACGCTTTTTTTCTTTTAACTACATGTCATTGTTAAATATGAATATATATTTGCAATTAAATATCCCGACATGTGGTCCATGGGGTGCACGGATTGCACTTTTCGACGAGGGATATCGGTATGAACTTTTTTGAAGCAATCGCATCAGGTTTTCTGAACATCTTAACTTGGGCAGGGCGGGCATCCCGTTCGGAATTCTGGTACTTTAATCTGGCGATGTGGATTTGTTACATTCCGATTTATCTTTTTGGCCGTGAAATCGGCCCAACCGCGATATTTGCCTTTTGTGCAATATTCATGCTGCCCAGCATTTCAGTCACAGTTCGTCGGTTACATGACACAAATCGATCTGGCTGGTGGTACTGGATCGTTATAATTCCGTTGGTCGGTCCATTGATTTATCTGGGGTTGATGTGCTGGCCGGGCGACGCCCACAGAAACGATTATGGCGATGATCCATTGATGAGAGGATGGTAAAATACTCGCAGCGGTGGAAATCGCTGGGCTCGTGATAATATGCCGCTAGACGCCTGACAATCGCGCCTCGAAGTCCTGCTGCTGAGAATTTGCTCCGACCATATGTATGGTGAGCCCTGCTGGGTTCGAACCAGCGACCTACTGATTAAAAGTCAGTTGCTCTACCGACTGAGCTAAGGGCCCCCGTGTTGAACCAGCTTCGGGTTCAAAGGAGAGCGCTCCCCCTAATGGCGGTGGGGGGTGCGGTCAAGCGCCTTTGGACGGTTAAATCGCGATTGCAGATGACGAATGCTAAGGCCAGTCATCGGGTCGCGCCAATCGGGGGCAACCATTGCCGCAGGTGTAAGGACAAAACCCCGCGATCGCAGGCCAGGATGCGGGATGGAAAGGTCGGGATTGCCCTCCGCCCACATGCCGCCGGACCACAAGAGAATATCGAGGTCCAGTACCCGCGCCCGCCAGCTTTGGCCACGACGCACACGGCCAAAGTGGTTTTCTATTTCGTGAAGGCGGGCGAGCAGGGCAGGGGGATGGAGGGTGCTTGCCACAATGGCTGCGGCATTGGCAAAGCGGCGCGATGATGGCCCAAGTGGGGCAGATTGCATGATCGTTGAATGGGCAAATACGTCGATATCATCCATTTCGAGCGCAGCAATTGCCTGCGGGATAATGCGGTTTGGCGCACCAATCACTGGATGCGGTTGATTCGAGCCAATACCAATTAAATAGAGGTGGCGTAGGTCAGACATCTTCGGCCAAACGGCCATAAAGCTGAGGCCGGCGGTCGCGGAAAAAGCCCATGCTTGCTCGATGGGCACGCGCTTTATCGAGATCAAATGTCGATACCAATATACCTGTTTCGGCATCGTCCAAATCGCAGACTATGTCGCCCCATTCATTTGAAATGAAGCTGGTGCCATAAAATTTTTGCGCATCGAGACCATGATCG
>JANMJX010000218.1:0-17278 GCA_031371575.1 Sphingomonadales bacterium
GCGATCCCTTCGACCATCACCATCGTCTTTTGCAGTAGCAGCAAATGCGGCTGGGTCTGCATGTCGAAATCACGCGTGATGGCAAACAGGCTGTCGAGCATCTGTCCGACTGACAATTCGCTTACTGGTTTGCCCCGCGTCGGTTCGCCCACAGCGCGCAGCGCCGTCGCGAATTCGTCGACATTATGATAGCTTGGCACATATTGTGCCTCGAAATGGATTTCGGCGACGCGTTTGTAATTGCCTGTCGTCAAGCCATAAAGAATCTCCGCCAGCCAGAATCGTGCCTGACGGTTGATCCGGCCCATGATGCCGAAATCGATGGCGACAATAGTGCTGTCGGCGCGCACGAACAAATTGCCCTGATGCATGTCCGCGTGGAAAAAGCCTTCGGAAATCGCTTGCCGCAAAAAGGTGAGCACAAGCTTTTCGGCCATCTTGTTGAGATCATGGCCAGCGGCCTTCAACGCTTCGATATCTGAAATCTTGATGCCGTCGACCCATTCAAGCGTGAGCACGCGGCCTGATGTCCGGTCCCAGTCAATCGTGGGAATCGTGTAACCTTCGACGGCGACCATCGCATCTTTCAACTCGGACGCGCTTGCTGCCTCACGGCGTAGGTCAAGCTCGCGCAAGGTCCAGCGTTTGAGATTGGCAATCACCAGCTGCGGCCGCAAACGCGCGGCTTCTCCGCCAAGCGCTTCCAAATGCGCAGCAGCCCATTCATAGGTTTCGATATCGCGGGCAAATTGTTCGCGAATGCCCGGACGAAGCACCTTGATGGCCACATCCTTGCCCTCGGTCGTGCGTGCACGGTGGACTTGCGCAATGGATGCTGCGCCGACTGGAACCGGGTCGATATAATCGAACAACTGATCCGCAGGCTTGTTCAGGCTGGTGTCGATTTGCGCATAGACGAGGTCAAAAGGGGCAGGTGGAAGCTGATCCTGCAATGTCAGCAGGTTGTGCGCCGCTTCGGTGCCGATGATGTCCGGCCGCGTGGCAAGAGTCTGACCAAGCTTGATCGCCGCAGGGCCAATCGCGCGAAACGCACCTGCATAATCCGGCACCTTGGGCTGGATCGTACCAAAACGCGCAATGCGGCACAGGCGCTTGACCTGCGGCGGTGTGTTGCGGTCGGCTTCAATGGCGCGCAATGCGCCGTGGCGCGCAAGTATGCGGCCCCATTTGAGCAAGCGAAGGATATGGGTTGCAGGCCTGGTCATGCTGGTCGGGGTTAAACCTTCCAGCCGCTATGAATGGCGACCAGACCGCCCATGATGGGCTCAACCTTCGTTTGCACGAAACCTGCTTCACCAATCATGCGTTTGAAATTTTGCATATCGGGAAAGCGGCGGATGGATTCGACAAGATAGCGATAGCTGTCCTCATCGCCGGCAATCGCTTTGCCGAGTTTTGGCACAAGCTTGTCGGAATAGAGGTCATAAACCTGCGCAAGGCCTGGCCATTCGACAGTCGAAAATTCAAGGCAGAAGAATCGGCCGCCATAACGCAGCACGCGATGCGCCTCGCGCAGTGCCTTGGGGATGTCGGTCACATTGCGGATACCGAAGGCAATTGTGTAAGCATCAAAATGCGCATCTGGAAAGGTCAGCGTCTCTGCATTTTGTGCCGACCAGATCAGGCTGTCGATTCCGCGCTTCATTGCGCGTTCCATGCCGACATCCAGCATGTCTTCGTTGATATCGGATACAGTGACCTGCGCGCCCGATTTTTCCATGCGGAATGCAATGTCGCCAGTGCCGCCTGCCATATCTAGGATATCTTCGCCAGCACGTGGTTTGACACGGCGCACGAACGTATCTTTCCAAAGCCGATGCATGCCGCCCGACATCGCATCGTTCATGATGTCATATTTGCGGGCGACATTGGAAAAGACGTCGCCTACGCGCTGGGTCTTCTCTTCGGGGCTAACTTGCGCATAGCCAAAGGACACGGTGTCATTCATCATCGTGCCTCTAGCGGATTGTTGCGCCAGCCGCAAAGGCTGTTAGGTGCAAAATCATATGCCTGAATTACCCGAAGTGGAAACAACTGTCTCTGGCCTGCGGTCGGTGCTTGAAGGCGCGCTTATCGTCCGTGCGGAGCCACGTCGCGCTGACCTACGCTGGCCGATCCCGCCCGATTTGCGGCAACGGTTAACCGGCGCACGCGTTGAGTCGCTTGGCCGGCGGGCCAAATATGGACTGATCTATACAGACAGGAACGACGTCTTGATCTTTCATCTGGGTATGTCGGGGCGTTGGCGTGTGGATCCCGTCGAAATTGAAAAGCATGACCACTTCATTTTGGAAACGGCGTCTGGCCACGTGCTCGCGCTGAATGACCATCGCCGGTTCGGGTCATTGGACATCATCGATTCGGGCGATTTGCCCAGGTACCGGTTTTTTGCGCAGATGGGGCCAGAGCCGCTATCAGAAAAATTTGATACGCTGGTGCTGCAAAAGGCGCTGAAGGACCGTAAGGCACCCATCAAAGCCATGCTGCTCAACCAGAATATCGTAGCAGGTCTCGGCAACATCTATGTCTGTGAGGCGCTGCATATGGCGGGCATCGATCCCGGCGTTGCTGCCAGCAGCATCAGCAAAGCACGCCTCGGTCGGCTTGTAGTCTCCATAAAGGAAGTGCTCATTGCGGCGATTGCGGCTGGCGGATCTACTCTGCGTGACTTTGCCGCACCGGATGGCGAGCTTGGCTATTTTGCCAAGGACTGGCGAGTCTATGGCCGCGAAGGGCAGTCATGCAGCTGCGGCACTACAATATTGCGGCGCGTTGATTCGGGGCGCTCGACCTTTTATTGCCCGAAATGCCAGCGATAGGGCGGCAATATCCGGTTGACGAATCTGTTGGGCACGGTTAAGGGCCGCTCCTGCAACGGGCGTATCGCAAGGGTACGCCTTCTCAGTTATTGAAATTCGAGGACAAAAATGGCCAATACGCCGCAAGCAAAAAAGCGTATCCGTCGCAACGCGCGTCGCACTGAAGTAAATGGCGCACGCGTCAGCCGCATCCGCACGTTCATCAAGAAAGTCGAATCGGCGATCGAGCTTGGTGACAAGTCTGCAGCTGCCGCTGCACTCGCCGCAGCGCAGCCTGAACTGGCGCGTGGCGTATCCAAGGGCGTCCTTCATAAGAACACAGCTTCGCGCAAATTTGGTCGCCTCACAAAGGCGGTCGGCGGTCTCGCTTAAGCGTTAACTGATCAGCCGGTTTGCCCGGCTTTAGAAATTGGAAACCCGCCGCGACCACGGCGGGTTTTTCTTTGCCAATTGTAACATTCTCTAACGCCAAGGATTTCCCGCGATTCGGACCATTCGCATCAAAAGCGTTGGCTGAAAGACGCATAAAATCATGGCTTTAGGAATTAATTAACGCAATTGCTCGGGTCACAACGAGTCAATGGCATTTATTTCAGTTTTTTTGCAGTCCTGCACTTGATCGACTCGTTTCTTGAGGTCTAAGAAACTGTTTCCAGCAACGCATGACGACAGTCGGGCAGTGCCTTACATGGAGATTTGAACGTGGCGTTGGCTGCATTTGGTGACAAATGCTTGGCCAAAACCCGTGCGATCTATGTTCGGCAGATAGCGGGCGGTTTTGTAGTACTGGTTGGGGTGGAAAATGGGGGCAGGCACGTTGGCCGAAGGCAAATCTGTATCGCAAATGGACGTTGATCAATCGGGACGCGGAAGTGACGCATCTGTGCTGAACGCGCGGCTGGATTCCGATTGGCAAAATATCTCTTCTGGTCTGCGCCGTGATCTGGGCGCGCAAATTTACGGCCAGTGGATCCGTTCGATCTCCTTAGGCGACTTTTGCGATCTGACAGGAACGCTTGAATTGCTTCTGCCGTCGGATTTCTCCGCCAGCTGGGTATCGGACCATTATGCCGACCGCCTGCGACTGGCTTGGTCAAGCACCAACGGCAGCGTCAAGCAGCTCAAGATTCGCACCCGACCCGGTGCACCACGTGTCGAGCTCCTGCGTGCGTCGACCAATGCCGAGCGGCTTGTGGCGCAGGACGCCATAGACGCGCAGCCGGCGCGTGCGGCGCTTGACCCACGCATGACCTTTGCAAATTTCGTCAAAGGCCAAACCAACGTTCTCGCTCTCAGCGCTGCAGAGCGGGTTGCATCAAAAGACAAGCCGCTGTTCAACCCTCTCTATCTTCAGGCAGCAACGGGCCAAGGCAAGACGCATTTGATGCACGCCATTGGCCACGCTTATGCTGAAGTGAACCCCGACGCCCAGATTTTGTACATGTCGGCCGAGAAATTCATGATGGAATTTGTGACTGCGATGCGGCGCAAGGAAGTCATGGAATTCAAGGCCAGACTACGCGCCGTGGATGTGCTATTGATCGACGATATCCAGTTCATCATTGGCAAGGTGTCAACGCAGGAAGAATTTCTCCACACGATTGATGCCATCATTGGCGCAGGCAAAAGATTGGTCGTGTCCGCCGACCGGGCGCCACAAGCGCTTGATGGTGTGGACCAGCGCATCCTGTCACGTCTGTCGATGGGGCTTGTCGCCGACATTCAGCCTGCCGATCTCGAACTGCGCCGCCTGATCTTGCAGCAGCGGCTTGCAAACATGCCTGAAGCGCAAGTGGGCGAAGATGTGGTCGAGTTTCTGGCTCGGACCATCAGCCGCAATGTGCGCGAGCTCGAAGGTGGCCTGAACAAGCTGCTTGCTTATGCGCAGTTGACCGGAAAGCCCGTCACGCGGACTCTAGCGGAAGAACAGCTCAAGGATATATTGAGCGCCTGCCGCCGCCGCATAACCATTGACGAGATACAACGCGCGGTCTGCGAATATTACCGCATTGACCGCAGCGAAATGTCGTCGAAGCGCCGCGCACGCGCCGTTGTTCGTCCGCGGCAAGTTGCGATGTATCTTGCCAAGGTCATGACCCCGCGCAGCTATCCCGAAATCGGCCGGAAGTTCGGCGGCCGTGATCATTCGACCGTCATTCATGCGGTCCGGCTGGTTGAAGGTCTTAGGCAGCAGGACAGTGACATGGACAATGACGTCCGTGCGTTGTTGCGCCAACTCGAAGCCTGATTTTTAACTTTATCCACCCCTTTTCAACAGTCCTTTCAGCGCTTATCCACTAAGTTGTCGTTGGAAGGGAAAATATGGGTCAGGTGTGCGGAACGTGCGGAGCGACCGGTGCAGAGAATGCGGCCTTTTGCGCGCGATGCGGACACCCGCTGAGTCGCTCAACGTCGTCTGAGCAATCTGCTGTTCCTCCCAAAAAACGCAAATGGACTATTCCTGCCGTTGCTCTCGCGATCATTCTTGCATTGGCCGGCCTGTATTTCTGGCTGTTTATCATTGATGATTTGAAACGGGATGCGACATCGCCCGAATCAACGGCGATCGATGGCGCTTTACCCGACGCTAAAATATTGTTTGCAATGACGGATGCCAATATTCGCGACAAACCGTCGCTAGCGGACAGCAATATATTGGGAAAGCTGCCGCGCGGATCGCAGGTGACGGGCGTCGTTCAGTCAGGGTCAGACGCTAATAGCGGGTGGCTCACATTAAGCGACGGCAATGGATTTGTTGCGTTGGTAAACCTGTCGCAATTCAAGCCGCCTGTCTTGGTCAAAACATTGAATGATCAGATCTGGACAGCGGATGGCCTGCTCGACATGTGGGCCACACCATTACCCGACAGCAATTTGCTCGAACGCATACGTCCGGGCACCAAGCTCACCCTTGCGGGCGTGACGGCGGACAATTTCCTTGAGGTAAAGCTGGCAGGGGGCGGCTACGGATATATATCTGGTGCTAGTGACATATTGGCGCGTTTGGGCGGAAAGCTGATCGCCATTGAATTTAATCCACAAACCTGCACTTTTTCGGGTGAAATCGGCGCTGAATTTGCCAAATTGGGGGCGAGCGCGCAGGCAAAGTGGCAAGCGCTCGAGTCCCAGGAATTTGCGGATGAGACGGCGCGCGAACAAGCCTATGGCAACGCTGAGGGCAAAAGTAGCTATGTGCGGCTACGCCGATCTTTTCAGGGACTTTCATTGACTGGGATCGGCCAACATTATGAATCACAGTCGCTCTATTTCGATGATCCACCAGCCAAAGTGATAGAGGTTTTTCGCGCTCTCGGCTTCGAGATTGGCCGCGATGGCCAGTTTGGATCGACCGAGCTATATGCAGGTATCACCGCGACGCGCGGCGAAGGCGCGGCTTATGGGAAAACCGAACTGAGCTGCGGCGTTTAACGAACTGTCACTGGATGACTTTAATGCCCGCCTATGCGGGCACGAAAGCGCTTAGCGTTTTTCCTCAGGCGCGACGGAAATGCGCACTGTTTCGCCCCCATTGCCGGGGAAGCCAGTGAACATGGCCTCGACCAGATTGGGCACCAGATATGGCAGTTTATTGGAGCGTGATTTCGCCTCAGCCTTGCCTTCGAATAGACGTTTACTGTCGCCGTTACGGTCAATCTTCATATCGAGACTGGCGGTGTATACGGTGAAGCTATCAACATCATAAGGCCGGTTGAATCCGCTGAAAAGGAATGGGTCATAATAGCCCATGACGTAACGGGCACCACGGCGGGTACGCACGACATATGGCCGATAAAAGCTGCTATAGCCCCAATACGGGTCATAAAACGGATCTTGCCGAACGACAGTACGTTCCTTGCCCTGATCGACGGCATAATCAATGGAAACAGTCATATCTGCGTTTGAGCCAGTTGCTGGCACATAGCCGATTTCCTGAAGCTCGTTCGCCACGAGCGCGGCATATTGGCCAAATTCAATACCGCCGGCATTGGCAGGGTTGGCCGCCCGGATGACGAAAGTTTGTCCCTGAGGCGCAGGCAGCTCCTGAAAGCGTGAAACTTGCGCGTTGAACGGCGTGCTACAAGCGCCCAGTGCCATCAGCGCGAGAGGAGCGAGAAACATTGCGACCTTTTTCATCAGTTCAATTCCTTCGGAACCGGCCTAATGCCGATATTATGATAATGCAGCAGTCATACGATAGTTTCACTGAACTGCGGTTGAACGACAATATAGCCCCGTTCAACGAAGTAAGCCAAGCGCAGCATAAGCTGCCTTAAGCGTAGGTGCGCTAAGCTCACGTGCCCGTGCGGCGCCTTTAGCGAGCGCAGCGTCAATTTGTTCATGGTCGTCCTTGAGCGCTTTGAAGCGCGTGGAGATCGGTCGCAGATGCTCCACCACAATTTCTGCAAGCGCTGGCTTGAATGCGCCAAAGCCTTGGCCACCAAAGCGTGCGAGCGTGTCCTCCAAGGTTTCATTGGCAAAGGCGGAATAAATACCGACAAGATTTTTGGCTTCCGCGCGCCCTTCAAGCCCCGCGCTGTCCGCTGGCAAAGGCTCAGGATCGGTTTTCGCTTTCTTGATCTTGCTCAAGATCGTGTCGGCGTCATCGGTCAGGTTGATCCGGCTCATGTCGCTGGGATCGGACTTCGACATTTTCGCAGTGCCGTCGCGCAAGCTCATGATTCGCGCAGTCGCTTTGGGGATGATGGGATCGGGCAGAGTGAATATGTCTGTGCCATTGCCAAAATCGGTGTTGAATTTCTGCGCGATATCGCGGGCGAGCTCCAGATGCTGTTTCTGATCCTCGCCAACGGGTACATGCGTCGCCTGGTACAAGAGCACGTCAGCGGCCTGAAGGACGGGATAAGTGAACAGCGCAATGCTTGCCCCTTCACGGTTCTTGCCGGATTTGTCCTTGAACTGAGTCATCCGGTTTAACCAACCCATGCGCGCAGTGCCGGTCAGCAGCCATTGCAACTCGGCATGCGCGGGAACCTGCGCCTGGTTGAACAGGATCGCCTTGTTGGTATCAAGTCCGCATGCAATCAATGCAGCTGCCATTTCCCGCGTGTTGGCCGTCAATTCTGCGGGAACATGCGGCATGGAAATGGCGTGGAGATCGGCCAGAAAGTACAGACATTCCATCTCGTCCTGCATTTTGACCCAGTTGCGGATGGCACCCAGATAATTTCCCAGATGAAGATTGCCAGTGGGCTGGATGCCGGAAACGACGCGCATATTTTTTACTCGCTTGCGTTGGCCGCTGGCGTGGTCGCACGCCGACGGAAGAGGGATTTTAGTTCATGCAGTCGATAAGCCCCGAATAACATTATCGCCAGCGCATATACTGCGCCGCCAGCGCTGACCAATATGGACAGAACGGTTATACGCCGCAACAATCCACTGCCAAGCTGACCCTCAATGATCTCATTTCCAAAATAGAGCGCAATGCCCATGGCGACCGCCGCCAGCACTATGCGCCACGCCTTTTGCCTTAGCCGCGCGTCAACCGCGATATGCCCGCGTTTGCGCAGCGTGAACCACAACAAGGCAACATTGACCCAAGCGGAGATAGCCGTCGCAACGCCAACGCCAATATGCGCCAGCGGCCAAATCAATATGAGATTGCCAATAAGGTTGACCAGCATGGCCCATAAGGCGAGGCGAAGCGGCGTTTTGGTGTCGCTGCGCGCGTAAAAGCCGGGTGTCAGAACCTTGATGAGTACATAGGCCGGAACACCAGCCGAAAAAGCCATGAGAACGGCCGCCGTGCCGCGTGTGTCGGCAGGGGTGAAGGCCCCATGTTCGAAAATGCCGTGCACGATGGGTAGGGCCGACACGATCAAAGCCGCAGTTGCGGGCATGGCGAAGAACAGTGCCAATTCCACGGCCCGGTTTTGCGTATCCGACGCGGCCTTGCTGTCGGCACCGGCAATTTGCCGCGACAGTGCGGGCAATATCGCGGTGCCAATCGCGATGCCAATCAGACCGAGTGGCAACTGATTCAACCGGTCAGCATAATATAACCAGGATACCGAACCCTCGGGAAGAAACCGTGCAGCCAGCGATGTCGAGACAAGCAAATTGAACTGGATCGCGCCTTGGCCAATGGCCGCAGGTGCAATCAACGCAAGCATGAGTTTAACGTCGGGTGTCAAACGCGGAAGCGTGAGCTTGAGATCGACGCCTGCCCGATGGCAGGCCCACATGAGCCATAGCAATTGCATTGCCCCCGACACAGTTACTGAAACCGCCTGTGTCACGGCTGTCTCGGTCTCGCTGTCGCCGCGAAAAAAGATGAGGGCAATGATCATGCAGATATTCAGCAAAATCGGCGCCGCGGCATTGACCCAGAAACGGTTCAACGAGTTCAAAATCCCGCCAAGCAGCGAGACCAGCGAAATCAACCCCAGATAGGGAAAGGTAATTATCGTCAAATGTCTTGCGAGGGCGAATTTTTCGGGCCCGCCGTCAGGAAAGCCGCCAGTCATGGCCCACGCAATTGGGCCGGCGGCCAACATCATGATGACGGTAAAGAACACCAGAAACGGAAAGAGCACCGAAAGTACCTGGCTGGCAAACACGCGCGCGGCAGCAAGCCCGCGACCAGCTTCCTCCTGCTCTGCCTCGGTCATTTTCTTATTGAACAGTGGTACAAAAACGGCTGCAAACGCACCCTCGGCAAACAGCGCTCGGAACAGATTGGGGAGGCGCCACGCGATCAGAAATGCGTCGGACGCAAGACCTGCACCAACAAAGCGCGCCATCAACATGTCGCGCACGAGACCAAGCACGCGGCTGACCAGAGTCAGCCCCCCAATGGTGATGCTGTTCCGAACCAGGCTCATTCGTTCACCTGGTGCTTTCCCTATCAGGCTTCGCCAGCGGGCTGCGTATCGGCCATTTGCTGCGCTTGCGCCAATTGCTGGATGTACAGTGCGTTGAAATCGATGGGCTCAAGCACAAGCGGGGGATAACCTGCGTCCCGAACGGCGTCAGCCACGATCCGGCGTGCAAAAGGGAACATCAAGCGTGGTGCTTCGCCAAAAAGAAACGGATGCGCCTGCTCGTCAGTGACGTTACGCAAACCGAACAATGTACCATAATCAAGCTCGACAGAGAATTGGACGCCATTGTCGGTCTCTGCCTTTACGGCGAGCTTCAACGTGATTTCGTGCACTTCATCGGTGATGGCATTGGCCTGAATATTGACCTGAACATCGATTTGGGGCGCGCCGTCCCAATTGAAACTATGCGGCGCATGCGGATTTTCTACCGACAAGTCCTTGATATACTGATTTAACATTCCGACGGCTGGTGCCGTGTCTTCGCCATTGGCCATTACATTGTCGGAAACGATGGTGCCTGCTTCGTCAGCCATAAGATGTCGTGCTTTCTAGTTGATTGCCTTGGTCGAAAGGATGCGGTCCTTGATGGCCGTCGCGCCTAGCAGGCGTGTTGTCAAAGGGCAATGATTGTTCCGCTTGCGCCATAACGCACTTTTCTTTGGGTAAAGCCCTTTGAAACCCGCATCATTAGTGCTTATATGCTATATGGTAGGAGCTGGGCGGGCATATTTCGCACAGAAACCGCCGTTTGATTTTTTGGCGCATGGAGGCGTTGTGACGTTTACTATTGTATTACTTGCTCTTGTCGCAGCTTTCTTGGGCCTTCGCCTTTATTCCGTTCTTGGAAAACGTACAGGGCACGAACAGGAACCTGTCGCCCGTCGTCCGATCGAGACCACGACACCGCCTTTGGTGCGTCAGCCATCTGCCGGAGGTGACGCTGGAGCTGCGTTGCCGCCTACAGACATACCGAATGCGGACATTGCCGCGCAAAGCGGACTGAAGGCGATCGCCAATGCCGACCGGACCTTTGACATCGGATTGTTCGTCGAAGGTTCGAAATCGGCCTACAAGCTGGTTCTTGAGGCTTATTGGAGGGGCGATAAAGAGTCACTTCGTTTTCTGTGCGACGATGACGTCTACGACAGTTTTGTCGAAGCGATCGATGGTCGCACGTCGCGTGGAGAGACTCTGGAAAACAGATTGGTGCGTATTGATGAAGTCCGCATTATCGATGCGAGCTATGAACACCCCATGGCCCGGGTATCCGTCCGGTTCGACGCGGACATCGCAGCGATGGTCAAGGATGCCGAAGGAAATATCATCGGTGGTTCAATGACAGACGCTGTGGAAACGCACGACATCTGGACGTTCATGCGTGATGTGAAGTCGAGCAGCCGCAACTGGAAGCTTGACGAAACCGATTCGGTCTGATTCATCGGGGCGATGAAACGCGCCCTTTTTGCCCTCGGGCTATCGCTGATTACTTTATCTGCTTGTTCGAGCGGCGTGATCCCCAATGGCGGTCCTTCGAGACCGTCTGATCAACCGGCTCAGGACAAAGCTGCAAAGCCCATTCCGTCGACGCCGGAGGCCACCTTGCCTCCGCCAGTGCAAGCAGGCGATGGAACCACAGCGGCTGGCTTGGGCGTGGTGCGCGGCCCGCAAATTGGGGCCTTGCAAGTTGACGCACGTAAATCAAAGCTTGCCATGGACAGTTTTAGGACAAGCTGTCCGGGGCTGGTCCGCCGCAACGACAACAGTGGCCTGACGCAGGGAAGCGACTGGATACCCGCCTGCGACGCGGTCAAGACATGGACCGGCGATGCGATCAGTTTCTTTGCCGCGTATATGGATGCGGTGCAGGTTGGAGATGGCAAGGCGTTTGCCACTGGCTATTTTGAACCCGAAATTGCCGGTTGCCGTATAAAACAGCCTGGATGCCAGGTTCCGATCTACAAACGGCCCACAGATCTGATCGATGTCGATCTCGGACTTTTTTCCGATGACCTGAAGGGCAAGAACATCCGTGGTAAAGTCAACGGCACGAAGCTGGTGCAATATGATGACCGCGCCGCGATTGAAAGTGGTGTGTTGGTTGGGCGCGGACTGGAGATCGCTTATGCTGTCGACCCCGTCGACCTCTTTTTCCTGCAGATTCAAGGATCAGGCCGACTGAAATTGCCTGACGGATCGGTCATGCGCATTGGCTATGAAAGCCAGAATGGCCGCGGATATACGGGAATCGGGCGGCTGATGAAGGACCGCGGGCTGATAACCGATGGCTCGATGCAGGGCATTGTCGCATATTTGCGCGCCAATCCCGATGAGGGGCGCCGCATCATGCAGGAAAACAAAAGCTTTGTTTTTTTCCGCGAATTGACTGGCGCCGGTCCGCTTGGCGCAATGGGCTATCCCGTCGTAGGCGAAGCAAGCATTGCCGTGGATGTGAAGTTCATTCCACTTGGCGCGCCGGTCTGGCTGTCGATGGACCGGGCCGAGCCCATTGGCATATGGATTGCGCAAGACACAGGTGGTGCCATCAAAGGGGCAAATCGGGTGGATACCTTCTGGGGCGCTGGTGACCGCGCACGGGCTGTGGCCGGTGGTATGGCAGCCCGCGGGTCGGCTCTGGTTTTCTTGCCGAAGGCGGCGGTGACCCGGCTTGGGCTTTAGCGCTTCGATGGCGCGGCATCTCGACAATATGGAAAAGACCCTTTGGGGAAAAGTCATTGCAACTGTGAAACCCATGCACGGCGGAAAGCCAAAGGCCATTCCGGTCGCACCTCCGCCTGCAGATAAGACGGTCATGGCCAAATTTTTGAGCGCAAAGCCCAAACCGGTATCAGCTGATCCCAAGCCAAAACACGCGCCCACCCCAAACAAAATAGCGCCAGAACAGCATAATCTGGATGGCCATTGGGACCGGCGAATCATGCGGGGTGCAATCAGCCCCGATGTCAGTATTGATCTGCACGATGCATCGCTGTCGCTGGCTTATGCGCGACTGGACGGCGCCCTTGAACAGGCCATTGCCCAGCGTATGAAGGTGATCCTATTGGTGACGGGCAAGCCCCGAGCGCATGATCGCGCGAGCGGCGAGGGTAGGGGCGCTATTGCGGCTGTTGTCCGTGACTGGCTGGCTGCTTCGCGTCATGCCCGGTACATATCTGCGGTCCGCAACGCCCATCCGCGCCACGGAGGCGCAGGCGCGCTTTACATCATGCTGAAAAGTTAGCTGGCGAGCATATCAAGCGCTACGCGCCGATAGATTTCTGCCAGTGCGGAGAGGTCCGCGATGGCGACAGCCTCATCAAGCTTGTGCATCGTGGAATTACACAGGCCAAATTCCACGACCGGGCATATTTTCGTCAGGAAACGGGCGTCCGATGTGCCGCCTGTCGTCGAGGGCTCCGGCACGATACCAACAACGTCCTCGACTGCCTTCGCAATAGCCTCTGAGAGCGCGCCAGGAGGCGTCAGGAACGCTTCTCCCGATATCATGGCGGCCAGTGTACCCCCGCCGCGTTCAACAAGCTCACGCAGCCTTAAAACAAGCGCTTCGCCATTTTGCATATCATTGAAGCGGATCGATAATCTTGCTTCCGCTTTCGCAGGGATGACGTTGGTTGCCTGATTGCCGACATTCAAGTCTGTGATCTCAATGTTGCTCGCCTGAAACCAGTCAGTCCCGGTATCAAGCGTGATGGATTCTATCTCAGTGAGTATAGCCACGAGCTTGGGGATCGGATTGTCCGCAAGATGGGGATAAGCGACATGGCCTTGCGTGCCCTCGACTGAAATCCACATATTGACCGAGCCGCGGCGGCCAATCTTCATCATGTCGCCAAGCCGATGCACGCTGGTGGGTTCGCCGACCAGACAAGCATCAGGGACCGAGCCGCGGGCTTGCATATGTGCGATCAACGCTCGGGTTCCGTGGATCGCCGGGCCTTCCTCGTCTCCGGTAATGATGAGGCTGATAGTCCCTGCATCTTGCGGGATATCGTGCAGCGCGGCGACAAATGCGGCAATGCTGCCTTTCATGTCGACAGCGCCGCGCCCGTGCAAAAAGTCGCCCTTTACTTCTGGCGTGAAAGGCGCGCTTGCCCAGCCATTTCCGGGTGGAACGACGTCGAGATGGCCGGCAAATGCAAAATGCCGTCCGCCAGCTTCGCGGATAGCAAAAAGGTTTTCGACAGGTGCGCCATGCGCTGGATTATCATCGTCTTCGCCGGCCAGGAAGCGCTCTACCCTAAAGCCCAATGGCACAAGCAATTCTTCAAGTACGTCAAACACGGCGCCCGATGCGGGCGTCACGCTTTCGCAGGCGATTAATCTTTGGGCATAAGCGAGCGCAGGAGTGTCAGTCATCGGTCCAAAGCGTTACGGACTAATTCCGGGGGAAACAAGTCAGACGTCTGCCTTACGCAATGCCTTTTCTGTAAGCGCGGTATCCGCTTGAACGGAACCAACAATGGCCACGCTGCCATTCGCTTCGCGGCGACCCACCAACAGGATGAACTCTTCGCCTGCACCGGCATATTCGCTCAGGTCCCGTTTGCGGGCTGCGCGTAAGCGGGGCCGAGGATCAAGCGAGGATGGTGCAACCTGAAGGCCAGCGGCAATTTTCTTTGCCCTGCGTTCGGCGCTGACAATGCCCTTGAGACCGCCATCATATTTGGCGAGAACGCCCGCAAGGCCACCCATGGGTACGACATTGCGGTGCGCAAACTGAAGTGCCGATGCGAATTCCGTCAAACGGGTTTTGTCATAGCCCGCACCAAAGACCAATTTGACAATCGGCGTGAACGGCGCGCGTTCCTGCGCAACCAGCCCAGCGTCGCGCAGCAAATCGGTATATTCGTCAGGATGTTCCGCAGCCACAAGCGCGAAGTCATGCGCTTGTCCAATGGCCTGATACAAAGCATCGCGTGTGCGCTGGTCTGAATCGCGGGCTTGGTCTGCGGATAGACGTGCGGCGTGCAGCCAATCTACGAGGCACGATTTGTCGTCAATTGGCGTGTCCAGCACTAGCTCAGGCAGTTCCAGAACGGCATTTTCAACGACGGCTTCGTCCAAGACATCAGCTTCGTCCAAGACATCGGCATCAGTCTGATCGGTGACGTTAGAAACCGCGTCGTCATTCACGGCAGATACTGCAACTGGCCCATAATAATGTCCGGATACGGGGCCATCTCCCCACACGGGTACATGGTCTTCCCGATAAGGTCCTTCTGCGAGCGCCTGTTCAACTTCAAGCTGGAGCGGGCCAGTGATGTCGTCGGGCGCCGCTTCTTTCCAGTTGATGACGCCGTAGATAAAATCGATCGTGTCGTCATCGGATGAATAAGGCAGCAATATGCCGCGATACATTATGGTGCTACCACGGTCGTTCACGAATTCCGCTTCAAAGCCGATTGGCGCACGATTCGCGATGATTTGCAGATAGTGGTCGGTGATGCGTGACAGCAACGACCGGCTGGGCACTTCATCGAGATAGGAAATATTTGCATCCAAGCCGCATTCCAGACGCAGCTTCTCACCGAGAAAGTCGATGGACGGATTTTCAATGCCGGACGTGAAGTCGAGAAGGACGCTGTAGTCGCGGAAATCTTCGATCTGTGTTGGATCAAGCTCTTCGATTGATGGATAATTTCTATCATGCAGGTGCGATGACCAGAAGTTGTACGCGCGTACCTGCATGCGCCGCTCATCGCCGGAAACTACGGGTGGCGGGTCGATTGCTTCGTCAGCATCATCAAAAAGGGCATAGGCCGGGATATCGGCACCAAGGTCCGGTCCAACCGGGTCCAATCCTCGCAATTCATCCATATTCTGATCCCGCCGTAGTCATCTGTCACTTAGTGACGCGATTACAGTGCATTCAGATGGTTAAGATGCCGTAAATTTTTATAAAGTGCAGCAACTGGTATCGGTTCGAGCTCGGAGTCAAACCTGCTGCGTTTACTGAAGCACCCTTGCCAGCGCGTCTGCCCAGCCGTCCAGCCGGGCCTTGCGCGTTGTAAGCGGCATCATCGGTGAAAAGCGGGTTACACCGCCGCGCATCACGGATGCTTCTTCGAGCGAGGCGTATAGTCCGTAACCAACCGCTGCCAACATCGCAGCGCCAAGCGCAGTTGTCTCGACAAAGGCAGGCCGTTCGACGTCAATAGCCAGCATATCGGCCAGGTCCTGCGC
Source organism: Sphingomonadales bacterium (assembly GCA_031371575.1). Lineage (GTDB taxonomy): Bacteria > Pseudomonadota > Alphaproteobacteria > Sphingomonadales > Sphingomonadaceae > Sphingorhabdus_B. The sequence continues at coordinate 15,887 of JANMJX010000218.1, forward strand.
CATCCAGTCATTCGCGACCATCCCGCCATCGATACGCAGTTCCGCCCAGTCTGCCCCGTCGGCTGCAAAGGCGGTTTTCAAATCATAGGTCTGATGCGCCATGGCCTCCAGCGCCGCCCGGGCGACATGTGCCTTGTTGGCTGCAAAGCTGAGGCCGCTGATGGTTGCGCGGGCATCGGGCCGCCAGTGCGGCGCGCCAAGCCCTGACAGTGCTGGCACCAGATAGACACCCCCATTGTCCGGAACGCTGCGCGCCAGCGGCTCGGTATCCGCCGCGTGGGCAATCAGGCCCAAATCATCGCGTAGCCATTGGATAAGGCTCCCTGCGACAAATACCGAGCCTTCGAGCGCATAATGCCGCTCGCCATTTAGCTGATACAATATTGTCGACAGCAGCCGGTTGCGCGATTGGCGCAATGTGGTGCCGGTTTGCGTCAGCACAAATGCACCAGTCCCAAAGGTCGCCTTTGTTTGCCCGACGGCAAAGCATCCCTGACCAATTGTTGCGGCCTGCTGGTCACCCGCCATACCGCAGATTGGGATGGGCGCGCCAAAAAGCTCGGGCAAAGTGGTGCCGAGGTCGCCAGCGCAATCGGTGATTTCGGGCAGGATATCGCGTGGAACGCCGAACAAGTCCGTCAGGCCGTCATCCCATCCGCCGCTGCCAATCGCCATCAATGCCGTCCGTGACGCGTTCGAGGCATCGGTGATGTGGCGGCCGCCCGTCAGCCGAAAAACGAGATAGCTCTCGACCGTCCCGACCGCCAGATGTGCACCAGCCTCCTTCAGTTGCGGCCAGTTGTCCAGCGCCCAACCTATCTTTGATCCGGAAAAATAAGGGTCAAGCAACAGCCCTGTCTTTGCCTGGACCACTGGCTCTTCGCCTTGCGCCTTCATTGCGGCACACAACTCGGCTGTGCGGCGGTCCTGCCACACAATGGCAGGCGCAAGCGGTTTGCCGTTACGTTTATCCCAGAACACGACGGTCTCGCGCTGGTTGGTGATGCCAATGCTGGCGATCCGGTCAGCACCGCCCGCCTTCGCCACCATTGCCTGTGCGCATTGCAGCGTCAGGGTCCAGATTTCGTCGGCGTCATGTTCCACCAGTCCAGCGTGCGGATAATATTGCGTCAAGGGGCGCTGGCATGAATCCACCGCCGTTCCGTCGGCCGCAAACAGCACAGCGCGGGTAGATGTGGTGCCTTCGTCAATGACCAGAATATATTCGCTCATGCCTCAATCGCCGAAATCCGGCGTCCTTCCTTGCTCCAGATAAACACGGCGCGATTGCCAAAGAAAATGCGGTTGACGGTGAGTGCCACCAACACACATGTCACCAGAACAATCGCCATGACATCGATATAATGCAGCCAGCCAATTCCGATATGCTGG
>JANMJX010000006.1:0-14127 GCA_031371575.1 Sphingomonadales bacterium
TCCGCCGGTCGCCACAAAGGCGATGACTCGCGCAAAGGTTGCGGCGTCCAGTGCGGAATAAGGTAATGCGGACTGCACCTCGGCGAGCAGCTCCGCCTCGTGAAAGGGGCCAGCACAGGCAATTCCCATGACATGTTGCGCGAGTACATCATAGCTGCCGGGGCGGAAGGTCTCTCCGTCGCGCATGCCTTCGGCGACCGCATCAAACGCTGCCTGCGCCTCCAGATATTCGAACCGGTTGCCGGGGACCAGAATGGCGCGGCTCGGTTCATCCATGCGGTGGTTGGACCGACCAATACGCTGCAAGAGCCGCGAGGAGCCCTTTGGAGCGCCCATCTGGATCACACAGTCGACATTGCCCCAGTCGACCCCCAGATCGAGGCTGGCGGTGCACACAAGCGCGCGCAGCCTGCCATCGGCCATCGCCCCTTCGACTTTGCGCCGCGCCTCGACCGATAACGAGCCATGGTGAATGCCGATGGCATATTTGGGTTCGTTGGCGTCCCACAATTTCTGGAAGATAAACTCCGCCAGAAACCGGGTATTGCAGAAGATCAGCGTGATCTTGTTGCGACCGATTTCCTCGATCAGCTGCGGTATGGCGTGCTGCCCGCTATGTCCCGCCCAAGGCACGCGGCCTTCGGGCAACAATATGGTGAGGTCTGGCTCTGCGGCAGGCTCGCCCTCGACCAGACGCACCTGGTCAATATCGCCATTGGGCGCAAGCCAGGCGCGATAATCGTCGGCATCGGCAACCGTCGCGGACAAGGCGACGCGTTGAAGTTGCGGTGCCAGCGTCTGCAACCGCGCGAGCGACAAGCTCAGCAAGTCGCCGCGCTTGCCATTGGCGAAGGCGTGGACCTCGTCGACAATGACTCGCTTCAGCGTCGCAAACATATGCACGCTGTCTTCGTGGCTGAGCAGAAGCGACAAGGATTCAGGGGTTGTGAGTAGGATATGTGGCGGCTTTACACGCTGCCGTGCCTTGCGGTCCGACGGCGTATCGCCGGTCCGGGCTTCGATGCGGATCGGCAGACCCATTTCCTCGACGGGAATGAGCAAATTGCGTCTGACGTCAGTCGCCAGCGCCTTCAGCGGCGAGATATAGAGGGTATGGAGGCCGTCCGAAGGCGCTTCAATCAGATCGGTTAAAGTCGGCAGGAACCCGGCAAGCGTTTTGCCCGCCCCCGTCGATGCCACCAGCAAAGCATGCCGTCCTTCGCCCGCTGCCTCAAGCATTTCAAGCTGATGACGCCGCGGCTGCCATCCGCGTGAGGCGAACCAGTCAAGGATGATTGGGGGCAGTTGCACGGGGGGCTTAATGCCCGACAGTTTCCCCGCGTTCCAGCCCCGATGCCGCCAATTGCGCATCAATTTGCGCCATCAGTCTTTCAAGCCCTTCTTCCGAAGATGCTTCGGCCCGCGCGACCAGAACGTCCTGCGTGTTCGATGCACGCAGCAGCCACCAGCCATCGGGCGTGTTAACGCGCGCGCCGTCGGTGTTGTTTACGTCCGCCCCATCTGCGGACAGGCGGGCCAGGACCTCGTCAATCACTGCGAATTTCCGGCTTTCATCGACCTGAAAACGCATTTCGGGGGTATTGATCATCACCGGCATCGCGCTGCGCAACTCTGTGACGCTCTTGTTCAGCTTCGCCGAGGCGGACATCAGCCGGACAGCAGCATAGATTGCATCGTCAAATCCGTAATATTCATGCCGGAAAAAGATATGCCCGCTCATTTCTCCAGCAAGCGGCGAACCCGTTTCCTTCATTTTGGATTTAATCAGGCTGTGGCCAGTCTTCCACATCAATGGTTGCCCGCCCAATTCGCTGACCCGGTCGAACAGTGCCTGCGACGCCTTGACGTCAGCGATTATTGTGGCGCCAGGCACGTCGCCCAGCACGTCTTCGGCGTAAATCTGGAGCAATTGGTCACCCCAGATGACTCGGCCTTCGCCATCAATGGCTCCAATCCGGTCGCCGTCGCCGTCAAAAGCTACTCCGAAATCGAGATGCTTTTCCGCGACGAGCCGCTGCAAATCGACCAGATTGGCTGGATCGGTGGGATCAGGGTGATGATTGGGAAACTGGCCATCTACATCCGTGAACAGAAGATGGTGCTCCCCTGGCAACATCTTGACCAGCTTTTCGATCGCTGGTCCCGCCGCACCATTGCCTGCATCCCAACCGATGCGGAACGCTTTCTGGGGCGCGGCCTGCGCCACGCGCGCAACATATTGGTCAAGGATATCGAGATGCACGGAACCGCCCTCTCCATCTACCCAGTCCCCTGTCGCCGCCATGTGACCCAGCTTCTGGATGTCAGCGCCGAAGAAAGGTTTTCCCATGAGGACCATTTTGAAGCCATTGTAATTGGCTGGATTATGGCTGCCGGTTATTTCTATGCCGCCATCGACATCGTCCATAACAGCCTCGGCATAATATAGCATCGGCGTTGGTCCCATGCCTATGCGTACTACGTCGATGCCGCTGTCATTCAGGCCCTTGACCAGCGCCTCTTCCAGCATCGGTGAACTGACGCGGCCATCATAGCCCACTGCAGCCTTTTTACCGCCTGCGCGCGCCAGGCACGTGCCAAAGCCGCGCCCAATGGCATAAGCGTCCTCCTCACCAAGCGTTTCACCAATAATGCCGCGGATGTCATATTCGCGAAGCGAGGTCGTGTGGAAGTTATGGGTCATAAGATTCCTGCATTTGGAATGGGAGGACTGGCTATTTAAGCCGCTTGCTGTTCAAATCATCTAACAAAATATCACGGGCTTTGTTCAACGCGGCGGCACGGTCGGCGCTGCCTCCGGTGTCTGGGTGGTTTTGTGCAATCAATGCCCGGTGCCGTTCGCGAATGCGCTCGGCATTGTCGAAACGCGACACACCAAGCAGAAACCGGGCATCGTCGAGTATATATTCGCCGCTTTGCTTGGCGCTGGTTCCAAGAAGCCGCCATGTCATGCCGCGATACCATGTGGCCGCAACGGCAATGGCCGCGACGCCAAGTAACAAGCTGCCGCGCGCGGCAAGGAACGCGCCGGCGAGCCCCAGCAATATCGGCGGCAATTGCTGCGTGCGCAGTAGTCCTTTCCAGAGCGCCCAGCCAAGCGCCGCCAAGGCAAGAATTGCGATAAAGCCCATCAGACCAAAGCTGCCTGGTGCAGTTCGGGCAACGCAAGGCCAGTAACCAATTCGCGCAATTCCTGACGCGCGACGATATGCGCGGTCGCCAGCTGACCCAAATGGCCTTTGTCGATCAGGGTCAGACCAGATGGAAACAATTCGCGGTAGATCACGCGCTCGTTGAGGCCCGGCAAAGACCGGAAGCCAACGCGTTTGGACAATTCGGCGATGGCATCGGTCATGCGTTGCTGGTTTCGCGCCTCCATATTGTGCAGCCGGTTGCGCACCACCACCCAGTCGATAGTGACGCCATCGGCCTTGGCGCGCTCCTTACGTGCTTCCCAAATAAGCTCGGCGTAGAAACTCAATTTGCGCACTTTGAAATTTTCAGCGTCCACTTGGCCGATGAGGTCGAAGTCAACAAAGCTGTCATTGATCGGCGTAACCAGCGTATTGGCGCGCGTCGCTACAAAGCGTGCATATTTATCGTCGCGTCCCGGCGTATCGAACACAAGGAAATCATGTTCAGCGCCCAGGCGCTCGACCTGTCGTTCCAGCGTCGCCTGCGAATCATGCTCAAACACTTCAAAAGTGGGCATCGGCAAGCTGATCTTGCGCCGGTTAATCGTGTCGCGGCGGTTCTCGAGATAACGAAACAACGTCCGCTGACGCGAATCAAGATCAATGCAGGCGACCCGCGCGCCACGCGATGCCAGCGCAATAGCGACGTGAACCGCCGTGGTTGATTTACCAGTCCCGCCCTTTTCATTTGCAAAAACGATGTGATGTGCCTTGGCCATATACCCCCAAATCTACCCCAAATTGCCATCAGTTGACATTTGCCTTGAAATGCCGCGACTCCCTCCCGCATAGGCGGGTTCGACAAAGCCAATAAACAAGGCGGCTAATACGTGCAAACCATCAATCAGCTTGACTCATTACGGCAGGATATATCGGCATTGCGGGTGGCAAAGGGGCGTATAGCCCTTGTCCCGACAATGGGCGCCCTGCACGAAGGACATATGACGCTTGTGCAACAGGCACGGCAGCACGCCGATGCAGTGGTGGTATCGATATTCGTAAATCCGGCACAATTTGGTCCAAACGAGGATCTTGATGCCTATCCACGGACGATGGATCGCGATTCCGAACTGCTGCGCGCGGCTGGCGTGGATATTTTATGGGCACCGCCTGCTGCCGCTGTGTATCCCCCAGGTTTTGCAACGAAGGTGCATGTCGATGGCCCAAGCCGCGATTATTGCGGCGGCGCCCGGCCCGGGCATTTTGACGGTGTTGCCTTGGTGGTGGCGAAACTCTTCAATCAGGTTCAGCCGGATGTCGCTTTGTTTGGCGAAAAGGATTTCCAGCAACTTGCGGTGATCCGGCAAATGGCGCGCGACCTTGATTTTGCATTGGAGATATTGGGTGTTCCCATTGTGCGCGATGCAGACGGTCTCGCTTTGTCATCACGTAATGCATATCTGACCGCCGAGGAACGCGTCGCGGCTTTGGCTTTGCCAACTGCGTTGCACCAAGCGGCCGCCGAAATCCGGGCAGGTAAAGATGTCGGGCAAACGCTTGCGGCGGCGACTGCCGCTATTATCGCAGCTGGGTTCGTGCGGGTAGATTATTTCGTCCTTGCCGACGCCGTCACCTTGCAACAACTCCATCATTTTGATGGCAGAAAGGCACGGCTTCTGGCCGCCGCTAAAATTGGCAAAACACGTCTGATCGACAATCTCGCCATATAAAGCCAAAAGCATCTGCCAAATCGGATGTAGTTTTCCCAATTTTCGTTAACCTTTTATTAGCCATGTTAGCCGAAGTTGAAATCCACACTCGATGTGGGGGCAGAGAATATGGCAAATAGTTTTACAAGCGCGCGCTTTCTGATGGAAAGCCGTCTTGCAGATGCGGCACGCGGCAACGCGGATGCACTATATGATTTGGGTGTCGCATTTTCGACAGGCAGCGGCGGAGTCGATGTTGATTTGATCGAAGCGCATAAGTGGTTCAATCTTGCGGCACTCAACGGCAGCGAAATGGCGATGTTGTGCCGGGCGGATATTTCCGACGATATGACTGCACGCGAAATCGCCGAAGCGCAGCGCCAAGCGCGCGCCTGGTTGCAAGCCACCGATCAGAGCCGCGCAGCTTAACTGCAAAAAATCCTTAGCCAAAACAGCGCCATTTGCTAGTTGACCCTCCTAAGTTAGGTGGGGGAGCGCAATATGGCAAATGTCACAGTCACTGAGGTGTTCCTCGTGGCGATGATTCTCATCTTTGCCGTGCCCTATCTCATCTGGCGTGTGGGTCGGACCGAATATTATGCACCGCTAGTCGTCGTGCAAATTATCTGCGGCATTCTGCTTGGCCCCGGCGTCCTTGGCGCAGCCTTTCCCGAATATTATAGTTTCGTGTTCCGACCAGAGGTCATCGCGGCGTTAAATGGCGTCGCCTGGTGGGCGGTCATGATTTTCGTCTGGGTTGCCGGTATCGAGCTTGATTTGACCGAAGCCTGGAACAAGCGCGGCGAAACCGGCGTGACGGCTGGCCTTGCCTTGTTCATGCCCTTGCTCTTTGGCAGTATCGCGGCCTTCATCCTGCTGAATACGGGACCGGGCTGGATCGGGGCAAAGGGACAATATTGGCAAGCGCTTGTCGGCATTGGCATGGCCTGCGCGGTGACAGCGTTGCCTATCCTGATCCTTTTTATGGAAAAGCTGGAGATCCTGCGCCAGCCGCTCGGACAAAGGGTCCTGCGCTATGCGAGCCTTGACGACATCGCGATCTGGGGCGTGTTGGCACTCATATTATTGGATTGGGAGCGGATCGGGCGGCAGGGCGTATTTCTGGTGTTGTTTGCTATTGCCGCTTATCTCGTCCGCGCGCTGATGCAGCGCGTTGCCGAAAATGACCGGTGGTATATCGGCCTTATTTGGCTCGCCATTGCTGGTTTTGCCGCGGATTGGGCCGGACTGCATTATATGGTTGGCGCTTTTCTCTCGGGCGCGGTTCTCGACGCCAAATGGTTTGACCAGAAACGCATGGACGGCTTTCGCGCCAATATCTTGTTTGCCATCATGCCCGTCTTTTTCCTCAGCACTGGCCTGCGCACCAATTGGGATGTGGGCGGGGTCACCGTCTTTGCGGCAGCGGCGCTGCTGTTGTTCGCCTCGGTTTCTGGAAAGCTCGCTGGCGTGCACCTGGCTGGGCGCATCTTGAAATGGGAAAAAGGCGAAGCGTCTCTGATTGGCTGGTTGTTGCAGACAAAAGCGCTGATCATGATCATTTTTGCGAATATTCTGCTCGATAAGCAAATCATCACCAATGAAACCTTTACGGCTTTGTTGCTGATGGCGGTAGCGAGCACAATGTTGACCATACCCGTTGTGACACCGATGCTGCACAAGTTGAAATCAGTCATATCGCGGTCTAGCTAGCGATGCTATCCTCCGATGCCCCTGACAGCCAAGGAGCTAATGCAATATGACATCTCCAATACTCGTAACGGGCGCAGCCGGATTTATTGGCCATGCAGTTGCGCACCGGCTGTTGGCGCGTGGTGAACAGGTTATCGGGGTCGACATCGTCAATGATTATTATGATCCTTCCTTGAAGGAGGCGCGGCTGGCGACCTTTGACGGGGTCAGCGGCTTCAGCTTTGAACGCCTCGATATTGCCGACGCGGCAAAAATGGCCGCGCTGGTGCGCGATAACGATATTGTCCGCGTCATCCATCTCGCGGCGCAAGCAGGTGTCCGCTACAGCCTCGAAAACCCCTTTGCCTATGAGCGATCAAACCTCGCAGGCCATTTGTCGGTGCTGGAGGCCTGCCGTCATGCCAAGGGCTTTGGGCACTTAGTCTATGCCTCTTCCAGCTCGGTCTATGGCGACAAGCCAAGGGGCGGTTCGGGCTTCAAGGAAGATGATTCCGCCGATTCGCCCGTGTCGCTCTACGCCGCCACCAAGCGCGCGTGCGAGTTGATGAGCCAGGCTTACGCCAGCCTTTATGGTTTTCCGCAAACAGGTCTTCGGTTTTTTACCGTTTACGGGCCATGGGGGCGTCCCGACATGGCTTATTTCAGTTTCACGCAGAAGATCCTGAAGGGCGAGGCCATCGAAGTGTACGGCAATGGTGAAATGGCGCGGGATTTCACCTATATCGATGATATTGTGGACGGCATTGTTGGCGCATTGGACAATCGACCCGAGCGCGGCGTCCACAGGCTGCTTAACATTGGTGACAGCCACCCGGTTGGGTTGATGGACATGATCAAAACGCTGGAAAAAGCCCTTGGGCGTCGCGCAAATAAGATTATGCGCCCTATGCAGCCTGGCGATGTCACCGCCACCTTTGCCGATGTTTCAAAATTGCATGCTCTCACGGACTATCAGCCGAAAGTGATGCTTGCCGAAGGACTTGAGAAATTTGCCGCCTGGTACAAGGAATATTACCACCCGGCGTCCTGATCTAGGATTTAAGCTGCGATTGCCATTCATCAAAGGAGGCAGCGAGCTTTCGGCCAGCAATCTGGCGGCCCGCCTCACGTGGCAAGCCAAGCGACGCAGACAAAGGCCCGCCCAGAAGCGCGTCACCCAGCGCCATGAGCACCATTTCCAGCGTCAATTCATGTAGCGAGGTATCCGCATGCCCGTCTTCGGCGATTTCATCGACCAGCTTGTGTATAGCCTCGACAATAGGATCAAGTGCGTCCTCATTGCCTGACAAGAGCATCCAGGACGCCAGTGCGCCAGCGCCTTCGCGGTCGAAATGGTCGAAAATCAGATCGGCGAGCTCGTGTGGGGTGACAACGCCGCCACGCATTTGCACAACCGCCTCGGCAATTTTGCTACAGATATTGTTGCCCATATACGCCGCCAAAGCACGCTGAAGCCCGGACGCAGACCCAAAATGATGCAGCAAATTGGCATGCGTCCGGCCAATGCGTCCGGCCACTGCCTTGAGCGTGACCGCCTGCGGACCTGCCTCAAGCAACAAGCTGCGTGCCGCCTCAAGCGCGGCCATCCGGCTTGCTTCGGGACTTAACCTGCGCGGGATGCCCGCATCCTTAAGGTCGATGATCTTGGAGGCTTCCGTCGCCATAATTGCCCTTATTGCGGTGAGTTCGAATTGCTACGCCATTTGGAAGGCATATCCAATAGTGTTGCGCAGCGGACACGGATTTAAGCGAATTGCGCGTGTTTCCCGTCAAATTGATCATGTCCTGTGGATTGCTTGAATGTTTAAAGCTATGCGATTATGCGCGTTCAGAGAAGAGCCGCGCCCAAGCACCACCGCAACACGGAATGCTTCATAAAATGTCAGCTAGCCGCAAGCCAAATACCCCAAAAACTTCTGCAAATATCATTGCGGGTCTGTCCGCGATCGCCAATCTGGATCGCCGGGCCAAGAAAATCATCGCGTTTGTCGTTGACTCGGTCATTTGTGTCTTTGCTGTGTGGCTCGCCTTTTCGCTGCGTCTGGGGGATTGGCAGCTCTGGAATGCTCCTGTGCGCAGTGTCTTGCTGGTGTCGTTCCTCACGTGGCCGCCGATCTTTCTTGCGCTTGGTGTATACCGGTCCATTTTCCGTTTCGCTGGCTCGGGCACCATAACCGAACTCGCTCGCGCCGTAGCCATTTTCCTGTTCCTGATGACAGCGGTGTTTACTGTCGTCGGCTTGCCGGGTGTGCCCAGAACCATTGGCATTCTTGTACCCATCCTCTTCCTTCTGGCTTTGGTGCTTAGCCGGATCGTGGTTCGATACATCATCAGTGATCTGCTTGGACAAAGGGCCTTTGGCGGCGAGGCCAAACGCGTGTTGATTTACGGCGCCGGTAGCGCGGGGCAGCAACTTGCCTTGTCGACGCGGCATTACCCGGGCATGTATCTTTTGGGATTTGTTGACGATGACAGTCGGCTGCGTGGCCAACGGCTGGACGGCAGCCCGGTTTATCATTCGAGCGATCTGGTTTCCGAAGTAAAGCGCCTTGGCATAACCGATATCTTGCTTGCCGTGCCATCGATGAGCCGAAGCAAGCGAAAAGCTATTGTCGACGAACTTCAGCGGTTCAACGTGCACGTCCAGACTCTGCCACAAATTCAGGATATCGTCGCCGGCAAGGTGTCGATCGCCGATTTGCGCGAGGTCGAGGTTGACGATCTGCTGGGCCGCGATGCCGTCGCGCCAAACCACTTGCTGATGGGGCGGACCATATTGGGCAAGACCGTCATGGTTACTGGCGCAGGGGGCTCCATAGGCAGCGAATTGTGCCGGCAGATCATGGCGATTGGCCCCCACAAACTAATCCTTGTCGAAATGACCGAGTTTGCGCTCTACAAGATCGAGCAAGAGCTTCGTGAAAATGCGGCGGCCGGAATTTTCCGCCCCGACATCGAAATCCATCCTGAGTTGATCAACACTGCAGCTGCGCGTCCTGTTGCATCGCTGCTTGCCGCCTATCGCCCCGACACCATTTTCCATGCTGCCGCCTACAAGCATGTGCCTTTGCTTGAACATAATCCGCTATCTGGCCTTGGCAATAACATCATATCGACCAGAAATTTGGTGCAGGCCGCCGAACAAAATGGCGTCAGCCATTTCATCCTGATCAGTACGGACAAAGCGGTGCGCCCGACCAACGTGATGGGCGCAAGCAAGCGCGTGTGTGAGCAAATCTTGCAAGCCAAGGCGAAAATGGGTTCACAAACACGGTTCAGCATGGTCCGGTTCGGTAACGTGCTTGGCTCAAGTGGGTCGGTTGTGCCCCGGTTCAAGGAACAGATCGCCAATGGGGGGCCAGTCACACTTACCCATAAGGACATCATCCGCTATTTCATGACCATACCGGAGGCTGCGCAGCTGGTGATCCAGGCCGGGAGCATGGCAAAGGGCGGGGAAGTTTTCGTTCTTGATATGGGCAAGCCAGTCCGGATCTACGATCTTGCATGCACGCTTATCAGTCTTTCGGGGCTGACGGTGCGTGACGACGACAACCCTGATGGGGATATCGCGATTGAAGAAATCGGTCTCCGGCCAGGCGAGAAGCTTTTCGAAGAACTTCTCATTGGCGAAAACCCGATGCCAACGAAACACCAGCGGATCATGCAAGCGATGGAGGGGCATATGCCCTGGTCCGATCTAAGTGCGGTTTTGGATAAGCTGGAAGCACATGTGCATGCAGGTGAGCGCGATGCAGCAGTTGGGCTACTTCGGCATATTGTGCCGGAGTATCAACCCACTGCCGATAACATCGCTGGCGTCGCCGCAGCTTAATTGCTTCAAGCGGCCTGAAGACGCTCAAATTGTTCGCGGATGTTGAACGCCGGCGTGCGCGGCATAGCAACATGTTCCGACACTGGGTCTTCAAGCGACTTTTCATATTGAGCGCAGTCCACCGCTTCGCCCCGGCCCGTGCTGTGGCGCTGCACGATATTACCAGTCTTTTGAAAGCCAAGCTTGCGCAATACTTTGCCTGAGGACGGATTGTCGGTGAAGTGGCCAGCAATCAGCTTTTTATGGCCGATTGCTTTTGCGATATGAACGACAGCGCGGCTCGCCTCGGTGGCAAAACCAAGACCCCAATAAGGACGGGCGATCCAGTAACCCAGTTCGGCAGTGCCATCGAGTTTGCCAATACCGCACGCACCGATCAGGCGCGGCGCGCCGTTGGTGCGCAGCATCAGCAAAAAGGAAGGATGACGCGGGTCATGGTCCTGCCCGGCATAACGCGCAGCATCCTCGGCAGTATAAGGCCATGGCGCGCGCGCCAGATTGCGGACAATGCCTTCATCCGCAATCGCCCGATAAATTTCTTGGGCATCTTCAGGCCAGCTTGGCCGCAAAAGCAATCTTTCGGTTCTTGCGAACATCGTTTCTCTCCGGTTATGCGCTGCCCCTTTGCACGACAAAGCGACAGCGTTGTTACAATCGCCTTGTGATCGGCGCAGAACAGGGAGAACGAGGCAAAAAGAAAGGGAGACCGGTTGACCCGTCTCCCTGTTCAAAGGTGGAAACCACCATATGTGATCTCCGGGTCATCCGTTTGGACAACCCGATTATCGATTGTCCTGTTTATTCGGCAGCCATCGCTGCCATATCGACCGACACATATTTGCGGCCGAGTTTGCCGGCATGGAATCGCACGCGGCCCGCGACGAGCGCGAACAAGGTGTGATCCTTGCCAAGGCCAACGCCAGCACCAGGATATACCTTGGTACCGCGCTGACGGATAATGATGTTGCCGCCGATGACGCTTTCGCCACCGAACTTTTTCACGCCAAGGCGACGGCCTGCCGAATCGCGACCGTTGCGTGACGAACCACCTGCTTTTTTATGTGCCATGGTCTAAACTCCTACGTCAGAGCGTTGCCGCTCAAGCTTCCTTTGGAGCTGCGGCCTTTTTTGGCGCAGCGGCTTTCTTTGGCGCGGCTTCCTTTGCAGGAGCAGCCGTTGCAGCAGCCTCGACCTTTTCGGCCTTCGGCGCAGCAGCCTTTTTCTCTTCCTTGCCAACGGCAAGAATGCGCAGCAGCGTCAACGACTGGCGATGACCTTGCTTGCGGCGATAGTTGTGGCGGCGACGCTTTTTGAAAACGATCACCTTTTCACCGCGTTCCTGCGCAATGATTTCGGCAGAAACGGTCAAGCCGTTCACGTCCTGCGCCTTGTCACCGTCACCGGCAAGAAGGATGTCACCCAGCGAGATCTTGTCACCCGCTTCACCAGACAGTTTTTCAACTGCGATTTTATCTCCAGCGGCGACGCGATATTGCTTGCCGCCAGTGCGCACGATTGCGAACATGGCTTTAACTCATCCGTTTCTACAGCTTAACGCCTTATGGGGCGGGTTGCTTCAGGCGCGTGACATAGCAGAGACGAATCTCGACAGGGCCACGCAAGAAGGGGCGCAGCTAATCCAAGCAAATATCGATGTCAACCTTTGATCGGGCGTTTTGGGCCACTTTGATGCCCTTGCGTGGCCCTTCATGCAGGCTTAGACGTCGGGCATGTTGAAATTCAAGCTTGCATCTTCTTTGCCTCTGTTCCTCATCCTGGCCGCATGTGGCAGTCCGCAGGGTGGTTTTCCGTCGCTCGAGCGCCGTCCTTATGAGACAGATGCACCGATATCAGCGCCTGTCGACGCGGCTGCAGCGCCCATCCAGTTGACGGCAGAGCTGTCGGCGAAAGTAGGGGCATTGCAGGCACGCCACAAAGCAGCACAGGCAAGTTATGCGCGTGCGCTGCCCTCCGTACAGGCAACAGCGGTGAAGGCCGCCAGAACGCCTCCAGGCAGCGAATCATGGGTGAACGCGCATTTGCAGCTGTCGCGGCTCGACAAGACCCGTTCCGATTCGGTAGCCGCATTGCGCGACTTTGACGGTCTGATAACGCAGGAAGGTGCAGCCGATCCAGCGATGGCAGAGCTTCTGGCCGCGGCGCAGCAGCCGGTTGCAGACGATGTCGCGACGCAAAATGCGGAAATCGAGCGACTTTCGCGGCTGATCGGGGAATAGCTATTCCCCGGTAGAAGCGCGCGCATTTGCTTGCGTGTGCGCTGTCCATGTGCACTATTCGCGCCATGGACGGACAACAGATGCAAGCCATTTCGCAAAATCCCGATATCCGCTTTTTGGGTAAATTGCTGGGCGATGTCATTCGCGCTTATGGCGGCGAGACTCTTTTCCGGCAGACCGAATATATCCGGTCCACCAGCGTCGACCGCTTTCGCAAGATTGAGGGCGCCGATTCGAGCGACCGCGGCCTTGGCGCGCTTAGCCTCGACGACACTCTGGATTTCGTGCGCGGGTTCATGCTCTTTTCGCTACTGGCCAATTTGGCCGAAGACCGCCAGGGTTTTGCGCACGAAGAAGGTGCATCCTTTGCCGAAGCCATAACGCGGCTTCTGGCCGAGGGCAGATCGCTTGACGACATAGGAAAGATGCTTGGCCACAGCCTGATCGTACCGGTGCTCACCGCGCATCCCACAGAGGTCCGGCGCAAGAGCATCATTGACCATAAAAACCGGATTGCCCGGCTGATGGCCTTACGGGATGAGGGGCGAACAGTCACCGACGACGGCGATGATGTGGACGCAGCGATCTACCGGCAAATCGCCTTATTGTGGCAGACAAGGCCGTTGCGCCGGGAAAAGCTGTTCGTCGCTGACGAGATCGAAAACGCGCGCTCAACGATGCATGACGTGTTCCTGCCGGCCTTGCCCAAATTGTACGCAAGCTGGGAAAAGGCGCTGGGTGCACGCCCGCCGGGCTTTGTGCGGCTTGGTACATGGATTGGCGGCGACCGGGACGGCAATCCCTTTGTTGATGCCGAAACTCTGCGTTTTGCGGTTACGCGCAATGGCGGCACCGCGATCCGGCACTATCTTGAGTCCATTCATGTGCTTGGCGCTGAAATATCGATATCGTCGCTGATGAGCGATACGCCGGAATCGGTCCTGGCGCTTGCCGAATCCAGCGGTGACTCCGCGCCAAGCCGGGCCGATGAGCCCTATCGGCGTGCACTATCCGGCATTTACGCGCGGTTGGCGGCAACTCATATCAAGCTTGTCGGCGACCAGCCGCCACGTCCGTCCAAATTGTCAGGACAGCCTTATGACGGCCCCGATGCGTTGCGGAAGGATCTTGTGACATTGGCCTCAGGCCTTGCCCGCGATGGCGACGGGGCGCTGGCAAGCGGTGGCGCGCTTTCGCGGCTCATCCGCTCAGTGGAAATTTTCGGTTTTCATCTGGCGACGCTGGATCTGCGGCAGAACAGCGATGTGCATGAACGCGTCATTGCGGAACTGTTCCGCACGGCAGGTGTGACCGCCGATTATGCCGAACTGGCCGAGGATGCGCGGGTCGATCTGCTTATCCAGGAGCTATCGCACAACCGCCCGCTGGCGGGCGAGTGGACCGAGTATAGCGCGGAAACGGCAAAGGAGCTGGCGATCATCCGCGCTGCGGCCAAGGCGCAGGCCGATTTCGGCCGG
>JANMJX010000225.1:0-2255 GCA_031371575.1 Sphingomonadales bacterium
GCCACATTTCGGGCAAGTGCGCTTGGTTCCCCATTCAGCCTTGATCATGGCGGGTTAATTCCTTTTTAAACTGGTTTGGAAGGGCGATACACATCCGTGAATCACCGTCAATTGGCGCGGCCTTTGCCACAGCGGCACGCCGCTGTCAAAAATTACTGTGGTCGTTGACTTGAGGACGCATCATCCGCAAAGCGCAAAAGGTCATGCACAGCGCCCTAACCCGACCCGGCATTTTTCAACCCTATGGCCCGCTAAAGGGCACAGCCAGGGTTCCAGGCGACAAATCGATCTCGCATCGTGCGCTCATGCTCAGTGCACTCGCTATTGGCCAAAGCAGGATATCGGGATTGCTTGAAGGTGAGGATGTCTTGGCCACGGCCGCTGCCATGCGCGCGATGGGCGCGGACATAACGCGGACGGGCGAAGGCGATTGGACCGTTCACGGTGTCGGGGTCGGTGGCCTGATGCAGCCATCGGGCGCGCTTGATATGGGCAATAGCGGGACATCTACCCGTCTGCTCATGGGACTGGTCGCCAGCCACAGGATTATTTCCACCTTCACGGGCGACGCCAGCCTTTCAAAACGCCCGATGGGCCGCGTGATTGATCCATTGAGCCAGATGGGCGCGGAATTTACTGCGAGTCCCGGCGGTACCTTACCGCTGATGGTGCGCGGATTGGTTCCGGCGGTCCCAATCAGCTACCGTCTGCCAGTCGCTTCTGCGCAAGTCAAAAGTGCCGTCCTGCTCGCGGGGCTAAATATCGCTGGCATAACCGAAGTCATCGAACCGGTGCCGACACGCGACCATAGCGAACGGATGTTGCGCGGGTTTGGCGCCGACCTGAAGGTTGATATAGATGCCAGCGGAGTCCGGCATATCCGGTTGATGGGCGAGGCCGAACTGCAGCCGCAGCAGATTGAGGTCCCTGGCGATCCGTCCTCGGCTGCATTCTTTGTAGTTGCCGCACTGATTACGCCGGGCAGTGAAGTCACTGTCACACATGTCGGCATGAACCCCACCCGCACAGGCATTTATAAGATGCTCGAGGCAATGGGCGCTGACCTGACCTATTCCAACCAGCGCGAAGTGGGCGGTGAACCCGTCGCCGATATCACTGCACGGCAATCCGCCTTGCGCGGCATCGAGGTTCCGCCGGAAGTTGCCCCAAGCATGATCGACGAGTTTCCGGTATTTTTTGTCGCCGCCAGCGTGGCGCAGGGGCGGACCGTTACCAGCGGGCTGGATGAGCTGCGTGTGAAGGAATCCGACAGGCTGGCTCTGATGGCCAGCGGTCTAAAAGCCATTGGCGCGCAGGTTCAAGAACGCGAAGATGGTTTGGTCATCGATGGCACGGGCGGAGAACCGCTTGAGGGCGGTGCAACCGTGGCAAGCGCGCTCGACCACCGCATCGCGATGAGCTTCGCCGTGGCGGGCCAGCATTGCTATCGTGCGGTAACCGTTGACGATGTGTCTCCTATCGCAACCAGCTTCCCGACATTTGAAACCATCTTAAATGATCTGCAGGTTCAAAATTGACCGAATATCTCTCACCTTTTGCTGCTGATCTGGTCGGTTTTGCGGGGAGCTTTTTTATCGTCGCTGCATTTGCGTACAGTAACCTGACGACGCAAATGAACGCCTTGTGGTTCAATGTCGCCAACTTCCTGGGGGCGGCATTGCTGACGATATCGCTGACCGTCAATTTCAACCTGCCGACTATGGTGTTGGAGGTTGTGTGGATGGCGATTGCCTTGTTCGGCATTTCCAAGGCGCTGATGGCGGGTAACGCGGCTGGCAAAGCCCCGAGCAATCCCAAATGATCATTGCCGTTGACGGGCCGACTGCCTCTGGCAAGGGAACGTTGGCAAAGGCACTTTCCGCGCATTTTGCGTTGCCCTTTATGGATACGGGCATGCTGTACCGCGCGGTGGGACGGCAAGTGCAACTCAATCACGGCGATCCTGACAATGCAGCCGACGCGTTGGCGGGATGCGCCTTTCCCGACAGCTTGCTGGACGAGGCTATTTTACGGACAGAGGAAGTTGGCGGCGTCGCTAGCCGGGTTTCGATTCATCCGCTCGTGCGCGCCGCGCTGAACCAGCGCCAAGTTGACTTTGCCAACCAACCGGGCGGCGCACTGCTTGACGGCCGCGACATCGGCACAGTCATTGCGCCGCACGCTGACGTGAAGCTGTTTGTGACGGCCCCTGCCGAAGTGCGCGCCCGCAGACGTCATGATGAAATGCAGCGGCA
>JANMJX010000146.1:0-2646 GCA_031371575.1 Sphingomonadales bacterium
TCAATGGCACCGCAATTTCGAACTTGCCGTTTACGGGGCAGGAGCGCGCAAGTGCGCGTCTCGAGAAAGTCCTGGATATTATCGCAGATGCTCTCGATACTTCGGGCAGGGCTGACATTGTTTTGATTAATGCCCAAGGCCAGAAACAGGTCACGCTTGCCCCGCCTGTGGCGTGCGCATCGCGATTTTGGGTGGATACCAAATCGGATTTGGATGCCGGCGCAGATGGTGTTTCCGTCCGCGTGACCGAGGGCCTTTTGTCCTTTACCAGCGACGACGATGCGCAACTCGCTGCCATCGTGGCGCACGAAATGGCGCATAATCTGCTTGGACACCGGCAACGGCTCGCGGACGGCAAGAGCGTTCAGAAAATATTGGCGACCGAGATAGAGGCTGACCGACTGTCTGTCTGGCTTATGGGTAATGCTGGGTATGACACAGCCGCGGCGCTCCGCTTTGCAGAACGCTATGGCCGCAAGACCGACAAAGGCATCTTTTCGGACGGAACGCATTTGCGATGGAAAAGCCGCTACCGCGTCATGCAGGAAGAGATATTTTCGATGAATCAAGCTGTTATGCCAGATGGACTGCGCGCGCCGCCTCTTCTGACGGGCGTATCATTATAAAATAGGTTTCATATTAAAACGCTATTTCCTCCTTGTTATTATTCGCCTATTACCGTTGGTGGGCAGTGCAGGGGAGGGCCGGTTGCGTATATCTTCGAGACTACTCTGTGGGCTTGTTCTGATCACGCCGCTCTTCGGTTGCGGCGGGACTAAAAGCGACACTGAAGCCGCGCCAAAGGCAGATTTGCCAGTCCAAGTCTTCACAGTGGAAAAACAGAGCCTTCAGCGCGAAGTTCAGGCGGTGGGCACCGTCCGCTACCGCCGCGAAACGCCGTTGGGTTTCACCACTGCAGGCAAGGTTGCCGTTGTCCGTTTCGAAGAGGGCGATTTTGTCAAACGCGGCGCTTTGTTGTCTGCGCTCGATACCACGTCGGTTGGCGCGGATATGAGCGTGGCCACGGCGGAACGCGATCGGTCGCGGGCAGAGTTTGAACGCGTGCGTTCGCTATATGCAGATGGCTGGGTAACCAAGGCACGATATGAAGCAGCTGAGGCTGCGGTAAAGGGCGCCGAGGCCCGTGTCCGGCAAGCCGGCTTTGCCAGTAACACTGCGCAATTGTACGCGCCTTCTGCGGGCGTAGTGTTGATGCGTAATGTCCAGGCAGGACAAGTCATTGCCGCTGGCACGCCTGTGCTTTTGCTGGGTGAAGCCGATGACGGTTTTGTGTTCCGCGTTCCCGTCGTCGACCGAGACGCGTCAAGGCTGCGCGTCGGTATGGCCGCAGAGATTAGCATTGAATCGGCGGGCGACGCGCCGGTAACGGCGACGATTTCTGAAATCGATGGTCGGGCAAATGAGGCAACGGGCGCATTTACGGTGCAGTTTCGCATACCAAACAGGCCACAATATCGGTCGGGCCAAATTGGTACGGCGACCATAAAGCTGCCTGCATCTGATGGCGTCGAACAGTTGCAGATACCCGCCAGCGCGCTGTTCGCAGTGCGCGCTGGTGAGGGTCTCGTATATGTCGTGAATGCCGAAAGCCGCGTTGAAACACGCAATGTCGCGGTTGAACGGCTGACCGATAGCTCGGTCATCGTGTCGGGCGGGCTGGCTGCCGGTGACAAAATCGTCAAATCCGGACTGGAAAAGCTGCGCACCGGCTCGCGCGTGCGCGTCATCAAGGGCCAACCTTAGCCTATGCATATCGCGGAGTTCGCTATTCGCAGATGGCAGTTGACCCTCGTGTTGTTCACATTGCTATGTGCCTTGGGTTTTTCTGCGTTCCAACAAGTTCCGCGCGCCGTTGACCCCCATTTTTCCATGCCCGTGGTGTCGATTGTCGCGTTGCAGCCAGGCGCGGATGCGGCCGAGGTCGAACAGACAATCACCAAGCCGATTGAGGAATTGGTTCAGGGTCTGGAAGATGTGCAAAATGTCGCCTCGACCAGCAGCGACGGGAACGCAGTCATTCGGGCGGAATTCGACTGGTCTGGCGATCCTGACCAATATTTCAACGATACTGTTCGCGAAGTGACCGCCATTCGAAGCCAGCTTCCGTCGGATTTGCAGCGGCTGCAGTTTGAGAAAATCCGGACGACCAATACCTCCATTCTTCAAATTGCCTTGTTGAGCGAAACCGCAAGCTGGTACCGGATGGAAAAATACGCCCGTGACATCAGCGAGGCATTGGGACGATTTCAGGAGGTTCGCGAGGCGGACATTTACGGTTTACCCCAACCGGAAATCAGTGTTTCGATAAATGCGGGCAGGCTGGCCGAGCTTCGGTTGCCTGCAAGCGTCGTTGTTGACGCGATCCGGGTGGGCGGCGCAGATGTTCCTGCTGGCGCCGTCACAAGTGGCGCGCGCAGATTCAACGTGGAAACGGGCGGCGCATTCCGCGACGTTGAAAAGATCCGCAATCTGCCGATCCGCACCAATGACGGAACTATCTTGCGTGTGGCAGATGTGGCCGACGTCAACATCGGCGCGGCCGAACAACGCGTGAAAGTGAGCCATAATGGCCAGCGCGGCGTCTTCATCACCGCCAACCAGAAACAGGGTACCGACGCGACAAAG
>JANMJX010000194.1:0-12704 GCA_031371575.1 Sphingomonadales bacterium
ATTTTATCGCGATATCCGGATTGCGGCCATTTACGAAGGCACCAATGGAATTCAGGCAGCAGACCTGGTTGGCCGAAAGCTTGCCATGCAAGGCGGCGACGTCATCCGCGATCATCTCGCGGCAATTGCAGCTGATACTGCAGATCATGCAGGTCTTCAGGCGCTCATAGCGGCTTGTTCCGAAGTCACCGAATATATGCTTGCCGCTGATGTCGACGACCGCTTGGCGGGTAGCTATGCCTACACTAACATGATGGCGGTCGCGACGGCCGGATGGTTGATGGCGAAGCAATTGCGGGCAGCGCAAAGCGAAATTGCACATGGCGACACAAGCGCATTCCTGCGCGCTAAGGTTGCCGCCTGCCGATATTATCTCGACGTCATGGTCCCCGAAGCGTTTGCCTTCAAGGGCAGCGCAATGTCCGGCGCTGGATTGCTTTACGCGATTGATGCGGAGGAACTGGCGGCTTGAGCGACCAGATCCTCAAACGCATTGCAGAAGCACTCGAGCGGCTGTCGCCTCCCCCAGCGCCGCCGACCGATCTTTCGTCTTTTCCAGCCTATCACTGGAACGGGACAGCTCTGGCAGCGGTGCATGATTTCAAACCCTTGCCGCTCGATCTCATTGTCGGCGTTGATCGGCAAAAGTCCGATCTCGTCGAAAATTGCCGCCGCCATGCATCGGGGGCAGCAGCTCATGATGTTCTGTTATGGGGCGCTCGCGGCATGGGCAAGTCGGCCTTGGTGAAATCTGTTGTCGCGACGCTTCAGGAAGACGGTTTCTTCATTGCGCTTGTCGAAGCCGCCGCAAGCCATGTGACAAGCCTGCCCGCCTTGTTTGAAGAACTTGGCGCATCGGGCCGACGTTATCTATTATTTGTCGATGATATATCATTCGAGCCGCACGACCAGAATGCCCGGCTTTTGCGGTCTCTGCTGGAGGGCGGGGTAGAAGCTCGACCCAACAATGTCCGGCTGTGTGTAACATCAAACCGCCGGAACATCGTTGAACGCGAAAGCAGCGAGCAGGCAGATGTGCTCAATGTGCGCGATGCCGTCGACGACAGCCTCGCGCTCGCCGACAGGTTCGGCCTCAAGCTCGGCTTCCAATATCCCGATCAGGACGCTTATCTACGCATGGTCGGCTGTTACGCCGCCCACTTTGACCTCGATTGGGATGAGGCTGACGCTCTTGGCTTTGCCCAAGGGCGCGGCGGTCGTTCAGGCCGAATAGCCTGGCATTACACGGTCGAGCTTGCTGGCCGGGCGGGCCGGAAGATTTAGGTCTTCGCCCGCACCCGCCAGACGATATTGCCGACATCGTCACTGACCAGCAGCGTTCCATCCTTTGCGAAAGCAAGCATGGTTGGGCGGCCCTGTGCTTTGCCGTCCTTGTCGAGGAAACCGGTCAGCAGGTTGACGGGCTTCCCAACGGGCTCACCCTTTGGGAAGGGTACGAAAATCACGTCATAGCCAGAAGCCGGTTTGCGGTTCCAAGACCCATGCCGGGCAACAAATGCACCTTCGGTAAATCCAACGCCCATTTTGCCATCATAAGCAAACGCCAGACCAAGCGGCGCGGTATGGACGCCCAAGGCATAATCAGGGCGCCGCTCATATTCGCGCTTTTCGGGCTTGGGCGGTGAGACCCGGCTGTCAGTAAAACCGCCCCAGAAATGTTGCGGCCAACCATAATCTGCGCCGAATTCAACCAATGCGAGATAATCAGGTACAAGATCCGACCCAAGCATGTCGCGTTCGTTGACCACTGTCCAAAGCCGGCCATCCTTGTCCCAGCTAAGACCAACGGGATTACGCAAGCCAATGGCAAAAGGAATCTTCTTGTCCTTGGCGATGTCATATTCAAACACCATCGCTCGGCCGTTTTCCTTATCCATGCCATGTTCGCCGATGTTGCTGTTGGAACCGACCGAGATGTATATTTTCTTGCCGTCCGGCGATGCTGCCAAATTTCGGGTCCAGTGATTGTTGGGCGCCAGCGCATTGAACTTGGTGAGTTCCTTGCCCTTTGCATCAATTTTTGTGTCGCCTTCCTTGTAGGGAAAGGCGAGCAAGCGGTCGGTGTCGGCAACATATAATGTGTCGCCGATGAGCACCATGCCAAAGGGGGAGTTCAATCCAGTGATGAAAGGCGTTTTCAAGTCCGCTTTTCCATCACCATTTGTATCGCGCAAAAGCGTGATTCGGTTGGCAGAAGGAACGCCTGCACCGGCCTTGTCCATGAGCCATTTCATGACCATCCCTTCGATGCCGCCGGCATCACGTGGTGGTGAATTGGATTCGGCGGCCAATATATCGCCATTAGGCAATGTGTAGAGGTTGCGGGGATGATCGAGACCTTCGGCAAAACGCTCGACAACAAATCCGGGTGCTGCAACAGGCGCTTCGCCGGCTGTCCAGCGGTCAACATCTGCGACCTTAATGGTTGGGAAAATCTGGGGGCGGGCCGTCGTAATTTGCGGATTTGGACCAGTGACCGCATCAATCGAAAGCTGCGCGACGTCCGGGCGAGTCATGTACCAAATGCCAGCGATCGCCAGCACGATGAAAATCAACGTGATATTGCGGACATGTTTCCACATTTTTTCGGCCCTTCTATTTCATCGACGTTTGCTGTCGATCACCCAGATGATAATCGCGATTACGATACCGATAACCATACCGATTATGGCACCAGCAGAGGGTTGGTCGAAAACGACGCCCAATATGAGACCAATGAGTAGCCCGAAAGCGATGAAGATGCCACCGGCAAGGCGGGGCTGGTTGTTTTCTGTTCCTGACATACCCCGCCCCTTGCCACCAACTGTCATGTCCTAGCAAGCGCGATATCTATCCTTAATTTTTGCTAACCACATGCTTTGACGGAAATGGCGTACACAGTCTGTAAACGGGGGACGCAGACGGGCCCTATACCCCCAAGCCCGTCTGCTACCTGCACATATCGAAAGTCCTGCACTTCATGTATCTGTCGCTTTATGTCGAACCGCAGGATGTGTCTGAAGCTCAGATTCTGATGGACCAGTTTGGTATGGCGGCCGGTATTGAAGCTGCGGAACGGGCAATCAAGAGCCGGAATGTCGGCAACCACTTGCATTATTGTCGTTGGCGCCAGATCGAACGGCTGATTATCATGCTCAGTATTCGTACAACCTTTGGCACCGTGCATTAAGCAGATACTGGCAGAGGACCTGAAATTCCTCCGCGGCATTTTTCACCCGCCAAAACAGCCTAGTTTCCGTCATCCAGAGACAACAGGGATGCATTGCCGCCAGCGCTTGTGGTATCGGTGCTTGTCGTCCGTTCCGCACAGAATCTGAAAAGATAATGCGGACCGCCTGCTTTGGGGCCAGTGCCGGAAAGGCCCTCACCGCCAAATGGCTGACTTCCGACAACAGCGCCAATCATTGACCTGTTGATGTACAGATTGCCTACGCGCGCCAGTTGTTCGACCAGCGCGCTGCTGCCTGCGATCCGGCTGTGCAGCCCCATGGTCAGTCCGAAACCCTTGGCGTTAATCTTTGCAATGGTGGCTTCCAATGTGCCGGCTTTCCACGTGGCCACATGCACCAGCGGCCCAAACCATTCTCGGTCCAACGCACTCGCATCGTCCAGCCCGATGACCGTCGGCGGCACAAAAAGGCCATCGGCAGGAACAGCTATTTCATGAAGAATCCGATCCTTCATGCGCGCCCGGTATGTCATAAGCGAATCATAAGCGGCTTGATCGATGACCGGGCCAATGTCGGTGGCCGGATCCGATGGATTCCCAACGATGAGCGTGTCCATGGCGCCGCGAAGCATGTCGAGCGTATGTTCCGCAATGTCCTCCTGAAGGAGCAAAAGACGCAGCGCTGAACAGCGCTGACCAGCAGATTGGAAACCTGACAAAATGACATCCCGCACGACTTGCTCGGATAAGGCTGTCGAATCGACGATCATCGCGTTCAAACCACCCGTTTCGGCAATCAGCGGCACAAGTGGCCGGTGATCATCCACGAGCAGGTTGCGCGCAATTGCCTTTGCAGTCGGGACGGAGCCTGTGAAGACGACCCCTGATATGCGCGGGTCGGCAGTAAGGGCAGCACCTACATCCCCTGCGCCAATGACGATCTGAAGCACATCCTCGGGGACTCCCGCTTCATGTGCCAGTGCGACCGCCAATTTGCCGATGGCAGGCGTTTGCGGCGCTGGCTTTGCCACGACGGTGTTGCCGGCAACCAAGGCAGCAGCGACTTGCCCCAGAAAAATCGCCAGCGGAAAATTCCAAGGGGCAATGGCAATCCAGACACCGCGTCCCTCATGGCGCAAAACATTGCGTTCGCCCGTTGGTCCCGGAAGCTCGACCGGCACCAGGTCGACCCGCGCCCGGGCGGCGTAATACCGGCAAAAATCAATCGCTTCGCGCACTTCCGACAGGGCGTCAGGGATAGTTTTGCGCGCCTCCTGAACGGCGATGGCCATCAACCGGGGACGGTTCGTTTCCAACAGGTCCGCTAGGCGATCAAGACAGTCCGCACGTGCATCTACGGGCGTTTGCGACCACGCGGGATAGGCCCGAAGCGCCGATGTTACGGCTTCATCCGGCGAGACATCGCCAGTGACTTCAAGTTTCAAAGGCAGCGCAATCTCAGCCGCAGTTTCTTTCAATATCGCCGCGTCATCAAGATCAATACCGCGGCTGTTTGTGCGCTCTGGCTGAAAAAGGTCAGCTGGTGCGGCAATGGCAGGGTGGCGGGTTCCACCAACGGCCATGACTTTTTCCACTGGGTCTGCAAGCAGCTCGTCTTCGCTGATGGACTGGTCGGACAATTGGTGGACGAAACTGCTGTTTGCGCCATTTTCGAGCAGCCGGCGCACGAGATAGGCAAGCAGGTCGCGGTGCCCACCCACTGGAGCATATGTACGGCAGTGATAGCCATCTTCACGTACCAGCCGCTCAAACAGTCCCTCCCCCATGCCATGCAAGCGCTGGAATTCGAAATCGCGGTTCTGCCCTGCCCATTGCACGACAGTCGCAACCGTCATCGCATTATGCGTTGCAAATGCAGGTCGGATGTGGCGCGCAGCGAACATGTCCCTGGCGCAGGCAAGATAGGATACGTCGGTAGCCGCCTTGCGCGTAAACAAAGGAAAATCGTCAAGCCCCCTTTCCTGCGCATGTTTGATCTCGCTGTCCCAATAGGCGCCTTTCACGAGCCGCACCTGCATGATGCGCGATGTGTCGCGGCCCAATGCGTCTGCCCATGCCAGCACAGGGCGGGCGCGCTTGGAATAGGCCTGCACGGCCATGCCCAGACCATTCCAGCCGCGAAGGGCAGTGTCGCGGGCGACGGCCTCTATGATATCGAGGCTCATCTCCAGCCGCGCAGCTTCCTCGGCATCGACGGTCAGCTGGACGCCCAAGGACGAGGCGGAACGCGCCAGCTGCCGGACCATCTCGGTTAGTTCAGGCACAGAATGCGCACTCTGCGCGGTTTCGTAGCGCGGGTGAAGCGCGGATAGCTTTACAGATACGCTATGGCCACGGGCTGCGTTGCGGCCGACGGCAGCAATCGCTCCCTGATAGGATTCAAAATAGCGCACGGCGTCGGCCTTCGTCCGCGCGGCTTCGCCAAGCATGTCGAAGCTGGCGGTGAATCCCCGGTTGTCCTTAGACTCCATGCGCTTCATCGCTTCGTCGATATCGCGGCCCATGACAAATACTTGCCCCATAAGCCGCATGGCTGCACCGACAGCCTGCCGGACAAAGGGTTCGCCAGCCTTTGCAATGAGCCGCTTGAGCGTGCTTGAGCTGTCGCCAAGCACCGCCTTGCCGAGAACAAGTCCCCAGGTTGCACTATTGACCATCAGGCTCGACGACTGCCCCTTATGGTCTGCCCAATCGGCTTCCGTCAGCTTGTCCGCGATCAACAGGTCAGCAGTCTGCGGGTCTGGAACGCGCAAAAATGCCTCCGCCAGCGACAAGAGCGCAGTGCCCTCCTCGGTGCCGAGCCGATATTGCTGCAAGAATGAGTTTACCCACCCATCCGCCTGGGCAACGCGCAAATCATCAAGCAAGCCGCGTGCAGCCTCAACAATTTCGCCGCGCGCTGCGCCATCGACCGTCGCTGCAACGACCAAAGGCGCGAGCACCTCGGGTTCGGATTTGCGGTGAAATGGACTGATGGCAGAACGGGCGGAATCGAGCGAAGTTGTCATGCCTCGCGCTTTGCCGGATAATGCTTGGACAGACAAGTTTCAGTTGAAACGAAAAGGCCAGCCTTCAAAGAAGACTGACCCTTACGCTCCAGGCAAAAAGCCTGAATTTTAATTCCACCCGACGCCAGAACCAGGTTCAGGGGCGCCGCCGGATGGAATAACGCGAATCTTAGCGATAGCGACGGCAGTTGCTGTCCGCCTTGTCGATGGCTCGACCGGCCAAGGCACCCACCGCGGCACCGATAATGCTGCCTTCGGTCTTGTTGCCGCGGCGCGCGACTTCATTACCTAATAGACCGCCTGCAACTGCGCCGATGATCGTACCGCCAGTTCCCTTGTCGCAACGGGCATTGTTGCGATAATTGTTTTCACGGTAATAACGGTCACCACGACGATATTCGCGGCGATCATAGCGGTCGTAGCGGTCATAGCCGTCTTGACGGTCATCACGGCTATAATAGCCGTCATTGTAATGGTCACGTGCCATAGCCGGCGCTGCGGAAAAACCGGTCACGGCCGTTGCTGCGAGTACAAGCGCACCGATGCTTTTCTTTAGGTTTGTCATTTTCGATACTCCTTCGTTTTCAGGTTCGGCCCAAGATGGGTAAATAGGCAATTCGTTTTGCCAATATTTGTCTTATGAACGTCCACCGTTGAGCCGAAGCTGAATGCGATTGTTATCTGTTGTTCATCTTCAAGGTCGATTTCATGAACGGATTTGGGAGTGCTATGTCGGGAAAAATTCAGCGCCTTGCACTCAGCATCGCACTGGCTGTTGTGGCAGTTGGGGGCGTCCGAACCATTTATCCAAGCGCCAGCCAGATCATCACAATGTCCCCATTGCCGTTAAACGCAGACAATCCGAATCAACGGCAGGTGGGCGCCTTGGATTTTGTAGCGGCCTGGGAACTAAACAGCAGGAATGACAATTTTGGCGGTCTGTCTGCGCTGACAGCCGCCGATGACGGGCGATTCATTGGGGTAACCGACAGCGCCATGCTGATTGGTTTTACATTATCGCATCCGGATCAGGTGAGCTCGACTTTTATAAAGCAACTCCCGAATTCTCGCGATATCGGCACCAATTACAAAGACCGAGACAGCGAGGGCATAGCGTATGACGCCCAAAGCAAACAATTCTGGATAAGCTTTGAAGGACATCACGCGATCCGCAGATATTCGGCATCCCTATCGCATGTCACAGGAGTCGCACGCCCGACTGAAATGCAGAACTGGCCCAAGAACAAGGGCGCCGAAACTATTATCCAGCGTAACGACGGTAAGTTTATTGTCATTGCTGAATCAGTCGAGAGCGGCACGCACCCTGCGTTGTTGTTTTCGGGAGACCCAGTGGACCCACGCACCAAAATAACTGCGTTCAGGGTACGCCCACCAGCCGGATATCGCGTGACCGATGCCACCCAACTGCCGGATGGACGGATCGTCCTGCTCAATCGCTCGATTGGATTTCCACAGGGCTTTTCAGCAATGGTATCGCTGCTTGATCCAAGGCCTCTTCGCCGTGGAGCCATTGTTTCTGCCAGTGTTATCGCGTCACTCGCGCCGCCTGTTCTCGTCGATAATATGGAGGGCATTGCAGTAACGAAGGACGGCAATGCCATCTACCTATGGCTAATCTCCGATAACAACTTCAGCATATTCCAGCGAACAATTTTGATGAAGTTCCGTCTGTCAGATCGAATCGCCGGCGATGTGGGCAACAAAAAACCGGTGGCAGTAAATGCCCCCGGTATTTTGTAGCTTCAGATAGGGTCGCCTCGGCAACTCTAGATATCAAGCAGCAGCTTTTTGCTTCTTTGCGATCTCTTTTTTCACCTTGCGTGCATTGGTCGAGAGCTTCTCGTCGGAAGTCTTCAACAACCAGTTGTCGAGACCGCCAACATGCTCAACCGAACGCAGGCCGTGCGTTGAAACGCGAAACTTGTAGCCCTGCTCAAGGGCATCCGACAACAAAGTGACATTTTGCAGATTCGGCAAGAATGTGCGTTTTGTCTTGTTGTTGGCGTGGCTCACATTATTGCCGACCAGACGGCCTTTACCGGTGAGTTCGCAGATGCGCGCCATGATGTATGTCCTGTATAAAATGAGTGTATGCGGAATCACTGACCCGCGAAAGTCGCTGCCCCTAACGCTCCACGCCGAAAAGGTCAAGCCGATCTGTGGCCAAAACCGCTATTCTGCGCTAGCAAAAACATATGCCACTGACCAAAGCCCGTGAAATGATGAACGAAGCCCTTATTCTTGCGCGCGCCTCCGCGGCAGAGGGCGAAGTGCCGGTCGGCGCGATTGTCGTCAAAGACGGGATAATTATCGGACGCGGATCCAATCGCCCGGTGCTAAGCCATGATCCCACCGCACATGCCGAAATTATCGCCATACGCGAGGCTGCGGCCCATTTGGGCAACCAGCGGCTTACGGGATGCGAACTATGGGTAACGCTCGAGCCTTGCGCGATGTGCGCTGGTGCCATCTCCCACTCGCGCATAGCCCGACTGTATTTCGGCGCTGATGATCCAAAGGGCGGTGCTGTAGTCCACGGCCCAACTCTGTTCGCTCAGGCCACCGTTCATCACCGCCCTGAAATTTACACAGGAATCGCGGCAGACGAATCCGCGGCCCTGTTGAAAGATTTTTTTAAAGAAAGGCGTTAGCGCAAATTTTCGCCGAAAAATGCAAGTGTGCGCGCCCATGACAGGTCTGCCGCTGTCTTGTCGAATCGCGGCGTGCTGTCATTGTGAAAGCCATGTTGCGTGCCTGGATAAAAATGCACGTTGAACCGCTTCTGGTTTGAAGTCAGCGCGGCCTGATAGGGCAACCACCCTGCGTTGATACGCTCATCGGCTTCAGCATAATGAATAAGCAGCGGTGCCTTTATCGAAGGCACCTCCTCAGAGGTTGGCTGGCGACCATAATAAGGCACCGATGCAGCCATTTCAGGAAAAGCGACTGCCAGCGCATTGCATACACCGCCGCCATAACAGAAACCTACTGCGCCGACCTTCCCAGTGCTGCCGGCATGGTCGCGCAAATATGCAAAGCTCGCGAAAAAATCCTCCAGCAGTTTACCCGGATTAAGCTTCGCCTGTAATTCGCGTCCCTTTTCGTCGTTGCCCGGATAGCCGCCGACTGAAGAAAGCCCATCGGGACCCAGCGCCATACATCCGGCCTTAGCCAAGCGGCGCACAACGTCCTCGATATAAGGGTTAAGCCCGCGATTCTCGTGGACGACGAGCACCGCAGGCAACTTCCCTTTCGCTTTGGCTGGCCGCGCAAGCAATCCATTGATGCTACCATGGCCGTCGGGACTTGGGACAGTCACCCTTGACGTGATGATATCGCGGTCATCAGGCTGCACCTGTTGCGCGCGCGCATAATCGGGCTGCAACTGGCTGAGTATCATGAGCCCTGTGACGCCCGCAGCCGCAAATTTGCCGGCTTCACGGATAAACTCACGTTTTGTAAGTTTGCCGTGTACATAGCCGTCAAAAATTTCGAGGATATAGGGATGGAAATCGCTGGCCTTCATGCGCTTCATGGTATCGCCGGACTCCATCCCATTTTCTCCTTAATGCACAAATCGAGCGACGACGTCGCGGTATGAACGGCTGACTTTCACCTGCGCCCCGGATTCGAGCACGAGAAAGCATTCGCCATTGGTATGCGGCTTAACCTGGCGCACCTGGTCCAGATTGACAATCGTGGAACGATGCACCCGTTGAAAAGTACGTGGATCAAGCCGTTTTTCGAGATCCTTCATCGTTTCGCGCAGGATCAGCGAATTGTCCGCTGTGTAGATACACATATAGTCACCGGCGGCGTCGATACGCTCGATGCTCTCGACATCGACACGGAAAATCTGGCCCCGATCCTTAACATTGATCAACTTTTCAAAACGCGTTGACGCCATATCATCTTCTATTGCGCCGAGATTGTCAGCGGCATTGGGTGCCACTTCATTAATGACCGTCCGCAGCCGTTCCAGTTCATCCGATGTGCGCTTGTCGGCGAGCCTGCCGCGCACGCGATCCATAGTGTCGGCAAGACGTTCGGGCTCAACAGGCTTCATCAGATAATCTATGGCCTGAGCTTCAAACGCCTTGATGGCATGTTCGGAATAAGCCGTCACGAAGACAAACAAGGGCGGGTCAATGTCCATAACGCCCTGAACCACCGAAAAACCGTCAAATCCGGGCATTTGAATGTCCAGAAATACAAGGTCGGGCTTTAGCGTCTTGATCTTGCGAATAGCCTCACGGCCGTTATGGCAGGTTGCAACAATCTCAATATCATCAAAGGCCTGAAGCCGTAATTCAAGGCCTTGTATGGCCAACTTCTCATCGTCGACCAAAATTGTACGAATACTCATGCGGATATCTTTCCTTGCTGCTTAGCCCCCGCTTGATTTTCTTCCCCTGCTATAATCCGGCTTTGATAGGGTAGTTCCAACAAAACCTCAAATCCTCCACCAGCTTTAACATAATGTTCAAAGCGCTGATCGTCACCATAAGCTTGCGACAGGCGTTCGCGCGTGTTTGCCATGCCGACTCCTGTTGACAGGCTTTGGTCCTGTTGTCCCGGCTGCAAACCAGGTCCAGTATCTGAAACGGTAATACGCACGCGCCGGCCAACCAATTGGGCGGTAACAGAAATGTCGGCCCCCTCCTCCTTTGGCGTCACCGCATATTTGATAGCGTTCTCGACCAAGGGCTGCAGCAATAACGAAGGGACGAGCGCATTCTCCACGCCGGGTTCAATGATAAAATATGTGCGCAACCGCTCTTCAAAGCGCATCTTTTCAATGTCGAGATACAACTTCAATGTTTCGATTTCTTGCGTCAGCGGCACTTTGGCTGCGGCCTCGTTGATCAGTGTGAAGCGCAGGAAAGAGGACAGCCGCGACAGCATGGCGTTCGCTTGCTCGGTTTGTTTAAGGAGAACCAGTGTCGATATGCTGTTCAATGTGTTGAATAAAAAATGCGGATTTAGCTGGTACCGCAACATGGTCAGCTGGGCACTTGTGGCCTGCGCTTCCAGTCGCATCATCTGGTCGGCCTGTTCCTCCGCACGGACAAAATAGTTGATCGCGTAATAAAGAGCGGACCATGCCGCCAACAGAACCGAGTTGATATAAATCGCTGCCAGCCACAACTGTGCGAAGGGTGTTTCATCGACGCCATCGCGGATGGTCTGCAGCACCCACACGTCGATATAGGCGTAACCAATGGTCGCCAGTGACACCGATACAAATGTAAGGCTCCACGTGATAAACGGCCGCTGCCCAATCAAAAACCGGTAAATTACCGACAGGAGCAATGTGATTGAATAGCCGGTCACTGCCGATATCAGAATTGGGACAAGGAAGCTTACAGGTTGCCCTTGCGCAATGCCGGACGCTGCTCGCAGGATGACCGCGCCAGCCCATCCGGCCGAATGCAAGTTCCAGAACGCGCGGTTTTTGTCCGCAAAAAAGGGTTTATCCGTAAGCTCTAGAACCGCCATGCATTCGTTCTAGCGACATTTCGCGTTCGCATGAAGCCCTTGTTTCATGAACCAACATTGTTAAAGTTGCACGCGAGAGGATAATCCTATGGACAATCAAGACGACCGCGCAAATTTCCACGACATGTCGCAGAGCACGCAAGAGGATTGGCAAATCATCATGCGGCACAACATCCCGTTCGCACAGGATGGTGGCCGCCGGATTTTGGCCCATCTCAAATTGCTTGACGGCGATTTTGGAGGATTTGCAGTCGATCGGCTCACACATTCCTTGCAAACGGCAACGCGCGCCTATCGCGACGGTCGGGACGAGGATTATGTCGTCATGGCTTTGTTACATGATATTGGCGATACCTTGGGTGCGGCCAACCACCCGGACATTGCTGCTGCGATATTGAAGCCATTTGTGTCCGAAAAACTGCACTGGATTGTCCAGAATCATGGCATTTTCCAAGGTCACAATTTTTTCCACCATCTTGGCCTTGACCGCGACATGCGGGAAAAGTTTCGCGGACACGAATATTTTGCCGAAACCGAAGAGTTCATAGACAAATATGACTGTCCGTCGTTCGATCCCGATTATGACACGCTGCCGCTCGATTTTTTTGAGCCAATGGTGATGAAGCTTTTCCGCAGCCCACTCAACAGCATCTATAAACGGGACGCCGAAGCGGTCGCTTGAGCCAACTGCGCAAACCCTATCTTATAAACGACCGGTCGCACGCCTATATCTGACTTAGCGTTCGTAATTTCGGCGTAAACAATTCCGCGCGAGAACGATCGTGCTTTCAGCATTGCCCCCAAAGGAAAATATCATGGCCAAAAGCCAAAAGAAATCGAGCCGCGAAGTTCGCAAGCCAAAGGCCGAAAAGCCCAAGAAGCAGAATGCGTCGAACCCGTCGACGAAGGGCAGCGTGGCCGGGTTGGCCCCGAAGGGCTAATTCCTAGCGCCCCAATAATACCCT
>JANMJX010000226.1:0-3025 GCA_031371575.1 Sphingomonadales bacterium
CGGTCGAAAACTTGAAATAGGCTGGTTATTTTATCGAGCACAAAAAAGGGCGGCTCGCGGGCCGCCCTTTTGTTTTTAGTGATAACGAAGTTTACGCCGCCTTAGCTAAGGCTGCCTTCGATTGCGCAATGATCGTGCTGAACATCGCCGCTTCGTTCATCGCCATGTCGGCCATGATCTTGCGGTCGATTTCAATGCCCGCAAGCTTGATGCCGTGCATGAATACGCCGTAGGTCATGCCTTCAGCGCGGACAGCGGCGTTGATGCGCTGGATCCACAATGCGCGGACGTTGCGTTTGTTTACCTTGCGATCGCGATATGCGTACTGGCCAGCCTTTTCGACAGCTTGGCGAGCAACGCGGATGGTATTTTTGCGGCGGCCATAATAGCCTTTCGCCTGCTCCAATATCCGTTTGTGTTTGGCGTGGGTGGTAACACCCCGTTTGACGCGTGCCATAAATTATATCCTTCTAGAAATGTCCGAAATGTCGCTGGCGGTCAAAGACCGTAGGGCGCCCATTTTTTGATTGTCTTGGCATCAGGCGCAGAAATTACGCTGGTGCCGCGATTCTGGCGGATATATTTGGCATTATGGCTGCTCAGACGGTGACGTTTTCCAACAACGCCGTGCTTGATCTTGCCGGTTGCAGTGATCTTGAATCGCTTCTTCACACCGCTTTTGGTCTTTAGCTTGGGCATTTTGGTCTCCTTTGTTGAGTCCGTATCAAGCCGACATGGCAGCCCTATTGGCCAGCCTGCTTATTCGGAAGGCGCGCGACTAGCCGGATTCGCGCGGGAATGCAAGTCTATTGCCCCTTTGGGGATTCGGGCACCTGCAGCAATTGCAAAGGTTGACCAACATCGCGCGCACGTGCCCGATTTGACGCAATGCTGGTGACGCGCGGGATGGCGAGATATTGCCGGGGCGACATGCCAATGAATGCGTGAAATTCGCGGTTGAAATGGGCCTGGTCAAAATATTGCCCGTCAATTGCGTCGGACCATTTCCAATCCGGACCTTCCATAACTGTCGCTAATGTCCGCAGGAATCTTTGTCGCCGCAAGAGAAGCTTGGGCGGGAAACCGAAGATGCGCCGCGACAAGCGCTCTAGCCTTTGCCGGCTAATGCCGGTCCATTCTGAAAGGTCACCGACTGTGCTGATCCGCGGATTTGCGATCGCTTGGTGAATGCATGTGATGTCATCTTCAAGCGAGTCAGGACTGCCGACGGCTTGCAAAAAATTATGGTCGAGCAAGGCTGAAATCTGTTCCGGATCAGTTACGCCTTCAATCTCGCGTCGCAGCCTGGCCAGCAACGCAAATTCCGGCGCCGCATCGACTGCACCTACCTTGTTCGCCCAACGATCGGCAGGGTAGTCGATCATGCGGTACCAACCCAAAGGCAAAAGTCCAAAGCCCACGATATTGACATTGCGAAAGCGGACCAGTGATGCCCGTCCCGTCGGTCCCGTGACGCTGTCGGCTGGGATGACAAGCGGATCCTTGCCGACAATATTGCCGCTGGCCGCGCCCCGCAATGTGAAACGGACGGTAGCCCATTCGGGGTATAAAAAATCCTCCTGTTCGGCGTCACTGGCGCCGGTATCGAGGAAATAATAAGTGGTAATATAGCGCCGAAGTGGTTGAGCAGGCAAAATGAAACTAACGGGGCTTTTATCCGTCAGTGTCGGCATGCCAGTGCCTCAAGCACGTCATCCAACCGTGCTGGATCCCCCACAGCAATGACATGTCCGTCTGAGGCGCCATGCAGTGGCTCCCCTGACCAATCGCTCATCATCCCACCTGCTCCCGTTATGACAGGAA
This sequence comes from Sphingomonadales bacterium, assembly GCA_031371575.1. Taxonomy (GTDB): domain Bacteria; phylum Pseudomonadota; class Alphaproteobacteria; order Sphingomonadales; family Sphingomonadaceae; genus Sphingorhabdus_B. The sequence continues at coordinate 1,825 of JANMJX010000226.1, forward strand.
TTAGAGCAGCGAAATCATGCAGTTTCAAGCCTGCTTCCACAACAATATCAATATGTCCGCTGGCCAAAAGGGCATAATTGTAACAGTCGCCGCCAAAGAGCATTTTCTTGTGCGCGGTCTTGGCCGCCAGATCCATGAAATGGTCGCCGTCATGCTGGCCGAAATATTGCGGCCCCGACGTTGCAAGGCTGGCTTCGGAAAGCGCCCGGCACGCGCGTGTTCGTGCCGGTGCGCCGTTCAACATCGTTGGATATCCTGCAGCACCCACCCAGCGCTCAGCATTGATGCACTGGTCAATGATGCCCAGGACGGGCCAATTATCCTCCAGCAAGGCGATGAGCGTCCCAAATATTGGTCGACCCGCCATGAAGCTGATGGTGCCGTCAATGGGATCGATAATCCATTTGCGGCCTGATGTGCCTGGCTTTTCGCCAAATTCCTCGCCAATTATACCATCACGCGGGCATTCCGCGTCGAGTATCCGGCGAATGGCGCTTTCCGCTGCGCGGTCCGCCTCAGTCACGGGCGACGCATCGGCCTTTGCCTCATGCGTATACACCGAACGGAAAAACGGCTGAATTGCTTGGCCGGCCGCATCCGCCAGGCGATTGGCCAGTAGGATATCAGCGGGAGTCATCAATCGAACAGGGAGCTTACCGAGCTTTCGTCCGCAATCCGCTTGATCGCTTCACCCAACAGGGGTGCAATCGGAAGCTGGCGGATTTTGGCGCTCGCATTGGCCGCTTCCGACGCGATGATGGAATCGGTAATAACCAGCTTGCGCAGCGACGATGCGTTGACGCGGTTAACGGCTTCACCCGACAACACGCCGTGGGTGATATAGGCGGTTACATCTTTTGCGCCCTGCGCCAGCAGCGCCTCGGCGGCATTGCACAAGGTACCGCCTGAATCCACGATGTCATCAATCAGGATGCAGGATTTGCCCGCAACTTCACCGATAATGTTCATGACTTCCGACTCGCCCGCTTTTTCGCGGCGCTTGTCGACAATGGCGAGCGGCGTATCCAGGCGTTTAGCCAAAGCCCGCGCTCGCACCACGCCGCCCACGTCTGGCGAAACCACAACCGTGTTGCCAACGTCATTGTGCTGCTTGATGTCACGCACCAGCACGGGGCCTGCAAACAGGTTGTCTGTTGGAATGTCAAAGAAGCCCTGGATCTGCCCGGCGTGAAGGTCAACG
>JANMJX010000229.1:0-4000 GCA_031371575.1 Sphingomonadales bacterium
GCTTGGCAACGCGCCGAGCATAACGCTTGCACCGGTGAACCACGACAGGCCCTCATAGCTTAACGCGCATAAAAGCGGCCCAAACCAGCCACTGCGTTTTGCACGAAAGGGAGCAGCACTATAAGCCCAACCGCTAAACAAGGCCACGCATGTGGCAGTGAAAACCCACTGCCCCAAATATGCGGCCAGAAATAAGGATACCGCTGAACCTGTCAGCGCAATGCCAACGGGCCAATATCCGGGAACGCGACCCGAAGGTATCGGCCTGCCCGGCTCGTTAATTGCATCGACATGACGATCGCAATAATCGTTGATAACTTGGCTGGTGCCGCACACCAGCGGACCCGTCAGGGCAATGCCAGCCATCAAAAAGAGCCAATTTTCGCTGATGGAAATGCCCGAAGACACCACGCCACACATGAAAGCCCACATTGGTGGGAACCACGTCACGGGCTTTGTAAGCTCAATTATATCGCCGACGCGAGGCCGCCTGGCTTGCAGTCGTGGGATATTCACGGAAATCAGTGAGTCTGACATGTGGTGAAGCTATGTCAGTTATGTCACACTGTCAAATTAATTGGACATTAAAATGTCCATTTTTAATGACATTATTCGTCTCTGCCGATCAGATTGCCCAGGCCATGCCGATGCAATTTTGAATATAGGCTTTGACGGCTCAATCCCAATATTTCGGCTGCCGATGCGCGATTATCGGCAGTGTGCACCAATGCTGCTTCGATGCACATACGTTCGATCAAATCGGTACTTTCGCGCACAATTTCCTTTAGGGTTTTGCGGCCAACCAATTCGGTGAGCTGCTCAACGGACCGGGGGAATTCATTCCGGCTTTGCGGCAGGTCGCGTTCACGGCGCCCGATACCCCGGACGGAATATCCGAACAGTGGCTGCTCCTGATCAATCATGATTGCCGATATCTCGACCGGCTCCTCACCGCCGTTAAGATCATTTACGATCGAACTGAAATTACGCACATTCTGATGATCCTTAAGTTGCTTTTTGAGCAATCCAACGTCAACATCGGGTCGCCCGACAAAGCGACCAAGCGAGACACCCAAAAGCTGCTCTACCGATCCGGCCTGCACCAATTCAGCAAACGCGCGGTTCGCGACAATGATCGATTGTTTTTCATCAGTAAGAACAAATGCATCGGGCATTTTTTCAACGACATCGAGCACGTAGCGATCGGACTGTTTGCCGGGAACTTCATGTAAGCCGTCGTCGATATTGATTAGCCAAAATTGCTTTCCCGATTGCCTAAAGGCTGAGGCAGCAACCTTTACAGATCCAGCTCTCCCCAAGAGCCGGACATTCGCGGGGATTGTCTGACTGTTGACGGTTACTGCACCAATATATGCGATGATATCATCCCGATAATCGGGATGCACGAGATTCAAAAAATTCTTGCCCTCAAGCGACCCGGGCGCAGCGTTTATAAGTGTGTGAAACGCCCTGTTTGCTTGCTGGATATCAAAGCTTTCAGCATCCGCAATCAACACGGGATATGAGATATTGTCGAACAGTAGCCGATAGCGTGTTTCTGTCTGGCGCAGATGCAGATAATCGCGCTCCATCGATTGTTGAGTCTTCAAAAGGCGCTGCTGCAACACGGAAACCGACCGAAGATCGCGGCCAATCGCAAGCCTCCATCCGCCTTTTTCTGGCGTAATCACTTTATAGCTGACCGGGACATCATCTCCATCATGCATGTGGTTCACTTGCCGCCACATGGCGCCCGATGCTGGCCCGGAGTCAAGCAGTTGCGCTATCTTCGCCTGGCTCTCGCTAGTTACGGTATCGGACCACCGTTGGCCAACCCACAAATGTGCGAAACTGTGATCGCGCACATTTACAGCTATATCGCGAATGACTCCGGCCTCATCGATAGCCAGCATGAAATCACCTGCACCATAAGCGAGGTTGATGATGTCCCCTTTCGAGAACCCTTCAAATATGACTTCTGGATCACCAAAGGGAATCCGGTCTCCGTGCGTTGACTCAAGGTTCATCGAATGGACCAGTTTCCTAACTTAAGTTTTCAAAACTTGTGGTGAAAATGGGAACCAGTGCGTCAGCAACTGCGACAGCAGACAAAGCGTCCGTCGCCGTAGCATCTGCGCCACAACTGGCTACCAATTCGGGATATTCGTTGATCAAGCTTCCCCCGAGCAATACCCGGATATGAGGATTGCGCGACACTGCCCTTATCGTGGTTACGAGACCATGGAGGGCGCCTTTAGAATAATCGGTACTGACGGTCAATCCAATGAGATCATAATGCCGGGTAGCAAATTTTCCGGTCAATTCGGACTGCGTTGGCTCGATTAAAACATCGGTTTCCCAACCTGCCCTTTGAAAGCACTCTGCTATCATAAGCGTACCGAAGCTATGTTGCTCCCCAGGCATTGGTGAAAACAGCGCCGAACGCAGACCATGACCGGGGCCCGCCATTGGTGGAATACGTAAGGTTAGCGCGCGCAAAACTTCCTGGATGCGCCACAAGCCCATGGTGACCCCGACAAAATCCTCCCGGTCCGCATCCCAATATTCGCCCAATCGGCGTGCAGCAGGCGCAAGCAATTCTACAAAAATTGTTTCAACCGAATTGCCACGTGCGAGACGCTCCTCGACAAATGCCAAGAGAACATGCGCCTCTTCATTGACCGACATATTAGAAAAAGCCTCAACATCCTCTTCACCGATAACCCGCCGACGGGGCGACCTATCGGCGACACTGTCAGCACCATCAACCATAAATCCCTTGAGGGAATCCGGCCAAGGTGAGTCATCGCTGCGGTCCGCAATCAGACGGGGAATGACAAGATTTTCGAGTAAAAGGGATAAATCATATTGCGCGGCGCGGTGATGCACGACTCGAATGTCGTCGGATGATTCGCCTGAAATGCTCAGGTCCTGAATCTGGTCAATCTTTTGACTTCCCCGCCAGTCAACTAGCTTGGATCTAAGTCCGGTAAGTCCAAAAACAGCAGCCATAATTCAGACTCCCTTACAGTCTGGTCGGCGTGGCATAACGTCGGCCCTCACTCCGATGAAATCATCTCAAGTGGTCGCAACGATATAGCAACCCGAGCAGATTGGCAAACTTTAAGTGTCAATTATTTTGGACGTCTAAAAAACTTGACACTTTTATAAATCACGCCTTTATTTGCATTCTGGAGATTGGGAGGATGTGTTCTGTCCATCAGCACGCAAATTGAGTCGGAAGCAAATTTCACGATTGCCGCGCCAAAAGCAGCAGCAACCGGTAATGCGCCCCTCTACACCGCGGCGCAGCGCAAGCGGCGTGACGAATCAGTGTGGACACTGATCCAGGGAGTTTTGGCTCCCGTCCAATTCCTCATCTTTGGTATCAGCCTTTTCCTCGTCATTCGATTTTTGACCACAGGGTCAGGCGAACAAGCGGCCGAAGTCTCCGTGCTCGTTAAAACATGCGCGCTTTATGCAATCATGATTACCGGATCGATCTGGGAAAAAGTGGTGTTCGACGAATGGCTCTTCGCCAAAGCGTTTTTCTGGGAAGATGTTTTCAGCATGTTGGTGCTCGCGCTGCACACCGCATATCTGCTGATGCTCTTCAACCAATGGGGTTCGTCGCATGACCGCATGTATGTGGCGCTCGCAGCATATGCCTCTTATGTCATCAACGCCGGCCAGTTCCTCTATAAGCTTCGCATGGCCCGGCTCGATGTCGCCCAAAACAATAAGGTGGCAGCATGAACGCATTGGCGCCCCTGACAGCTCCAGCAATAACGGCTGCGCCGGTATTGAAAGAGCGCGGACAACGCGAAGTGTTCTGCGGTCTCACCGGCATCATCTGGCTGCACCGCAAGATGCAGGATGCATTCTTCCTCGTTGTCGGCTCGCGGACCTGCGCGCATCTGCTGCAATCGGCCGCAGGCGTCATGATCTTTGCCGAACCACGTTTCGCCACCGCCATCATGGAAGAGCGCGACCTTGCCGG
>JANMJX010000240.1:0-25967 GCA_031371575.1 Sphingomonadales bacterium
GAAGTTGATCAATTTGGGCAGGGTTCATCATCCCGGAATGATTGTCTTTATGTCCCGCCAGCGGCAGGCCATAACCCTTGACCGTATAGGCAATGAACAGAGTTGGTCGTTCATCGTCTGCACTGTCAAAGGCATCCATCAGAGATTCAATGCAATGCCCGCCCAGATTGGTCATTAGCGTCGCCAGACCATCGTCATCAAAACTATCTAGCAGTTTTTGCACATGCGGTTTGCCGCCAATGTCCGACGTTAAGCGCGCCCGCCAAGCCACACCACCTTGATAAGTCAGAACGGCAAATTCGGCATTCGGGCAATTTTCGATCCAGTCCTCAAGCGATTTTCCTCCAGGTCGTGCAAAGGCAGCGCACTGCAGCTTGCCGTGCTTTAAAGTGATAACCCGCCATCCAGTGGTCTCGAAAATATCGTCAAAGCGCCGGAACATGCGATCAGCTGTCGTGCTGTCGAGCGATTGCCGGTTGTAGTCTACCACCCACCAGCAATTACGTATGTCGTGTTTGTACCCTTCAATTAGGCATTCATAGATATTGCCTTCGTCAAGTTCAGCATCCCCCATCAACGATATCATCCGCCCTGCATTGGCTTCGTCTATCGATCCATGCGCGATCAGATAATCCTGAACAAGACTCGAAAACGCGGTGATCGCAACGCCCAAACCGACCGAACCAGTGGAGAAATCCACCGGAATTTTATCCTTCGTCCGCGATGGATAGCTTTGCGCACCGCCGAGCGCACGAAACTGCTGCAATTGCTCAAGCGACTGATTGCCGAGAAGATAATGGATGGCTTGAAGCACTGGACCGGCATGTGGCTTCACCGAAACCTTATCTTGCGGGCGAAGCGCGTGAAAATAGAGTGCTGCCATAATCGCCGTCATCGAAGCACAGCTTGCCTGATGCCCACCAACCTTCATTCCATCGCGCTTGTGCCGAAGATGGTTGGCGTTGTGGACGATCCACGACGACAGCCAGCGTAGGCGGGTATCGAGCGTTTCGATCGCAGCGATTTGCTCATCTCGCTTGTCCGCGACAATGTTGGCCATAGGTCGTATCCGCTCACATTAAAGCTAGAGTTTACCCAGCACGCCTCAGCATGTCCTTGCGTAAGATGATTACTTATGCAATTTTTTAGACAGATTATGCTTAAGTTTGTTTATTAAGTTATATAATATGCCAAAAAATACAGTTGATGCGATTGACCGTAAGATCTTGGACTGTCTTCAGTCGGATGGCCGAATGTCCAATCAGGAATTATCCGAACGGGTGGGGCTGTCACCCAGCCCCTGTTTGCGCCGGGTCCGCCAGTTAGAGGCCGATGGCACAATCGCGCGCTATGTCGCCTTGGTCGATCCTGATAAGATGGGCTTATCGGTGACGGCATTTGTCCGGGTGCGCCTCGACCAGCAGGATGATCGTCATCTGGAGGATTTTGAAACCGCCGTAGCCAGCTTCCCTGAAGTTATGGAATGTTACCTGATGACAGGTGAGGCGGATTACCAGCTGCGCATATTGGTCGCGTCCTTGACGCAGTTTGAGGACTTTCTCCGCCATCGTCTGACTCGTGTAAAGGGCGTTGCCAACGTCACTACAAGCTTTGCGCTTCGTCCCGTCATTTACAAAACGTCGGTTCCCGCTCTGGATCTCGAGATCTGACCGGTCCGCGTCCGGGACGTAAGGTCCATATAAATTTTCCGGACACAACAATCTTTTCAATCGAGAATGACGGTCGTTCAGTCGCATAAGCGTTCACAAACCGTTGGTGGAGTGACGTGATGAATCTGGAAAATGACCCCCTCGCCGCGTTTTGGATGCCGTTCACGGCAAACCGGGCATTCAAGGCGACTCCGCGCCAACTAAAGTCTGCCAAAGACATGCACTATACCAGCGATGACGGACGGCAAGTCCTAGATGGCACCGCAGGGTTATGGGCAGTGAATGCAGGTCATTGCCGCGCACCCATCGTAAAAGCGATTCAGAAATGCGCCGCAGAGCTTGATTATGCCCCACCATTCCAATTGGGACACCCGCTGGCGTTTGAACTGGCATCGCGCCTCGCATCACTTATGCCCGAAGAATTGGACCGCATCTTTTTTACTAATTCTGGTTCCGAGTCGGTCGATACAGCGCTGAAAATCGCGCTCGCATATCAACGCGCAATTGGCCAAGGGACACGTACGCGATTGATTGGGCGAGAACGCGGCTACAATGGCGTTGGTTTTGGTGGCATTTCGGTTGGTGGCATCCTGAACAACCGGCGGCAGTTTGGCACCTTGTTAGCAGGTGTCGACCACCTGCCGCATACCCATGATCTCGAACACAATGCCTTCACGATGGGTCGACCCGAATGGGGCGCGCATCTGGCGGATAATCTTGAGGCTATTGTCGCGCTGCATGGCGCAGAGACCATCGCCGCTGTTATCGTCGAACCAATGGCGGGTTCGACAGGCGTGTTGGTCCCACCAATCGGCTATCTCGAAAAATTGCGCGAGATTACGCGTAAGCATGGTATCGTGCTGATCTTTGACGAGGTTATAACTGCCTTTGGCCGTGTAGGCGGTACAACAGCATCCGAAACCTTGGGCGTGACGCCCGATATCATCACGATGGCAAAGGGCCTGACAAACGCCGCAGTGCCCATGGGCGCTGTCGCCGTTAGCCGCCATATCCATGACGGCGTTGTCGAAGGCGGACCCGATGGCATCGAATTGTTCCATGGGTATACCTATTCGGGTCATCCGCTGGCGGCAGCAGCAGGCATTGCAACGCTCGATCTTTACAAGTCGGAAGGAATATTTGAGCATGCCAGATCGCTCCACGGCTATTGGCAAGAGGCGGTCCACAGCCTGAAAGGCAAACGGCATGTCATCGACATCCGGAACATGGGTATCGTTGCGGCGATCGAGCTTGCGCCACATGCCGGCGGCGTTGGCAAGCGCGGCATGCAATTGTTCCACAAATGCTTTGACCAAGGCGTTCTGGTCCGTGCGACGGGCGACATCATAGCGCTATCGCCGCCGCTGATTCTGCAAAAAACGCACATAGACGAAATTGTCGGACGCATCTGCGAACTGATCGAGACCGTCGACTAGAGCGACAAGACGATCTTGCCCACATGCTGCTTGGTCAAAAACGCTGCCTGGGCCGTGACGATGTTGGACAGGTCGAAGGTCGCGGCAATCACGGGCTTAATTTCGCCGCGCTCAACGTATGAGACAAGATTTCCGAACACTTCGTGTTCTAACACCGTGCAACCGATCAGCCGCAAATCCTTCAGGTAGAGCGTCCGGAGATCAAGATCGACAATTGGCCCCGATATCGCACCAGAGACGCCGTAGCGGCCGCCACGCTTTAGGACGTTCAAAATAGAACTGAACTGCGGTCCTCCAACGACATCGACAACGGCATCGAAATACTCTTGTCCAAACAAGGCGATTAGATCGGCATCTCGCGGCACAACCTGAGAAGCGCCAAGCGACTGAACGATCCCGGCCTTTGCATTGGCTGCCATCGCCGTCACTTCTGCGCCGCGCCGCTTTGCGAGTTGCACCGCTGCAGAACCAACGCCGCCCGATGCTCCAGTGATCAACACGCGCTCGCCTGCCTGCAAATCAATACGGGTCAAGATGTTTTCAGCAGTCCCATAAGCGCAGGGAAAACTAGCCAATTCGGTATCGGATAGTGGTGAGACAATGCGCTGCGCATGAATTGAGGGGGCACAGGTATAGTCCGCAAACCCACCATCAACTTCTGAGCCGAAATAAAGGATATCGAAACGGCTCGCGCCGTGAAAGACGGGTTCGACCAACACCCGTTCACCAACGCGGGCAGGATCCACATTGGCCCCCACCGCGACAATTTTTCCGCAGGCATCCGCACCCTGAATGCGCGGAAATTGAAAGGCCGCGCCTGACCAGCCATCATCGCCGGCGTCGTCTATACCTGCGGCTGCTCCGACGTCTGTGGCCTCTGTTACAGATTTTGAATACCAGCCAATCCGCGTGTTTATATCGGTATTATTAACGCCTGCCGCACCAACACGGATCAGGACATCATCAACACCCGGTTTCGGCACCGGCACATCATCGCGCAACTCAAGCTTGTCATAGCCGCCATGGCCGGTCAGCAAAACCGCGCGCATGTTGGCGGGTCTAGTCACTCGGCGCGTTCCAGCCCGAATTGGTTCAAATACCATTTCTGGAAATTAAGCACGCTGCCTTCTTGTTCGGAATATCGGCCAGGTCGATAACGGCTCGACATAATGCCTGCCTGATTATTTTCCGTTATGACTTTGTCCTGCGTGGTTGTCGCATGATAGCCCCAGATCATCTTTTCAATATCGACCTCAGCCTCAGTCGCGCGGCCATCAACTAGCCAGATCATCTCGACATCAGTTCCCAATGCGCCACGCGGCGTGAACTGGAACAGGATTGCGAAATGGTCGTCTGCAACAATCTGGCTGAATGGACTGAAGCTTAAGTGCATCCGTCCGCCATCTGCTTTAATCCGCTTGCCCATGAGTGGCGCGGGCGCAGAACCATCTTGCGTTTCCGAAGCCCATCCGTCCTTATTCATTCGTTGCATCAGCAGGCGCAAGTGACTGCTGTTGGGTGCATCATCTATGGTACCGACCGGCCGACCCACGGCGGCAGCGCTCTCTTCCCATGCCTGTAACTTAGGCGCGAAGCTGGCGATTGCATCAACTGGTCCAGAACTTGGCCCAGCGCCAACGGCTACAATCGATTCCGACGCATGCATTGAGCAAAATTCCGGATGTGAAGGTATGCAATGATAGCACTCAAAGAAATTCTCTACCACCAGCTTCCAGTTTGCAGTCGTGGGGTAGCTGCCTGCATGAGCGATCCGCGCGTCAGCGAAACCATGATAGTCCAGAATTGCGCCCATATCGCCGAAGGTCGCGTCGAAATCTACTGGCTCATCCTCGCTCATATTGATGAAGATAAGGCCATGGAACACGCGGATGTGGCAGGCGAACAGGCTGTTTTTTGCTTTGTTAAAATCTTCGGGCATCAGCCGGGCTGAAATCAGACGTCCGTCAAGACCGAAAGTCCAGGCGTGATAGGGGCAGACCAACCGGGGCGCATTGCCGCTTTCCGACTGGCAAATGATCGATCCACGATGGCGGCAGACGTTGAAAAAAGCGCGTACGCTATCTGCATTTTCGCGGATGACGATGATTTGTTCATTGCCAACGCGAAACAGGAAATAATCGCCCTTGTTGGGAATGCGTGATACATGGCCAGCCAGCAGCCATTTCTGGCTGATGACTTGGTCAAAATCAGCCTTGAACACTGCATCACTCGTGTAAAACTCCTGATCAAAGCTGTACCCTACCTGCGTCTTTGCCGCGAGATGCTGCATGATGGCATGTGATGTTTCGGTCATTATATTTTGATCCGCGCATTTGAAGGGTCATAAAGTGGTTTGAGCGAAGCCGTCGCTGGATACCGAACACCAGCAATCTCGATCTCATAATCATCAGGCCCAATGGGCCCGACTACGCCTCCATCTGCGGCATCGACATAGCCAAGCCCGCAAGCGCCTCCGAGGGTGTGGGCGTACATTCCCGAGCGGATATATCCAGCAATCCGGCCGCCTTGCCAAATGGGTTCGTTATGATAGAGCATGGGTTCGGGCGACTTTAACAGAAACTGCACAAGGCGCTGCTTCAGGCCAGCTTGCTTTTGCGCTAGCAAAACCTCCCGCCCTATAAACCCGCCGACTTTGTCCATCTTGACCGCAAAGCCAAGGCCAGCCTCCAGCGGCGTATCTTCGTCGGTGATGTCATGGCCCCAGTGTCGATAGGCCTTTTCCAGGCGAAGCGCGTTGAGCGCATGATAGCCGCAATGTTTCAGGCCAAAGGACGCGCCTGCTGCGACAATCTCGTCATACACGCCAGTCATAAAATCGGTCGGAACATATAATTCCCAACCCAATTCACCGACGTAGGTTATCCGCGATGCGCGAACGACTGCATAGCCAAGTTCGATCTCCTGCGATGTCGCAAACGGAAACGCTTCGTGCGACAAATCATTAGGGCAAATCGATTGAAGTAAATCGCGGGAATTTGGCCCCATGATTGAAATAACGCCCATGCCAGACGACACGTTAGTAAGGACAGCATGCGCGTCATTGGGGGTATGACGTTTGAGCCAGTTGAAATCCTTGATCTCGGTCTCGGCCCCTGTGACGATCAAATAGGCGGTTTCCGACAAGCGCGTGACGGTCAAATCGGCTTCAATCCCGCCTTTTTCATTCAACCACTGCGAGTAGACGAGCTTGCCCGGCGCGACATCAACGTCATTTGCACAGACGCGGTTAAGAACAGCCATGGCGTCGCGGCCTTCAAGCCGGAATTTGGCGAATGAACTTTGGTCAAAGAGGCCAACCGCCTCACGTACGGCTTTGCATTCCGCGGCGTTGGCTTCAAACCAGTTCTGGCGGCCATAACTATATTCATATTTCGGCACGGTACCGGGTTCGCCATACCAGTTTGGCCGTTCCCAGCCATAAGCCTCGCCATGACATGCGCCAGCCGCGACCAGCCGGTCGTGGATCGCAGAACGACGGACACCGCGTGCGGTTTCATATTGCTTGAAGGGATAATGCGTCGCGTACAAAAGCCCGAGGCTCTCTGTCACCCGCTCTCGCAGATATTTCCGGTTAATCTGAAACGGCATGTTGCGCCGGATATCGACTGTCCAAAGATCTGCCGGTGGAATGCCATCGCGGATCCAGTCCGCCATAACCTTGCCTACGCCGCCTGCTGATTGAAGACCGATGGAGTTGAGGCCAGCAGCGACGAAGCAGCCTTTTAATTCAGCGCTTTCACCGAGATGATAACGCACATCGGGCGTGAAGCTTTCCGGACCGCAGAAGAATTTCTGGATACCAGCCTTTTCAAGCGCAGGAACACGGCGCATCGCATCAAGCAACAACGGTTCAAAATGTTCAAAGCTGCCCGCGATTTCGTCAAAGCAGAAATCTTCGGAAATCCCGTCCATGCCCCATGGCCGCGCATTAGGTTCAAACGCGCCGACCAACAGCTTGCCTGCGTCATATTTATAATATCCGCAATAATCATAATCGCGCAGGACGGGGAGCGTGTTGTCGATCCCTTCCACCCCTTCAAACAGCACATAATAATGCTCGCAAGCATGCAATGGGGCAGCCACGCCAACGCTTGCCGCCAAGTCGCGCGTCCACATGCCTCCGCATATCACGACATAATCGGCATCAATCGAACCGTCGGTAGTATCAACCCCAGTAACGCGGTCGCCATTTTGGCGAATTTTCGTGACCTTGGTATTTTCAAATATTTTTGCGCCGCCGGAACGCGCACCTCTGGCGAGTGCCTGCGTGATATCTACCGCATTGGCATAGCCATCACTCGGAATGTGAATGCCGCCAACGACATCATCGACATTAACGATGTTGGCAAGATCTTTGATTTCCTGTGGCGTCACCACATGGACCGGCAGGTCGAACACCTTCGCCATGGAGGCGCTGCGCTTTAATTCCTCGAACCGCTCGTGATTGGTAGCCATTGAGATGGACCCACACTGGCGATATCCGGTGGCCTGGCCGGTCTCTGCCTCAAGTCCACGATACAGCTCGCCTGTATATTTCGCCAGCTTGGTCATGTTGATCGAAGGGCGCAATTGCCCAACCAGCCCAGCAGCATGCCACGTCGTTCCGCTGGTCAATTGCTTGCGTTCAAGCAACACCACATCGTCCCAACCAATCTTGGTCAGATGATAGGCAATCGAGCAACCGATGACGCCGCCACCGATGATGACGACCTTCGTATTTTTGGGGAGTTCAGCCACTGAATTACACCTTCATCTTGACGTTATCGGCATCGTAGGCGGGATGCTCAAGCACCGTCCCAACGCGCCGTTCACCCTGCAGCATGATATCAAAACGCGACCCTGGCGCTGCATTTTCAAGCGGCACGCAAGCAAAGAAAAGGCTTTTGCCAACGCGGTGGCCATAACCCCCCGATGTGGTGAGGCCAATGCAATGGTCGCCGATCAAACATGGCTCTGCACCTCGCACGTCGACATCGGCGGCGTCCACCTCACCATAAACAATGCGCAAGCGGTCGGGCGCATCCAGTGTCGCTTGCTTGCCAACGAAGTCATCCTTGCTGAAATTGATGAAGCGCGGCATGTCGGCCTCAATCATTGTCAATTCGTTGGTGAGTTCGGAACCCCAAGCCTTGTAACCCTTTTCAACCCGCATAGTATTTGCGGCGTAAAGCCCGTAATTGACGATGCCATATTCCTGCCCAGCATCCCAAACGGCATCATAAAGCGCGGCAAGATTTTCCATGGCCGGATGCAATTCCCATCCAAGCTCACCTGCATACGAAACGCGAAGCGCACGCATTTTTATGCCTGCGATTGTGATTTCCTGACCGCTTAACCAGCGGAAACTTTCATTAGTCAGGTCGGTATTGGTCAGCTTTGCCAACACCTCGCGCGAACGTGGACCGTTCATCACCAGAACGCCTAGGTCCATCGTCAAATTGCGGATAGTTACATCCTCATGCGGCAATTTGCTTTGGATCAACAAATCCCAATCGCGTTGCTCAGCTGCGGCCGCCGACAGGCAATAAAAATGATCATCGGCAAAGCGTGTCACCGTCATTTCGCCGTAGATACGGCCCTGCACCGACAAGGGGTGCACCAATCCTATACCGCCCAATTTCTTTGGCATACGGTTGGCGCAAATACGATTGAGGAAGGTCTCCGCATCGGGCCCGCATACGTCATATTTGGCAAAGCCAGATAGATCGAGCACGCCGACGCGTTCCGCAACAGCTTTCACCTCGGCGGCAACAGCGTCGAAGCTATCGGTGCGTTGGTAGCCGCCTTGTTCCTCTGCCCCATCAAGCGCGAAATACTTCGGCCGCTCCCATCCATAGGTTTCGCCATAAATGGCTCCGGCCGACAGTAATTTGCCGTATAATGAGCTTGTCTTTTGAGGGCGACCGTCCGGTTCCTCTTCGCCCGGAAGCCGGGTTGTAAATGTCATCCGGTAATCCAGAAAAACCTTATCGCGGCTGTAATTTTCGTCGGCATAGGGACCATAACGGCGCGGGTCGAACTCTGTCATGTTGATGTCGGCATCACCAAAGACCATCCATTGTGCCATATATTTGCCAGCACCGCCGCCTTGCGCAATACCAAAGCTAGTGCCGCAACAATGCCAGAAGTTCTTTAGTCCCACGGCCGGTCCCAATAACGGGCCGCCATCGGGAGTATGCGGGATCGCGCCGTTGACAAAGCGCCTCAGGCCAACCTCGCCAAAAATCGGCATCCGTTCAATCGCGCGCTCAAGCCATGGAGCAATCCGCTCCAAATCTTCGGCGAACAGCTCGCTTGTTGAATCCCATTCAGGGTGTCCGCCGCGCGGTGCCCATGCCTCGGCCAAACCTGTTTTTTCGTATACGCCAATTAATCCGCTTTTCTGTTCCTGCCGGAAATAGCCCGAAACATGGGGGCAGCGCATGACGGGGATTTCTTCGTCACGATCCTTAAAGGCGGGAATCGGGTCGGTGACGACATAATGATGTTCCATATTGATAATAGGAATATCAACGCCTGCCATTTGCGCGATTTGGCGCGCGTAACAACCTGCTGCATTTACGACGATTTCAGCGCGTATCTTGCCTTTTTCGGTCTCAACATCCCATTCGCCAGTTGGCAATTGGGTCAGCCCGGTCACGCGGTTTTTGCGCACAATCTTTGCGCCCATATTTTTTGCACCGATGGCAAGCGCATTGCAGATGCCTGACGGATCAGCGTGCCCGTCTTCAGTCGTGCGCGCGCCTGCGATAACACCGTCAAGTGTCATGAACGGGTTGTGGCGCAGAATTTCCTCAGGCGGGATAATCTCCATTTCAAAACCTATGATCTTGGAAAACCCCTCAATGTAGCGCATCCAAGCCAATTCACGCTCGTTCGTTGCGAGGCGAATTCCACCGGATTTGTGCCAGCTTACATATTGCCCAGTCAGCCCTTCGAGCTTTGGATAAAGTTCATTGCTGTAGGCATGCATTTTGGCAAGATTATAGCTTCCAGTTATGTTTGGGCATTGCCCAGCGGCGTGCCAAGTGGAGCCGGAAGTAAGCTCGTCCTTTTCAATCAACAGGCAATCTGTCCAGCCAAGCTCAGCGAGATGGTACAGCAACGAAGCCCCCATTATGCCGCCACCAATGATGACAACCCGCGCCGATGTTTGCATGAGATCTTTGCTCCTTGAAGCTTTATACCGTCTGAACCTTAGGGCGGGTTTGCGGTAAGGCACAAATGGGGAATATGACGGGACCGGTTAAAAAAATTTTTGAATGACAATGGCCAGTGGCTGTAAGGAACTCCGGGAAAAATCATAACGTGAAAGCTAAATTATGCGGATTGTATTGATTACAGGTGCTGCACAAGGGGTCGGCTATGCGACTGCCAAGTTGTTTGCCGAAACGGGGTATCATGTCGTCATGACCGATTTGCAGCCGCTTGATGCGCAAATCGGCACACTTTCCGCACTTGGTGGAAGCGTATCCGGATTATCCGGTGATATTTCATCAGAAGCTTTCGTTACCGAACTGGCCAAAAAAGTTGCGCGCGAGCACATAGCGGTCGATGTCCTTGTCAATAATGCCGGTATCAGCCTGATATGCCCCGCCGAAGACACCAGCTTCGGCCAATGGCAACACGTCATGAACATCAATCTGACCGGACCGTTTTTATTGTGCCGGGAAATTGGCAAGCAAATGCTTGCACGTAGGCGAGGCAATATTGTCAACGTCGCCTCGATTGCTGGCCTACACGGTGTCATCGACCGTTCGGCTTATAACGCCTCAAAACACGGGCTGATCGGGTTAACACGGACACTTGCTGCGGAATGGGGCAGTCGCGGCGTGCGCGTAAATGCGGTATGTCCCGGCTGGATCAAAACTGAAATGGACGAGGCGGACCAGGGTTCGGGCGCTTATTCCGACACAGATATCATCAACCGCGTTCCCATGGGCCGTTTTGCAAAACCAGAGGATGTTGCACGCGCCATCGCGTTTCTTGCGCATGACGATAGCTTCATAAACGGCGTTAGCCTGCCCGTGGACGGGGGGTGGGTCGCCGATGCCAGTTGGGATGATCTTCGTTTGAAAAAGCGGTGAAGTATTTTGCCTAGCCGCGCAGAAACGTCATCGCCGAATAATGCACCCTTGGACCGTCACGGCATAGTCACAGTTTTCAACTAGGCGCTGGACATCTGAGATGTTGTCTTAATAGCAAAGCGAAGCCCGATGACGGCCATTTCCATTTCGATCCCAAAATTAGATTTGCAGGCCTATACGCTCTGTGCCTTCCGGCTATTGTGGATTGCACTGCCGCTGTTGATATTGTTGCCGCTTCACCTCGTGTGGCATCTGCTGAAACTGCCTTCGCCTTGGGCGATGTTGTTCATGCGCATTTGCGCGCGTGCAATGGGCGCACGTGTGACGGTTTATGGAAATCCGAGGCGAAGAGATGTTTTCTTTGTCGCCAACCATTTATCGTGGCACGATATTCCGATCTTGGCCGGGATTACCGGTTCTGCTTTTGTGGCGCAGGATGGTGTTCGCAACTGGCCAGTGATTGGTTGGCTCGCCAAGCTGAACCGCACTATTTTTATCAGCCGTACGGAAAAACAAAACGTCGCGCAGCAAGTGGCAGAACTGCGCGAAGCGATTGCAGAGAATTGGTCAGTAACGCTGTTTCCAGAAGGCACAACATCCGATGGCCGTGGGTTATTACCGTTCAAACAATCACTGTTTGCAACGCTTGCGCCGCCACCCAAACCAATGATGATTCAACCTGTGTTGCTCGATTTCGGTTATCACGGGCCAGAAATAGCTTGGTTGGGCGAAGAAACGGGTTGGGAGAGTGCATGGCGCGCTTTTACAAGGCCCGGCAGTTACGATGTTGGGGTGCATTTTCTAGAGCCGTTCGACCCCAGCGCGCTTGCTGACCGTAAACTTGTGTGCGCCCTTGCCCGATCCCGGCTTGCAGATGCTTTATCTGCTAAGCTTGGGTACGACGTGCGCTGAAGTAACCAGTCTCGCCTTCCTAACCTTGCGAATAGCAAAATAATTCACCCAATCGGCCAAATTTTTCAATTGTGGCCTTGCATCGACGGCGCTCTAGCTTTTTCAACTGGTGTGTAACACTTCTTGGAAATTAACTGGGTGTAATGATGAAAATAGGTTTTATCGGCCTTGGCAATGTCGGCGGGAAATTGGCGGGTAGCCTGATCCGGAACGGACATGACGTGACTGTCCGCGATCTTGATGAAATGCTTGTTGCCGAATATGTCGCGCGCGGCGCGTCTTCGGCTGCATCACCCAAAGCATTGGGCGAAGTTGTCGATTTGATCGTCACCTGCCTGCCATCGCCCGCCGCCAGTGCGGCCGTGGCCGAGGGCGAAGATGGCTTTTTACAAGTCATGCGTCCCGGGCAAGTGTGGCTTGAAATGAGCACCACCGATTATAGCGAAGTCATCCGATTGGGCGCGCTCGTCGAAGCGCATGGCGCGATGTTTATAGAATGTCCAGTTTCCGGCGGCTGTCACCGTGCCGATACGGGCAATATCGCAATTTTTGCAGGCGGACCGCGTGCCGCGTTTGAATTTGTTCTGCCCGTTTTGACAACAATGGGACGCCGCATATTGCACACAGGCGATTTGGGGACCGCATCGCAACTGAAGGTAATGACCAATTATCTCTGCACAGTGCATCTTGTTGCCCTGGCTGAGGCGCTGACCACGTGCAAGGCCATCGGCCTCGATATGAACACAACATATGAAGCTATCCGAATTTCATCGGGCAATAGCTTCGTCCATGAAACCGAAAGTCAGGTGATTTTAAACGGAAGCCGCGACATCAACTTTACGATGGACCTTGTCAGCAAGGACGTCGGCCTGTTTAACAAAATTGCTCATGCTGCTCATGTACCTGTCGAATTATCGCCGCTCATCGTCAAAATATTCAAAGAGGGTGAGGAAGCTTATGGTCCTCGCGAATTTTCACCAAATATCATCCGCCGCTACGAAGAGCCGCTGGGTATAAAGGTTCTGGGTACTGGCTTCCCTGCCGATATGGTCGATGATGAACCCGAAGAGCCAGGTTACGAGGTGGTTCCCAGACGCTAAACGGCCGTGACCTCCGACCGGCTATCAGCAACATTTTTGCACATCCAATCCATGAAAGTACGGATGCGTGGATTTTCTCTCATATCCTTGCGGCAAATGAGGCCCCATGCGCCAGGACAGAGAGCCTTATGGGCGATAGGCTGCACCAGACGCCCAGCCGCTAAATCCTGATCAACGAAAGGGCCATTGACCAACGCAATCCCTTCGCCGTTAAGCGCCATTTCCAACGCAACAGCCAAGGTATCAACCATCAGGTAGGGCACGGCGGGCTCGAACTCAGCTCCTGCTGAAGCAAACCATGTTTCCCAATTTTGCACCTCAGTGTAAATGGCAACGAGAGGTTTGGTCATCAATCGTGGCGGGCTAATATCCCGGCCCATGGCCTTGGCTACCTCAGGACTACATACTGGGAACAGCGCATATTCATAAAGCGGTACCCAATGAAACTTGGCCGGGTCAGGTTCGGTTGCGCAATAGACCAGCCCAACATCTGCATGCACATCGTCGAAATCCCATTCAACCGCGCACGTATTCAGCGTCAGTTGAATTTCAGGATGATCGGCTAAAAACTGCGGTACCCGCTTGGCAAGCCATCGGATGGATGCCGTTACATAGGTTTGTACGCGAAGCGGCTTGTTGAGAGCATTACGGTGAACCTCTTCGACGCCTTCCAGCAGCGATTCAAACGCAGCCCGCACATAAGGGTAAAGCACCCTGCCCTCTTCGGTAGAAACAATGTGACGTCCTTCTTGAACGAACAATGTTACGCCAAGAGCGTCTTCGATAAGTTGAACTTGATGACTGACCGCAGGGTGCGTGAGGCAAAGCTCATCGGCAGCGTCGCGGATACTTTGGTGGCGGGTCGCGGCTTCAAAGCCTTTGAGTGCTTTTAAAGGCGGCAATTGCTTAAGGTCGATCTTTGGATGCATCGCCACTCCCTCCCCGGATTCGCGCTGTCCCATTTGGATAGCACAGCAGAAAAGGACTGGTAAATTAAATTAACGTATCAGTTTTGCGTCTTCCAAAATCATCGCAGCCCCTTTCTCAGCTACCATGACGGTTGGTGCGTTTGTATTTCCTGATGTAATAGTCGGGAACACCGATGCATCGATAACCCGCAAGCCCTCAACGCCGTGTACGCGTAGGCGGGCATCAACCACTGAAGTGGCAGGATCCGTCCCCATCATGCACGTACTCGTGGGGTGATATACCGTGTCGGCACGGGCACGAAAATCGGCCAACAATCCCTCATCACTATCGACATTGGCGCCGGGGATGAGCTCCTCGGTGATTATATCAGCGAGCGGCTTGGTTGTCGCGAGTTGGCGGAGAATTCGGTTGCCAGCCAACACGTCGTCAATGTCTGCTTGTGTTGCCAGATAATTCGGATGGATGGCTGGATATTGGGAAGAATCCGAACACGTCAGGGAAATGTGCCCCCGGCTGGTCGGACGGCAGGGGTTATGCGAAAGCAAAAATGCCGAAAATGGATCGGGGTTCAGCAGTTTGCGTTCTGACAACGGGGTCTTAGTGTAACTGACCGGACTGAAGTACAGTTGCAGATTAGGGTGCTTTTTGGTCGAATCACTCCTCACAAATCCGCCGCTTTGGTTAACGCTTAACGACAGCGGCCCTGCTCGGTCAGCCATATAACGTAAACCGGCCCTTATTTTTCCCAGCAATGGGTGGAGCATATCGTTCAACGTTGCGGTGCGGACTTTGTAAAAATAGGAGACGGCAATATGGTCCTGCAAATTGCGGCCCACTGCGTTTGCATCAATTAATGGCTCAATGCCGACATTTTTCAGTTGGTTTGCTTCCCCGATACCCGACAGCATTAACAATTGAGGCGAGTTAATCGCGCCGCCCGAGAGAATGACTTCGCGCCGCGCCTTGGCCTCTACGCTCATGCCCTTGCATGTGTAAACAACACCTACCGCGCGGATTCCCTCGAACAATATTCGCGAAACATGCGCCAGTGTCTGGAGCTTAAGCGTCTTGCGCTTTCGCGCCGGATGCAAAAACGCATTCGCTGTCGATGCGCGCCAACCACCACGTGTGTTGATTTGATAATATCCCACACCCTCTGGCTGACAGCCGTTGAAATCATTGCTGGCCGGAAAACCCAATGTCTGCGCAGTCTCGATAAAGCTGCTGCAGATGGGATGTGCAAATGGCGAGATATCTGTGACATGCTGCGGCCCGCCTTGGCCGTGATACGCACTGTGCCAGTCGAAGTCCTCTGACTTTTTGAAAAAGGGCAACACATCGTCCCAGCCCCAGCCTTTGTTGCCCAATGCTTCCCAGTCATCGAAATCATGCGGCTGCCCGCGCACATAGACCATGGCATTGATGGAACCCGAACCGCCAATCACCTTGCCGCGTGGCCAATAGCTCCGCCTGCCGCCAAGCGCCTCAACTGGCTCGGTATCATACATCCAGTTGATCCGCTTGTCGAAAAAGGTGCGGCCGTAGCCAATGGGCATTTGAATCCAGATGGACCGATCGCTGCCGCCTGCCTCAAGCAACAAGACGCTATATTTTCCGTCTTCGGTCAAACGATTGGCAAGTACACAACCCGCCGTGCCTGCGCCGACGATGATATAGTCGAATTCCTCAGTCACTGAACTGGGTGCTGCGTCATTTCGAGATGAAGCATATTGCCCGTGTAGGGATTGGCGCGCGCAACATCTTCGTTCAATTCGACTCCTAAGCCCGGCGCAGTTGACGGGATGACATGTCCCTCCTCGAAACGGATGGGCGATTTCAAAATTTCAGTATGGAAGCCGCCCCACGTCTCAATGCTTTCGAGGATAAGGAAATTTGGCGAACAGGTCGCAATCTGGATATTGGCCGCGCCGACAATTGGTCCACAATATAGATGCGGCGCAATCTGAACATGATCAACCTCCGCCATCGCGGCAATCTTCTTTGCTTCCAAAATGCCCCCGACCCGGCCGAGGTTCATTTGTAAAATCGCCGCCGCACCCGCACGCAGCAGCCGCGCGAAATCATATTTCGTGGTCAGCCGTTCACCTGTGGCAACGGGAATAGACGTTGCTCTTGCGACCTTGGCCATTTCATCAGGCGCATCGGGCGGCACGGGTTCTTCCAACCATAATGGGTCATAAGGCTCAAGGCGTTTAGCCAGCCGAATTGCGCCTGCTGCCGTCATTTGACCATGCGTGCCAAACAAGAGGTCAGCTTTCATACCCACTGCTTCGCGCAAAGACTTTGCAAACCGTTCGGATAGATCAAGCGCCTCCAACGACAATTGTCGTCCATCAAACGCCGAGTAAGGACCTGCAGGATCAAATTTCAACGCGGTGAAGCCTTGGGCCAAATATTCCGCTGATCGCTCTGCCGCCAGATCGGGGTCGTTATAGACGTCTTTTTTGTCACCGGGCCGGGGATAGATATAGGTGTAGGCACGCAGTCTTTCATGCACCTGCCCGCCAAGCAATTTATAAACCGGCTTATTCGCCTCCTTACCAACGATGTCCCAACATGCCATTTCGAGCGCTGACAAAACCCCCATCAGGGTCAAATCAGGATGCTGCGTAAAACCGCTGGAATAAACCCTTCGCCACATCGTTTCGATATCGTGCGGGTCATTGCCTGCGACGTACCGCGCAAACACATCCTCGATCATCTTGGCAACCAGATGCGGTTCAAACGGGACGCAATACGCCTCACCGATTCCCGACACGCCACTGTTGGTCGTCAGTTTGACAAAGACAAAATAGCGCCCACCAAAATGCGGCGGCGGGTTGCCGACGACGAAGGTTTCGATGTCGGTTAACTTCATCCTTCGAAGCCGTTGATGACTTTGATTTCAAGGAAATCATGCAAACCCCATTCACCCCATTCACGCCCGTTACCGGACTGTTTGTAACCGCCAAAGGGGGACGCATAATCCTGGCCCGAACCGTTAATGCTTACACCGCCTGCACGCATCCGGCGCGATACACGGCGGGCGCGTTCCAGATCGCCGCTTTGTACATAAGCCGCCAGACCATATGGCGTGTCATTGGCAATCTCGATAGCTTCGGCCTCGTCCTTGAACGGGATCATGACCAAAACAGGTCCGAACACTTCCTCCTGCGCAATTTCCATTTTATTATGCACGCCGGCAAAAATGGTGGGCTTCACATAATAACCGCGATTGAAACCATCTGCCCGCCCGGTGCCTCCAGCGACAACTCGCGCACCTTCGTCAATCCCGACCTGAATGAGGCGCTGTATTTTGTCGAACTGCAATTTGCTGACGACTGGCCCGAAATGTGGTCCCTTTTCCATAGGATCGCCGAGCTTCGCATTTTGTGCAGTGCGCGCAGCGATTTCCACCGCGGCGTCATAGGCCGATGCCTCGACCAGCATCCGCGTCGGCGCGTTGCAAGATTGGCCGGCATTTTCAAAGCAGTGCAGGACGCCGCGCTTCACCGACGCCTCCAGATCGGAATCAGCAAACACGACATTTGCAGATTTGCCGCCCAGTTCCTGCGACACGCGCTTGACAGTGTCGGCAGCAGATTTCGCAACCTGAATACCCGCCCGCGTTGATCCGGTGAAAGAGATCATGTCGACCTCAGGATGGCTCGTCAACGCGTCGCCGATGGCAAGGCCAGTGCCATGCACCATGTTGAACACACCGCTCGGGAAGCCTGCCTCATCAATAAATTCGGCAAACAATTGCGCCGATAATGGTGCGATTTCACTAGGCTTTAGCACCATTGTGCAGCCCGCAATGAGTGCAGGACCAACTTTAGCGGCCAATTGGTTAATTGGCCAATTCCACGGTGTAATAAGAACACAAACACCAATGGGTTCACGTACCAACCGGGCGTTGCTTCCAATTGAACGTTCCCATTCCATTTCGCGGGCAGCGACAATCGTTGCCTTCAAATGGCCGGGCCCGCATTCCGCCTGCGCGTTGTAAGACAAATCATAAGGTGCGCCCATCTCAGTCGATATAGCGGTGACCATTTCGTCGTAGCGACGCTCGAAAATAGCGATCAGTTTTTCAACCAACGCAATGCGATGGTCGAGCGTAGTCGCTGCATAGCCATCAAACGCAGCCCGCGCAGCATTTGCCGCTAAGTCTACATCGTCGTGCCCACAAACGGCAACAATAGCGCAGATTTCCTCTGTTGCCGGGTTCACTGCTTCAACGGTCGCAGTCGAGGTTGCGGGCAGAACCCAGGCCCCGTTGATGTAAGATTTCAATGGCAATTCAGACATAACCAACAGCTCTTTTCTGATCTTCGATAATATATTTTTCAGCGCGCCAGTAATGCCATGCCGCCCAAAAACCTGTTGGTGCCAAAACAAGCAGAGCCAACCTGAGCGAGGCAGCATCTGCACCTCCTGGTCCCGCGAAAAAGTCGCTCAACAATCCTACGCCTTGAGGTGCGACAATCAAATTGAATACATTTGCAATCAACAAAGATACGGCAATAAACATCGCTCGCATTTTTGGCGGGGCCAAGTTTTGGGCCAGTGAAAAAGCCGGACCAATGTAGAAATAAATGGCTGGAATAAAAATCCACCACATAGCGGTCGCAACGTTAAGCGAATTGGTCCAATACGCAACAATCGACGGCACCGTCGCAATCGCCGTGACAGCGGCCAACAAACGCAAAATTTTGCGCGGGTCATGATAGGCGGGGCGAGCTACAAGCCAAGCCGTAAACAATGAAGCCGCAATTCCCATCACTAGATGGATTGGCCCTACGACAGCGCCTGCCTCTCCGACATCCAGCCCGTAAGTTCGCTGAATGAAGGTAGGTGTGAACCACATGAGCCCCCATCCCCACAAAGCTGAAAGTCCGCTGCCCATCATTGCGTGCACAGCCGCTTTTTGTGACCACAAGAATTTCAAAGTTTCCAGGATTGGCGGCGCTGCCAGATCCGAAACAGCATCCAGGCGCCCGCGTGCAGGCTCCTTAATAGTAAAAAAGATAATCAGCGCGAGTATAATACCTGGAACACCCAGAACGAAAAACGCATACCGCCATCCATATTCGGCGGCGACGGCACCAGCCATATCGGCGCCGAGCCATGCACCTATGGGTGCACCCAAGGCAAAAATGGTCATCGCCATGGCCCTGCGGCTGGCCGGGAAATAATCGGCGACGATAGAATTGCTTGATGGCGTGCCGCCAGCTTCACCTATTCCAACGCCAATGCGCGCCAGCAACAACTGCATATAGCCGTGCGACATACCGCACAAAGCGGTCATTGCCGACCAGACAGCAACCGAGAATGCCAGCAAATTTTTGCGGTTATAGCGATCGGCGATCCACGACAGCGGGATACCCATCGTCACATAAAACAACGCTAGGGAAACCCCGGTTAAGAACGCGACGCCGCTATCTGTTAGTTCAAGTTCAAGCCTGATCGGTTCAAGCACCGTCGACATCACATAGCGATCGGCTATGTTGATCGTATAAGCGAGCATCATGATGAACAAAACATACCAACGCTGCCCCAGCGTGGAGACTTCATCGGCATTGACCGGCGCGGTCGGTGATTGGCTCGCCATAAAATACCCCCTCAGGTTGCGGCCAACTCCGGCCCTAGTTTTTTCCGCAGCGGACCGAGGAAATCGCTAAAATGCTCCCACTGATCGACTCCGCTTTTGAAAATGGGTTGTCTCACCTGCTCGGAGCTCGCGGTACGAACCGCACGCTCGGTCCGATGGAAATTGAGGCAAGCCTCTTCAAAAGGAAGCTCGCAATATTCGAGTAAGCGCCGGACCTGTGTTTCGAGATCAGCCACGACATCCTCATACCGGACACGCAGTATCTTGCCGGGCAACACGGTGTCCCAATGGTCCATGAGCGACACATAATCGGTATAATATTGGCCGACTTCCTCAAGCCCATAGGTAAATTCCTGACCTTCGGCGAAAAGCTGCTTAAATCCGCTGAAACAGCAACCCATGGCTCCACGGCGCGCATCAATAATCTTGGCGTTCGGCAAAATCATGTGAATGAGGCCAATGTGACGGAAATTATTCGGCATTTTATCAATAAAATATACCTTACCGTGCTTTCGGTACACGCGCGTGTCACGAATGAACTCTTCCCCAAAACGGGCAACATCTTCGTGTGTCAACTCCGCTAAATTGGCGGGGTATTCTGGTTCCTCACCAACGACTCTTTGCCGGTCGAGCCGGAAGGCTAATGCAAAAATATTTGGTAGCTCCATCGTCCCCTCAACCTTACTGTGCGAGGCAAGGATTTGTTCAAGCAGTGTAGACCCCGCACGCGGAAGCCCAACGATGAAAATTGGGTCACTAGCCGGACAGCCTGCCCCTAAAAATTTCCCAAATAAGTCAGCAGTCACTAATTCGCGTTGAAGCCGCATTTCGTTCGAAAGCCTGCTTGGATCATATTTCAGCTCCTCACGCTTCAATCGATTACCCAACTCATAATATTCGAACGAAGCGCCATATTCACTGCGGTCTTCGAGCGCCTTGCCCAGCGCAAAACATAGGTGATACCGGTCATCAAGTGCCGTGATCGGTGATGCCTGTCGCTCCCGCATCTGCGCGATTTCCGCATCGTCAAATCGGTACGTTTTCAGATTGGCCAAGCTCCAATAGGCGTCGCCGCAGTCTGGCCGCACCTGATAAGCACGGCGATAGGCCGCTATTGCGTCATTTTGTCGTCCAACGGTTTTCAGCGCATGGCCATAAGTCAGATTTATGCCCGGATTATTTGGCATCGACCCAAGCAGAGCCTCATAAATCAGCATCGCCTCATCGAAGTTGCCGATCGCCAGATTTTCGTTGGCGTAAAGCATTTCGAATTCTGGATTACCCGGTTCTTTTTCGCGCAGTTCTGACGCTTCGCTGAGCGCCAGTTCAAATTTTTGACGCTTACGCAACACTTTGACATAATCAAAATGCGCGCTGACATTGTCGGGTGCCAAAACCTTGCAGGACTCGAGCAGAAACTCCGCCTCGTCATAGGCGTTAAATTTCATGCCGATGTCGGCAAGCAACCGCATAGCCTCAACATGGTGGCCGTTGCGTTGCAGGAAGGCGCGACATAATTGCTCGGCCTTGTAGATACGCCCTTCCTGAATAAAGCTGGCGACGCTCAACAACTCAGGCGGAAGTGCAGAGAGATGCGCATATTGTGCATGCGCAAAGTTAGCGGGTGTGTCCCGCCCAGCGGCATCGTGCAATTCTGAAAGAAAGCGCCAGCTAGCCGCGAGCGCACCATTATGGGTCACGGCACGTTGGTATGCGGCGACTGCATCTTCGGCACGACCAGTATCGCGGAAGCAATGTCCGCGCTCTTGCCATGCGCGACCGTAACTGGGGTCGACGGCAATCAGTCGGTCCAACGTGACCATCGCTGATGGAATTTGACGCCGCATGCGTTGGGTCACTGCTAGCGTGTACAGAGCGTCGATGTTATCTAGCGAAATTGTAAGTAATTGTGCGCACAATGCCTCGGCTTGTTCGAGACGCGCGCTTTTCAAATGCAATCGTGCCTCGCGTAACATGGCATCGATTGTCTCTGGCAAGGCCTCCGCCGAATTTGTCACGAATTCTCCTATTTTGTGACGAACGCTTGCGGGAATGCTGCCGCACTTCGTAAGCTAGATGCAATGCCGAAATGCAATTGCGGCAGGGCACCGCGCAATTACGGACGCCCTGCCTTTGTGTTTATATCCTGTAAGAAAAACGGAGTCCAATGGTACGCGGACGTGATGTCGTTGTCCGAAGTTCACCGTCATTCCCGCTCTTGTAAAGCTCGGGACGTTCATCAGTCAGGTTGTCACCGAACACTTCAAGCCGCCACTCATCCTTCGATACGCCGAATGAGGCCCCAGCTGTGGTGTAGGAACCAAGGTTTTGCGCTGCCTTGATTGGAACAATCACATCACCTGGACGGACAGTTACTCCGTTGTAAGTGACAGGAATCGATGCCGCATAGCCAAGGGTCGGGTTGGACGATTGGTAGCGAATATCGACATTGTCGATGACGTCAGAGATGCTCTTACCAACGTAATGCAAGCCAATTTGAACAAATGGCGTGAGACCCGAGGACAGTTCCTTCTCCCAATGCAGGCGGGCATTGAACTGGAATTTGGGACTCAACGCTAACGGACCACCTAATGGGCGAAGCACAGTGGTGTTTTTCCGATACTTCGTCAGTTCAGAGTCATTGTACGAAAATGCGCTGTTAAACGTCAATTCGGGCGTAGTGCGCCACGTTACATCGCCCTCGATTCCTCTGATCCTTGCATCAACGAGGTTCGTGGTAAATGTCTGGTTTGAGATGTTCTGATCGAAAACGGTGATCTGAATGTTGCTCCAGTCGATCTGATAAGCTGCGAAATTGACCTGTAGACGACGGTCAAGGAGCGAAAATTTGCCACCAACTTCATAGTTTTGCACCTTATCCGGAACATAAGTACCAAGACGGACAAAGTCCGCATTGGTGGGACAAATCGCGCTTGGTACGCGGCAAGGACGCCGGTTAAAACCACCCGGACGGAAACCATCCGAATAAGTCGCGTAAATAAGCGAAGTCTCGTCAAGTCGATATGTAAGGTTGGCCTTATACAGGACGCCCGTATATTTGGCGGGTGATGCGTCGGCATAGAGCACGTTTAGGTTGGCGCTCACATTGTAGAGCGACACCGGAGTAGCTGCTGGTGCGTATGTTCCAGTAGCGGCGTTATAGACCCCTCTCGCCCCGCCAAAGCTGCCATTTGACGAACCGTTGATCGAAGCCTTCTCGTTATAATAACGAAGGCCGCCGGTGAGTATCAGCTTGTCAGGAACAATATCGAACGAAGCTTCGCCATAAGCGGCGAACTGCCGATCCCTGCGCTGTATGTCATTGAAAAAACCAACTTTCACAGGACGAACGCTTTTATCATTTGCGTTTACCGAGGCGTTTGGCGCTCGACGGTAGATGAAGCCAGCAGCCTCTTGCAGATATGACCAGTCTGTATTGTCGAACAATTTATTATCGTCATAGAACAAGCCAAAGGTACCACGAAGCCGCTGGTCGGCAGGCGTTGTGACGCGGAATTCATGTGTCATGCGCTCGGTCCGGTTGCGAACCTGATAGCTTTTGCTTGGAGCATAGCACGTGTTGCCAATGTTACCGTTATAAGCTGCAGTATAATAAACACCGCGGTCACACTCATAATAAGGCAGATAAAGCCCGATATTTGAATAACCCGCATAATCAGCAACTTGGGTTGCACGGTGCTTCAAAAACGAACCTGTGTAGATCAGATCGAGCGCACCCAAGCGTCCGTTCACGGCCCATGTCGAGAGGCTTACGCGATCCTTCAGTGAGTTATCGTTGAACTTGGTAACCTTGAGGTCACCAACGTCAGGCTCGAAGTCGAACACACCATCGGTATCGAGTTCTTGGCGCACGTGCATGAGGTCGACAGACCAATCGTCAGTAACGTTCCAGGTCAGCGCAATGCGGCCGCCGCGATACGTTGCGTCGTTATAATTGTCTTCGATAAAAGCATCATTGTTAATGGTCTGACGGGTCGGCGCCCGATAGAGGCTTCCAGTGCAATTTGGAACTGCGGTGGTTGCAGTAGCTTGGCACGACTGAATTGCCCGCATGACCAATAATGGATTGCCCGTTGGCAATTTGCCAGCAACGCCCACGTTACCGTTGAACGGCATCTGGAATGTTCCAGCTACATTGTCGATATAGCCGCCCTGCCGGTCGGTGTAGAATACAGCTCGAATCGCGAGCTTATCCTTGAAGATGGGGATGTTGATGAATGCGTCCCCGGCGACGCTCTCCTCGCCACCCTTTGTAAAGGCGTAGCTAGAGTTGAAACCTGCCTCAAACTCGCTCGTATTCGGCTTATTGGTGATGTAGCGGACGGCTCCGCCCATCGCACTTGCCCCGAAAAGGGTGCCCTGCGGACCTGCCACTACTTCAACGCGCTGAAGATCAACGGCGTACAGGTCGAGATTACGTCCAACAAGCGACGCCGGTGCATCGTTAATGTACAAAGCCACCGTAGGTTGCGCGCCGGCAGTACCGGCAATTTGCAAACCCGGCGAATCGGTCGAAAGTCCGCGGATGAAAATTGAAGATGCACCGGGACCACGTGAAGCAGAGCGCACATTAGGTAGATATTCGATCAATTTATCGAATTTGGTAATGTTCAGATCGCTTAGCGTGTCACCACCCAACGCGGTAATTGCAAGTGGAACTCGATTGGCTGACTCTTCGCGCCTTGTCGCTGTCACAACAATTTCGGCTATGCCACGATCATTTTCTTCAGCCGCCTGTTGCGCGAATGCAGGATCAACACCAGCACCAAGCGACGCAAGAACGAGCGCCGCCGTCGAAATTTTTAGATAAGCTTTCAATTCTCGTCCCCCTCAACCATCCCCCGTCACTGGGGGCTCCACTTCTCCACTAAGCAGACTGAAACTGCAGCCCCCTGCAAGCAACTGACCAAATTTTGGTCATTGGTAAAATAAATTCTTCAATCGATTACATCATCTACATGTCGCGATTAGAACACCTAATATAAAGCAGAACGCAGTGGTTTGTGTCGAATATGGAGTCTAGTCGGGCCGACGGCGTGACGGGAATAGGGATTGAAGATGCTGATGGGGGCCGATTTTGTTTTATTAATAGCCTGTGAGGACCGAAAAGGCATCGTTGCGGCGGTCGCCAACTCCATCGCGAGTCAGAATTGCAACATCGTGGAAAGTTCGCAATATGGCGACGCAAGCACTGGCCGTTTCTTTATGCGGGTTGCCATTTCCTGTCCGTCCGAGACGACGCACGAAAGCTTTAGCGCGGCGTTTATGCCTGTTGCAACTGCGTTTCGGTTAGACTGGCGCCTTCACGACTTACGCAATAAACTTCGCGCCATGATCATGGTTAGCCAAGGCGGCCATTGCTTGAATGACCTTCTCTACCGAACGTCGACGAAACGGCTGCCAATGGAAGTCACAAGCATCGTATCCAACCATCTGAACTGGAAGCGCCGCGCAGAGCATGAAGGAATAGCTTTTCACCATTTGCCTATCACGCCAGAAACAAAATTGGACCAAGAGGCCGCATTGCTTGCGATGGTTGAAGAACAGGAGGTCGATCTCATAATTCTCGCTCGGTATATGCAAGTCCTTTCCGACCAGCTTTGCCGCAAACTCAATGGCCGCGTGATTAACATTCATCACAGCTTTTTGCCGGGCTTCAAAGGTTCGAAACCTTATCACCGGGCATATGAACGGGGCGTCAAAATGGTCGGTGCCACCGCGCATTATGTCACCGCGGACCTCGACGAAGGGCCGATCATTACGCAGGACGTTTCAATTGTCGACCATGCTGACACCGTCGATGATTTAATCGCCCAAGGCCAAGACACCGAAAGCCGGGTGCTTGCGCGCGCGGTGAAGCTCCATCTGGAACATCGCGTGATGCTAAATGGCAACCGCACGATTGTGTTTAAATAAAATTCGCGCAAATCTGATAGAAGTTAAGGATTCCTGCCATGAAGACCCGCGCTGCCGTTGCATTCGAAGCCAAAAAGCCGTTGGAAATTGTCGAGCTAGAGTTAGAAGGACCCAAGGCTGGCGAAGTGTTGGTCGAAATCATGGCGACCGGGATTTGTCACACGGATGCTTACACGCTTGATGGTTTTGACAGTGAGGGGATATTTCCGTCGGTGCTTGGACATGAGGGCGCTGGCATTGTTCGCGAGGTTGGTGCCGGG
>JANMJX010000003.1:0-16261 GCA_031371575.1 Sphingomonadales bacterium
TGTGGGCGAACAGCGCGTCATCTCGGGCAAGTTGGACCGGTATGGCGACGAGCTACAGATGGTGCATCCCGATCATGTCGTGCCAATCGACAGTGACAGCGCACCCGGGCTGGCCGAGCCGGTATATCCGCTTTCGGACGGGCTTACCAACAAACGCATGGGGCAGTTGGCTGCCGCATCGCTGCAGGACGTGCCTGATCTCGCCGAATGGATCGAGCCAACTTTAATGTCGAGCAGGGGCTGGGCAGGTTGGTCGAGCTCCATTCACGCCGTGCACAGGAGAGATGACGAAGCTGCGCGCGACAGGCTGGCTTATGATGAACTGTTCAGCAATCAGCTGGCGATGCGGCTTATCCGCGCTGCAATGGATCGTAGGGCCGCTGTGCCGGTGCGTGGCGATGGTGCATTGGTATCGAAGCTGCGACTGCCTTTTGGGCTCACCGGGGCTCAGCAGCGCGCCATTTCAGAAATAGAAGGCGACCTCGCGCAGCCACGCCCGATGCTGCGTCTGCTGCAGGGCGATGTGGGCGCAGGCAAGACCATGGTTGCGCTCATGGCGATGTTGCGCGGTGTCGAGGCAGGCATGCAGTCGGCGATGCTGGCCCCGACCGAAATACTGGCGCGCCAGCATTATGCCAGCCTGCAAAAGCTTCTGTCAGGCCTGCCGATCAATATCGCCATTCTGACAGGCCGTGAAAAAGGCAGCATGCGCGAAGCAACGCTGATGGGACTTGCCGACGGCTCGATTCACATTCTGGTCGGCACGCATGCCATTTTCCAGGAAGCAGTGACCTACAAAGCGCTCGCCGTCGCGGTGATTGACGAACAGCATCGCTTTGGCGTGTCCCAACGGCTGATGCTGTCGCGAAAGGGCAGGGGCGTGCCGCATCTGCTGGTGATGACGGCCACACCAATTCCGCGCAGCCTTGCACTTGCCGCTTATGGTGAGATGGACAGCTCGATATTGGACGAACTTCCCCCTGGACGAACGCCGGTCGAAACCCGCGTGATGTCGCAGGACCGCCTGATAGAACTGGTTGATGGCGTTGCGCGCCATTTGGCCGCCGGGAAGCAGGCATTTTGGGTTTGCCCCTTGGTCGAGGAAAGCGACAAAAGCGACCTTGCCGCTGCCGAACAGAGGGCTGAGCAACTGCGCCAGCGTTTCGGCGATGTGGTTGCTGTCGTACATGGAAGAATGCGCGGCCCTGAAAAAGACGCTGTGATGGAACGCTTCGTTGCTGGCGAAACTAGGCTGCTGGTGGCCACCACCGTAATCGAAGTCGGCGTTGACGTGCCCAATGCCAGTCTGATGGTGATTGAGGCTGCCGACCGTTTCGGCCTAGCGCAGTTGCATCAGCTGCGCGGAAGAGTGGGTCGTGGGTCCGAGAAATCCGTGTGTATATTGGTCCGCAGCGCACAGATTGGCGAAACCGCGCGTGCGCGTCTTGCGTTGATGCGCGAGACCAATGACGGTTTCCGTATCGCGGAAGAGGACCTCAAGCTGCGCGGCGCAGGTGAATTGTTGGGGACGCGGCAATCAGGAGAAAATCCATTCCGCGTCGCGACGCCCGAGCAGGTGCGTGCCTTAATCGGCGTCGCTGCGGACGACGCGCGTTTGCTGCTGGATCGTGATGGAGGACTTGAGGGCAATCGCGGTCAGGCGGCGCGGATTGCCTTATATCTGTTTGAACGTGATGCGGGGGTTGCTACTTTGCGTGGCGGTTAGCGAGGCTTTGCGCCGACTTTTTCCAGCAGTGCCAGAAAGTCAGGCAAACGCAGGACGCGTTCGAATTGAAACCCGGCGCGATTCTCGACGGTCCAGATCACAAGCGCTTCAATTCGGCCAATGATTGGCAAGCGCAATTCCACGCGCTCGCCGCGTTCATAGCCAGGATTATTGTCGATCATGAAGCCATGGGCCGACACATTAACGATGTGGATATTCTTGTCGCCATGCGCCTTGCTTTCGGCGATGACCTTATGGTTGGCCCGGTGACGCGCCGCTCTGCGTAAATCCATATCCGTATCTTGTAAGGCCTGCGCCATATCATGCCATCCCGTGCACTTGTTCAATAAGTCATCACGTTACGGGCAAGTTACGAACAATTGGTAAAGGCGTGCTGCCTAGCTGAAGTTGATCAAACCGTGTTTTTTCTTGCCTGCCGATATTTTGACAGGCGCGCCACCTTGCGGAATCATTGCATCCTCATCGGTAACGGCCAGGCCATCTACACGCGCGCCGCCGCCTTGAATCATGCGGCGTGCTTCTTTTTTGGACGCCACAAAGCCGAGCGCAACCAGCGCGTCGATCACGGAAATATCTGCAGAAATTTCGACCTGCGGCAAGTCGTCACCCGATGTGCCTTCTTCGAATGTCCTGCGCGCGGTCTCCGCCGCCATATCGGCTGCCTCGGCGCCACGGCACAATGCGGTGGCTGCGTTCGCCAGTGCAATCTTGGCACTGTTGATTTCCGAACCCTCAAGCGCTTCAAGCCGGGCAATTTCGTCCATCGGCACGTCTGTGAACAGGCGCAGGAACCGGCCCACATCGCGGTCGTCGGTATTGCGCCAAAACTGCCAATAATCATAATCGGGCAATTGTTCGCGGTTCAGCCAGACTGCGCCCGACACCGATTTGCCCATTTTTGAACCATCCGCCTTGGTAATCAGGGGCGTCGTCAGGCCAAACACTTCAGTGCCATCCATCCGGCGCGTCAGTTCCATGCCGTTGATAATGTTTCCCCATTGGTCGGATCCGCCCATTTGCAGGCGCACACCCAAATTCTTGCTCAGATGACGGAAATCATAACCTTGCAGGATCATGTAGTTGAATTCGAGAAAAGTCATCGGCTGTTCGCGATCAAGCCGGAGCTTGACCGAATCAAATGTCAGCATGCGGTTGATCGTGAAATGCGCACCGACTTGCTGCAGCAGCTCAATATATCCAAGCTTGCCAAGCCAGTCATGGTTGTTGACCATGACTGCGTCGGTAGGGCCATCACCAAATTTCAGAAACTGCGCAAAACCGGTCCGGATGGAATTTATATTGGCCTCAATCGTCTCGTCTGTAAGCATTTTACGGACTTCGTCCTTGCCGGTTGGGTCACCGATGCGCGTGGTGCCGCCGCCCATGACCACGACTGGCTTATGTCCTGCCTGTTGCAGACGCCGAAGCAGCATGATTGATACCAGATTTCCGACATGAAGCGATGGCGCGGTGGCATCGAAGCCGATATAGCCAGGCACAATCTCTTTGGAAGCCAATGCATCAAGCGCAGCGGCGTCGGTTGTCTGGTGGATATAGCCACGCGCATCAAGCAGGCGGAGGAGATCGGATGAATAAGCAGTCATAACGCGCCCGCGCCTAGCATGGAGTTTCGACATTGGCCAATATTTCGGTGAATGACATTTCACTGCGCTGCCATCCGCAATCGGACCCGGGCGGCATCACGGCTGTTGACGCCCGCCTGGCTTGCGTCCCTGACGGGACCCTCGACATCGTCTACCGCGTTTCCGGGCAAGTTGATCTGGTGGAAATACCGACGCCAGAAAACCCGGACAGGACAGACGGCCTATGGAAAAATACGTGTTTTGAACTATTTATCGGTAGTTTGAATGAAACTTTCTATCTTGAGTATAATTTCGCACCATCTGGACGATGGGCTGCTTACGAATTTGGGGACTATCGCGCAGGTGCAAGTGACGCTGCGGCGTCCGACCTGGTAATCCAGACTGAATGCCACGAAAGCCTATTCGTTCTGTCTGCTTCCATTGTCCTGCCCGATGGCTGGCGCACAAGCGACCTTCTGGCAGGGATAAGCGCCGTCATCGTGTCAAAATCTGGGGACATATCTTATTGGGCAGTGGCGCATCCGCCCGGCAAGCCGGATTTTCATCATAGGCATTGCTTTGCCCTGCAACTGGAGGCACCAAGCGCGGCATGAAATTCGGAATTGATCGCTTACTGTCTGACCCCGCCTTGCAAGCGCCCCTGAAGGGTCAACGCGTTGCTTTGTTGGCGCATCCTGCGTCGGTGACGGCCGACCTGACGCATGCGCTCGATGCGCTTGCGGCGCTGGAAGATGTCAACATCACGGCCGCCTTTGGCCCTCAACACGGCCTGCGCGGCGACAAACAGGACAATATGATGGAATCGCCGGATTTCACGGATCCGGTACATAATATCCCTGTGTTCAGCCTGTATGGGGAAGTGCGGCGGCCGACCCCGGCCTCGATGGACAATTTCGACGTTCTATTGATCGACATGCAGGATCTTGGCTGCCGGATTTACACGTTTATCACGACATTACTGTACATGCTTGAGGCCGCCGCTGAGCACAATAAAGCCGTCTGGGTACTTGACCGACCAAACCCTGCTGGACGCCCCGTAGAGGGCCTCACATTGCGATCTGGGTGGGAAAGCTTTGTAGGGGCGGGGCCGATGCCCATGCGGCATGGATTGACGCTGGGAGAGCTAGGAAGCTGGTTCATCGACCATTATGGTATCGATGTCGATTATCGCGTCATTGCCATGGATGGGTATCAGCCGGAGGCCGCGCCCGGCTTTGGATGGCCGGCCGACAGGCTGTGGATCAATCCAAGCCCGAACGCGCCCAACATCAACATGGCTCGCGCATATGCCGGTACGGTGATGCTTGAAGGAACCACCTTGTCCGAGGGCAGGGGCACAACGCGTCCGCTGGAGATTTTCGGCGCGCCCGACATCGATGCGCGCAAAGTGATTGCCGAGATGCAAAGTTTTGCGCCGCAATGGCTGAACGGCTGCTCCTTGCGCGAAATCTGGTTCGAGCCGACGTTCCACAAGCATGTCCACACATTGTGTCACGGGGTTCACATTCATGCTGAGGGTTCAAGCTATGACCATCAGGCGTTTCAGCCGTGGCGGTTGCAGGTGCTTGCGTTCAAGGCAATCCGGCGGCTGTACCCCGATTATGATCTGTGGCGCGACTTCCCGTATGAATATGAATTCGGCAAGCTCGCCATCGATGTCATCAATGGCGGCCCAGCCTTGCGCGAATGGGTGGATTCAACGCACAGTACGGCGGACGCATTTGATGCCATGACGTCAGTCGATGAACGCAAATGGTTGGAAGAACGCCGTAAATTCCTGCTGTATTAATGTCCGTGCTTGCGGCTTAGTTCGCGCATCGCATCGTCCAACCCCCCCAGGGTCAGCGGGTACATACGGTCATTCATCAATTCCTTGATGATCTTTGTCGACTGCGAATAGCCCCATTGTTTCTCAGGGACCGGGTTCAGCCAGACCGTTGCCGGATAAGTGCTGGTGATGCGGTTCATCCATACGGCGCCCGATTCCTCGTTGAAATGTTCAACCGAACCACCTGGATGCGTAATTTCATAGGGACTCATCGATGCATCGCCCACCATCACAACCTTATAGTCATGCGGAAACTTGTGCAGCACGTCCCACATCTGTGTCCGTTCGCTGAACCGGCGCTTATTGTCCTTCCACACGCCTTCATATGGGCAGTTGTGAAAATAGAAAAATTCCAAATTTTTGAATTCGCTAGTCGCCGCACTGAACAATTCTTCACACAGTTTGATGAAGGGATCCATCGATCCCCCCACGTCGAGCATGAGCAGCACCTTTATGGCGTTGCGTCGTTCTGGCCGCATCTGGATATCCAGCCAGCCTTTGCGGGCTGTGCCATCAATCGTGCCGTCAATGTCGAGCTCCTCGACCGCGCCATCTCGCGCGAAGCGGCGCAGGCGGCGCATGGCAATCTTGATGTTGCGTGTGCCCAGTTCCTTGGTGTGGTCGAGATTCTGGAACTCTCTTTTGTCCCAAACCTTGACCGCGCGTTTATGTTTCGATTCGCCTCCAATGCGGACGCCCTCAGGATGATAGCCGGAATTTCCATAAGGTGAGGTTCCACCTGTCCCGACCCATTTATTGCCACCCTGATGCCGCTTTTCCTGTTCCTCGAGCCGCTTTTTGAGCGTCTCCATCAATTCGTCCCAGCTGCCCATCTTTTCGATTTTCGCCATTTCCTCAGGCGATAGATATTTCTCGGCGATGGCTTTCAACCAGTCGGCAGGGACATCGACTGGATTCTGCCCATATTCTGTAAATATCCCCTTGAAAACTTTCCCGAAAACCTGGTCGAACCGGTCAAGCAAGGCTTCGTCCTTCACCAACGTGGTGCGCGCCAGATAATAGAATTCCTCCGGGCTCTGACCAATGACATCAGCGTCGAGCGCCGCGAGCAATGCCAGATGTTCCTTCAGCGAAGCCGATATGCCCGCGCTTCGCAACTCTTCCATGAATGAAAAAAACACCGGCGAGCTCCCGTTAACTGATCGATTAAGCTTGTGACGGTTCAGATGCATCGCGTCAATAACCGCTGGTTAACCCCGTACTAACCAAATTGCCTTAGGCTGCGTCGCATCAAGCAAAATCGGGATGGCGCACCAATGAAAATGGAAAAAATTGCATCGGCGGAGAACCAATGGATTCGCGAGACTGCGCGCATCTGTGGGGACGTGACCGTTGGCTGCACCGAAGCCGCCGGCATATTGGAAAAGGCGCTGAATTCTGCTGACTGGCTAAAGGCCCGCCATGGCGAACTGACTGAACTCACACTTGGGCTCGATTCGGACATTGCTGAGGTGACTCACGCAACGAGCGAGGCACGAAATCTTGCCGAAGCCGCTGTGACGAAGCTCATGACGGGTCAGGAAACTGTCCAACTGTCGCTGGCAAGCTTTTCGGAGCTCGTGGATCTCATCATGAGCCTTGGGCCGCATATCACGGGATTTGCCGCTGCGATGGAACAGGTGAAGCGCGTGTCGCAATCCATCGACTCTATCGCGCGCACAACCAATATGCTCGCGCTAAATGCTGCCATCGAGGCGGAAAAGGCAGGAGCCGCTGGGCAAACCTTCGCAGTCGTGGCAGCAGAAGTGAAGAAACTTGCACATGATACCCGCAGGGCGGCTGTCGAAATTACAGGTACGGTCAATTCCCTTTCGCATGAGGCCGCAAAATTCGTCGAGCAGATTGAAGATGGCATTGCGACCAGCGGCGCGGCGCAACAGCAGTTTTCAAGCCTCCAGCAGTTGATTTACGGCGTAAGCGATGTTGTTGCCCAAGTCGGCAATCATAACCGCGAGATTGCCGAGAGTACGGCACAAATTCACCGTGGGTTGCTCGATTCACAAAAAGTGCGGGATGCCGTTGCGCAGGCGAATATTGAAATGTTTTCGGCCGTCGGCAATGCGCATAACCAAATCGTCCAGTTGGAGGAGCAAGCCAACCGGATGTTCGACAATATCGTGCACAGTGGCCTGTCGCCCCGCGACATCGAATTTGTCGAGCGCGCTCAGGCAGAAGCCGATAAGATCGCGGCTTTAACTGAAGCGTCGATTGCCAATGGCGCGCTTGATCCGGATTCGCTGTTCGATACGAATTTGACCCCAGTTCCTGGCAGCAACCCGCCGCGCTTTACCAGCAAATTGACGAGTTGGGCCGAGCGGCACTGGCAGCCCGTATTGGAGGCAGTCAAGCAGAGCAATCCGCACGAGATATTATCGGTTGTGTGCTCAAGCCGCGTGGGTTTCTTGCCGGTCCATCTTACGGAGTTTTCGCAAAGGCCAACCGGCGACATCGCGCACGATACAAAATATTGCCGAAACGGGCGTGTTCTGTTTGAAGGCATTGATCTGGTCGCAAAGGCAAGCGAACAGGACTATATGATGGCCGTCTACCGCCACGAGGGCGACGGCCAGACCTATAAGGTTGTGCGCAATGTCTATGTGCCGCTACGGATTAACGGCCGTCGCTGGGGCGATCTCGAACTCGCTTATATCGTCTGACTGAGCTTTGCGTCAGTTGTTCGGGCGGCGCGCCATGAAGGCAAGCCGTTCGAACAACATGATATCCTGCTCGTTTTTCAGCAATGCACCATGCAGCGGCGGAATGGCCTTGGTCGGGTCACGCGACTGAAGCACATCAAGTGGCATGTCTTCGTGCAGCAACAACTTCAACCAATCCAGCAGCTCGCTGGTGCTTGGCTTTTTCTTAAGGCCAGGGACATCCCGAACTTCGTAGAAAATGTCCATCGCCTTGGAGACGAGCATCTTCTGGATGCCGGGAAAGTGCACATCGATAATCGCCTGCATCGTCGTACGGTCAGGGAATTTGATGTAATGGAAGAAACAGCGCCGGAGAAACGCATCGGGCAGTTCTTTTTCGTTGTTTGACGTAATGATGACGATCGGGCGTTCAACAGCCTTGATGGTTTCCTGCGTTTCATAAACGAAGAATTCCATGCGATCGAGTTCTTGCAGCAAATCGTTGGGAAATTCGATGTCCGCCTTGTCGATTTCGTCGATCAGCAGAACGGGCAATTGGGGCGCTGTAAATGCCTCCCACAATTTGCCCTTCTTGATGTAGTTCTTGATGTCATGCACGCGTTCGTCGCCCAACTGGCTATCGCGTAGCCGCGCTACGGCGTCATATTCATACAGCCCCTGATGCGCCTTTGTGGTGGATTTGATATTCCATTCGATGAGTGGCGCGCCAAGCGCGGTGGCAATTTCCTGCGCGAGTACGGTTTTACCTGTACCCGGCTCGCCTTTGACCAGTAATGGCCTGCGCAGCTTTGTGGCAGCATTGACCGCGACCTTGAGATCGTCAGTGGCGACGTAATTATCGGTGCCTTCAAAGCGCATGGCCAAATCCCGTTTGTTAATCGAACGGTTAATTCGTTAAGTGGCCACACCGCGATATGCAATATAATATTGTGATCCTGCGGCGATGGTTAGGCCGAAACCATCTCGATGTGGCGCGCAACGACAAGCTGCCAAAGCCCGCGCTGTTGGGCCAGTGTCTGTTCAGCGCCGAAGGCCATCGCACGGCGGAAAGCAGCATTATCGTCCAGACCGGCGATTAGGTCCGTGCATTCAGCTATCGAGGGCAGGGTAATTTCTGGGGTCACAAGGCCCATCTCAAGTGCTGCGATCTCCAGCAGCGGCCGTGTTTGATGCCAGTCCAGGATGAATGCGATTGCGGCTCCTGCAGCACAGCCCCTTCGGTCAGACGTCGCAAGCATCTGGAAATTCTTGGCCTGGCCTTCGACGAGGGCGCTGACTTTTTCATGGCCTGTCAGGCGGCGGATCGGGCCAGCGGTCACGGTAAGCTTGTTCAGGAAAGCGCGCTCAACGAACATTCCGTCCATGGCCTTGATGAGCCATGCACGTGCTGCATCATCGACAATCTTGTGCGCGGCATAGTCAATTAGACCGGGATGCCTGCCATGCGCGACATGCATGAAATGCGATATATCGGCCAACAGGCCAGTGCGCGCACTTTTTCCAGAAGCGCGCAACTGCGGCTGCTGCTGGAAATTGCTTAAAAATGCAAGGATGGGCGCTACGGCGGTCAGGCTACCATCGGTCAATATATGGCGCACGAAGGCGTCGCCGGCGTCGTTGTCGGCAGACGGTCGCGCCAAATTGTCCATATGTTCCTCCTCCAGCAAAATGCGGGCGTCTGGACACACCTAAGCCTGTAGCGTTAACGCAAAGTGTTAAACATCTGGTTTACAACCACGAAAAATTGAAATTTTTTATGTGTTTAGTCGATTTTGGAGCAATTAACGTGGTCGTGGCGGGGCAAGTGCTTCTCACCTTCCATTAGAAAGGGCCCAAACTTCAGGTGAAGATTGGGCCCTTATTCATATATTCCAAAGCAAATTTACTGATCGAGGAAGCTGCGCATTTTCCGGCTGCGGCTTGGATGCTTCAGCTTGCGCAATGCCTTAGCCTCAATCTGGCGGATGCGCTCGCGCGTCACGCTGAACTGCTGGCCAACTTCCTCAAGCGTGTGATCGGTGTTCATCCCGATACCGAAGCGCATGCGCAAAACGCGCTCTTCACGCGGTGTGAGCGATGCAAGAACGCGGGTCACCGTCTCCTTCAAATTGGCCTGAATGGCGGCATCGACGGGAATGATCGCATTCTTGTCCTCAATGAAGTCACCCAGATGGCTGTCTTCTTCGTCACCAATCGGCGTTTCGAGACTGATTGGCTCCTTGGCGATTTTCATAACCTTGCGCACTTTTTCAAGCGGCATGGACAGGCGCTCGGCCATTTCTTCAGGCGTTGGCTCGCGGCCCTGTTCGTGAAGAAACTGGCGGCTTGTTCTGACAAGTTTGTTGATCGTTTCGATCATGTGGACCGGAATACGGATAGTCCGCGCCTGGTCAGCAATCGAGCGGGTAATTGCCTGACGTATCCACCAAGTAGCATAGGTGCTGAACTTGTAACCGCGGCGATATTCGAATTTGTCCACCGCCTTCATCAAGCCGATATTGCCTTCTTGGATAAGATCAAGGAACTGCAACCCACGGTTGGTGTATTTTTTGGCAATGGAAATGACGAGACGCAAATTCGCTTCAACCATTTCCTTCTTTGCGATGCGGGCCTCACGTTCGCCCTTTTGCACCATGTTGACGATGCGGCGGAATTCGCCAAGCGACATGCCGGTATTTGCCGCAATGTCGGCAATTTCTGCCCGGATACGCTCAACACTTTCAGCTTCATTCGTGGCGAAAGCTGTCCATTTTTTGTCCATCTTAGACACGTCGGCCAACCAGTTTTCGTCCAGCTCATGGCCCATATAGCTGTCAAGAAATGCCTTGCGGGGAACCTTATGCCGTTCGGCAAGGCGTAACATCTGGCCACCCAGTGCCGTAAGGCGCCGGTTGAACGAATACAGCTGGTCGACAAGATACTCGATCTTGTTGGCGTGGAACTGAACGCTTTCGACTTCTGCAGTCAATTCTTCACGTAATTTGTGATACTTATTCTCCGAAGCTGTGGAAAAATCTTCACCGGCGTTCAATGCGCGCATACGTTCGTGCTGCACATTCGAGAATTTCTTGAACAAGGACGTGATTTTGGCAAAACGTTCAAGCGCCGCTGGCTTCAACGCTTCTTCCATTTGCGCGAGGCTGAGGGTGTTGTCTTCCTCTTCTTCCTCGACGGGGCGCGTACGCCGCTCGGTCATGTCGTCATCGTCGTCACTTGCCGCTTCGGGCTCGTCTTCGACTTCTTCTTCCTCTTTGTAGGAGGGGCCGGCAGTCTTTTCGCTGATTTCGCCGTCGCCTTCTTCTTCACCGTCTTCAGTTAACGATTCAGGCGCAGGTTCCTTCGACAACATCGCGTCAAGGTCGAGAATTTCGCGCAACTGCATTTCGCCGTCGTTCAGCGCGTTCGACCAGTCGATGATCGCGTGGAACGTGATCGGGCTTTCGCACAAACCCAGGATCATCGTATCACGGCCGGATTCGATCCGCTTTGCAATCGCAATTTCGCCTTCGCGCGACAGAAGCTCGACCGCGCCCATTTCGCGCAAGTACATGCGCACGGGGTCGTCGGTGCGTTCACCGGTGCCGGTTTTCTTGATGGTATTCGTAAGCGACCGGGGGTCATTTTCGGAAATATTGTCGATAGTTTCGACTTCTTCTTCCGGCTCCTCTTCGCCATCTTCGCCAGCTTCGTCATTCTCGACGATCTGTACACCCATGTCGTTGATCGCCGACATCA
The DNA here is from genome assembly GCA_031371575.1 of Sphingomonadales bacterium. Classification (GTDB taxonomy): domain Bacteria; phylum Pseudomonadota; class Alphaproteobacteria; order Sphingomonadales; family Sphingomonadaceae; genus Sphingorhabdus_B. The sequence continues at coordinate 11,593 of JANMJX010000003.1, forward strand.
CGTCTTCAATCTGTTCCGACGACATCTGATCCTGCGGCAAGGCAGCATTCAGTTCATCATATGTCAGGAAACCCCGGCGTTTTGCCTTGGCGAGCAGCTTTTTCACTGTCGCATCGTTGAGGTCAATCAACGGGGCATCGCCATTTTCGGTCATATCTTCTTCGTTTTCGTTTGCGCGACTTGCCAAAATAAATCCCCGATACTCTTACAAACTGTCCGCATCACGCCGAAAAAATTCGATGATGCGGTCGTCAAATGCCTTTTTTTCGTGTCGCAACCTTTGCTGTTCGGCAAAAGTTTCTTCCGTCATTTCCAAACTCGCCAAACGTGTGGCGCGTTCCAATGCTTCTTCCAGCGCCGGACGCTGTTTCATGAGCCGGATTGCTTCACCCAAATCTTTAGAAGCGCTAGATAAACTGTCGCCCCCCGAACCGAACTCTCCGCGATTGAAGGCAAAGACTTTGCCATTGCTGTGGAGCAGTGCCGAAGCGACATTATACAACTTCTCGTTCAATATGGTAATTAACCCGTCTGTATCAAGCGATTCTTTGGCAAAAGATTCATCGAGCATCACGTTGAGCAATGCCGCGTGATTCGGGTCGGGCGGGATGAAGTCGCTGAGCGCCTCCTGATGTTGCCTAATGAGGGCTGGTTGCCGAAGCAACGCGCCCAACACCCCTTGTATCAGGAAATCCGATCCCTTGGCATTGAAACTCTTCGTCTCTGCGCCTGGCGGCAAGATCTGCGGTTTGCTCCAGTCCCTCTTGGGTCCGCGTGCTGACGGCGTAAATGGCGTGTAACGGCGTGGCGCAAACAAATTGTCGAACCGTTCGCGAAATGCATCGGCATAATGGCGACGAATTTCACCGTCAGCGATATTTGCCAGATGGCTCCCCAGACGCTGTTTAAGGCCCGCACGGTCCTCCGGGGTGTCAAGGGGGCCAGCAGCTACCTCTGCCCTCCACAACCTCTCTACGAGCGGCTGAGAGGCTTCCAGAAGGTCAGACAAGGCCTTTGCCCCAGATGCCTTCACAAGGTCGTCAGGATCCTGTCCCTCGGGCAACGTCACGAACTGCAGGCTATGCCCGGGCTTAAGCAGCGGCAGCGCGCGCAAGGCCGCGCGCAAGGCAGCCTTCTGGCCCGCCGAGTCTCCATCAAAACACAATAATGGCTTTTCCGTCATGCGCCACAGCATCTGGATCTGTTGTTCGGTCAGCGCGGTCCCGAGCGGCGCGACTGCGTCGGTAAATCCAGCCTGAGCAATAGCTATGACGTCCATATAGCCCTCGACGACAATGACCCGGCCGGTCTGGCGCGAAGCTGGGGCGCATTTGTCGAGATTGTAAAGCGTTCGCCCTTTGTCGAAAAGCGGCGTGTCCGGCGAGTTCAGATATTTGGGTTCGCCTTCGCCCAAGATACGGCCACCAAAGGCAATCACGCGGCCGCGCGGGTCGCGAATAGGGATCATAAGCCGCCCGCGAAATCGGTCATAAGGTGCCTTGCCGTCAACCGAGATCAGCAACCCGGCCTCAATCAACATGGGATCGCCAAATTGCTTCAATGCGGTTTTCAGCGCCGTCCGATTGTCGGGTGCCAACCCAAAGCCGAAATCCTTGACCGTCTGTTCGGTGAATCCGCGCTGCTTGAGGTAACCGCGTGCGGACGCGCCCTCGACCCCAAGCAATTGTGTGACAAAAAAGGCCTGCGCTGCCGCCATGACGTCATATAGGCTGTTGGCCTTCTCGGCACGTTGCGCAGCTTGCGGATCAGGGGCAGGGACCTCCATCCCGGCTTCGTCCGCCAATTCCTTGATGGCGTCCATGAACGACAGGCCACGCTGGTCGGTCATCCAGCGAATGGCATCGCCATGCGCAGAGCAACCGAAGCAATGGTAAAAGCCCTTTTCGTCGTTGATCGTGAAGCTTGGCGACTTTTCGTTATGAAAAGGGCAGCATGCCTTGAATTCCCGTCCAGCCTTGGTGACCTTGACGGTACGACCAATCAACGCCGAAAGCGTTGTGCGCGCACGCAGTTCGTCTAGCCATTGCGGGGTGAGGGTCACCTACGGCCGTCCTCCCATGTCCGCTTTGCAGTCAACCCAAAGCCGCCTTCACCAACGCGCTCGCCTTGCTCATGTCGAGCTGCGGGCCATGGCGTTCCTTGAGGGTGGCCATGACGCGGCCCATGTCTTTCAGGCTCCCGGCGCCAAGTTCAGCCTTGATGCCCTCGATGGCGGCGCTGGTCTCGGCATCACTCATCTGCGCGGGCAGGAAATCTTCAATGATGGTCAGTTCCGCGGCCTCGACCGCTGCGAGTTCGGCGCGACCACCTTGTTCATACAGGGCAATCGATTCACGCCTTTGCTTGATCATCTTCTGCATCACCTCGACCACCATGGCGTCGTCGTCGGGCAACTGGCTGGCGGTGCGCAGTTCGATATCGCGATCCTTGATCTTGGCAAGGATAAGGCGGACGGCGGCCAAGCGGTCCTTGTCACCGGCCTTCATTGCGGTGATCTGGGCGGCTTTAATGGTATCACGAATCATATTTGGTTCCGAATTTTTGATGATGTATTGCGTTAGACGAACATCCAAATTTCGTCACCCTGAACTTGTTTCAGGGTCTATCCCGCAACATATGCCGGGCTTGAGATGAGAAATGGCCCCGTAACCAGGTTCAGGGTTACGGTTGAGGGCCTGACCTTGCGCAAACATTCCACAGTTTTCTCGATTTCCGCATTGACGCTGCTGCCCTCGTTCTCTAGGCGCAACGACTTAGCGACATTGCTGTATTCCGTTTCACAGGAGCGACCCCATCATGGCCGACCCCAATTCTTCGCGCGCGCCTTCTGGAGCGACGGGGGTATTGGTTCTGGCGTCCGGGGAAGTGGTCTGGGGCCGTGGCTTTGGCGCAGAGGGACAAGCCGTTGGCGAACTGTGCTTCAATACGGCCATGACGGGTTATCAGGAAGTGATGACTGACCCGTCCTACGCTGGACAGATCATCAACTTCACCTTTCCGCATATTGGCAATGTCGGCACCAACCCCGAAGATGTCGAGGCGTTGAACCCGCATGCCCTCGGCGCCATCGTGCGGCAGGATGTCACGGACTCATCGAACTTCCGCAGTACGCAACATTTCGATGCGTGGATGAGAGCAAATGGCCGTATCGGCATTTCAGGCATTGATACGCGCGCCCTTACGCGGCTTATCCGAGTTGCTGGCGCGCCCAATGTCGTGATCGCACACAATGCCGATGGCGATTTCGATGTGCCAGCCATGCTGGCGCGGGCAAAGGCATGGGCAGGGCTTGAGGGCATGGACCTCGCCAAGGATGTCACCACGCTGCAGACTTATGGTTGGGACCAGGGTTTGTGGACGCTGGGTGAAGGTTATGCGTCGCCCGCCAAAGGCCGTAAAAAGGTGGTCGCCATCGATTATGGCATAAAGCACAACATCCTGCGTAACCTTGTCGACGTTGGCTGCGACGTGACCATCGTGAGCGCAACTGCGACATTTGAGGAAATCATGGCGCACGCCCCTGACGGCCTTTTCCTGTCGAACGGTCCCGGCGATCCTGCCGCGACTGGCGCATATGCAGTGCCAGTAATTCAACAGTGGCTGGAAACCAAAAAACCTTTGTTCGGCATTTGCCTTGGCCACCAGATGCTTGGCCTTGCGGTCGGTGCCAAGACTGAAAAGATGCATCAGGGCCATCGCGGCGCAAACCATCCGGTCAAGCGGCTCAGCGATGGCGCGGTCGAGATTACCAGCATGAACCACGGCTTTGCGGTCGACGCGGCGACCCTGCCTGCCAATGCAAAGGCGACGCACACCAGCCTGTTCGACGGCAGCAACTGCGGTTTTGAGCTTGGCGATCAGCCAGCGTTTAGCGTGCAATATCACCCCGAGGCGTCGCCGGGACCGCAGGACAGCCATTATCTGTTCGAGAAATTCGCGGGGATGATGGGGTGAGCAGTGACCTTAACTCCCCAAAATGGGAATATTTTGTTGCCCAGTACACAGGAAGCATCTGGAACAGCCAGGGCGAATGGAGCCAGCCAGAAATTGAAGGTTTTTCGACCGAGCAGATGCTCAACCATTATGGCGCGCAGGGATGGGACCTCGTCACTATTGGTCCTGTGCACAGCAACAGCGGGTCGCCATCGGCTGCCTATATATTCAAGCGACAGGTAATATAATGCCCAAACGCACCGACATAAAATCCATCCTCATCATTGGCGCTGGCCCCATCATCATCGGACAGGCGTGCGAGTTTGATTATTCGGGGACTCAGGCATGCAAGGCGCTGCGCGAAGAGGGCTATCGCATCATTCTCGTCAACTCCAATCCGGCGACGATCATGACCGACCCGGATATGGCCGACGCGACATATGTCGAGCCAATCACGCCCGAGATCGTGGCCAAAATCATCGAAAAAGAGCGCCCCGATGCAGTGCTGCCGACCATGGGCGGACAGACGGCGCTGAACGTCGCTTTGGCTTTGTTTAACGACGGCACGCTGGCGAAATATGGCGTCGAAATGATTGGCGCGGATGCCGAAGCCATTGACAAGGCGGAGGACCGGATCAAGTTTCGCGACGCGATGACCAAAATTGGTCTGGAATCGGCGCGTTCGGGCATTGCGCATTCCATGGAAGAGGCACTT
>JANMJX010000049.1:0-2896 GCA_031371575.1 Sphingomonadales bacterium
CTGGCCATTGCGGGCGGCTTATATCGCGGGAATCGCATTGCGCAACAGCTTAATCGATGCGCCACACCCAGCTATGGCTGTCTGCAGCAACTCCGCGTTGAATATCCACAAGTTTCGCCCGGATTTGCTGAGTCATCTGGCCTGGGCCACCTGCGCCGATTGTAAAGCTGCCCTGCGCGGACTGAACCGTCCCGACGGCCGTAATTACTGCAGCGGTTCCGCAAGCAAAGGCTTCAACCAGTCGGCCAGACTGTGAATCCGCCCGCCATTGGTCGATGGCATATCGCTCTTCGCGCACGTTCAGGCCCTGTTCGCGCGCAAGTGTCAGGACGGAATCGCGTGTGATGCCTTCCAATATTGTCCCGTCGGCTGGCGGGGTAATGATGGAACCGTCGTTAAACAGAAAGAACAGGTTCATGCCCCCAAGTTCCTCGACCCAGCGATGCTCGGCAGCGTCGAGAAACACCACCTGGTCGCAGCCCTGCTTGATCGCTTCGGATTGAGCAACGAGGCTGGCGGCGTAATTGCCGCCACATTTCGCCGCGCCAGTCCCTCCCGGGGCAGCCCGGGTATAATGTTCGGAAACCCAGATAGAGATCGCCGGAGCGCCGCTCTTGAAATAATTGCCGGCGGCAGACGCAATGACCATGAACAGATATTCGGCCGACGGCTTTACGCCCAGAAATACTTCGCTCGCGATCATGAACGGGCGCAGGTAGATCGACCCGCCGTCAACGGGCGGGAACCAGTCCTTGTCGACCTCCACCAACTGTTTGCAGGCCTGAAGGAACATCTCTTCCGGCAGTTCGGGCATTGCCAACCGCTTCGCCGAACGCTGGAACCGGCGGGCATTTTGTTCGGGACGGAACAGCGCCATGCCCCCGTCGGCCAGCCGATAGGCTTTCAGTCCTTCGAATATCTCCTGCGCATAATGCAGCACAGCAGTTGCCGGATCGAGCGTCAACGGACCGCGGGGTCCGACCTTTGAGTCATGCCAGCCCTTGGCGTCCGAATAACGGATGGTCACCATATGGTCCGTGAACACCCGGCCAAATCCGGGATCGACAAGCCGGGCAGCGCGCTCGGCGGGGTCAACCGGGTTCGGGTTTGCCTCAAATGGAAATGCGCCAGCGGTCATCGTAGTTCTCGTTCATTAGGGTCTTGCACTGTCCTATGGGCTAGGCCAAGATACGTCAATATGGCTGTCCCATCACTTGCTCCTACTCCACCGACCGCATCCCCTCTGTTTCTGCGCGAAAATGAAGTGCGGCGCGGGGTCGAGCTTTTATATTTCGGGTATACGCGCCTCACGCGCACCATTGACGATGGCTTGGCCGAGCACGGCCTTGGCCGTGCGCATCACCGCGCTTTATATTTTATCGCGCGCCAGCCGGATCTGCCAATCAGCGCATTGCTCAAAATTCTTGCGATTACCAAGCAATCGCTTGGCCGTGTATTGACCGATCTTGGCGACAAGGGCCTGATCGAAACGCGCACCGGTAATGTCGACCGCAGACAGAAACTGCTTCGGCTGACGCCGGAGGGCATCGCGTTTGAAGGGCAGCTTTTCGATTCGCTGCGCAGCGGTCTTGCCTCGGCTTATGCGGCGGCAGGCCAGGATTCAGTGACAGGGTTCTGGCGGGTTCTGGAGGGCTTGATACCTCCCGAGGACAAGGCAATGGTCGTTGCATTGCAAAAGGATATTTGATGGACGACACATTCACGCGGCTTGAACACATCATTGCGCAGCGTTCAGGCGCTTCGCCCGACAGCAGCTATGTTGCGGCGCTGTTCGCCAAGGGGCGCGGCAAAATTGCGCAGAAGGTTGGCGAAGAAGCAACCGAGACGATCATCGCGGCGCTTTCCGGCAATGCGCGCGACGTAACAGCAGAAGCGGCCGATCTGGTTTTCCACCTGATGATATTGCTGCGTGATGTTGGCGTGTCGCTGGACGATGTAAGAGCCGAATTGGACCGCAGAGAAGGCGTGTCCGGCCTCGTGGAGAAGGCGGCGCGTAACCAGACTGGGGAGTGAGATATGCCGATTGATCCGACGTTGGAATATGACAGCCAGAATATCTTCGCAAAGATCCTGCGCGGCGAGATACCTTGCAGCCGTGTATATGAAGACGAATGGGCGCTCGCCTTCCACGACATTAACCCGCAAGCGCCCGTGCACGTGCTCGTCATTCCAAAGGGCGCTTATGTCAGCTGGGACGATTTTAGCGCCAAGGGCAGCGACGCCGAAATAACAGGTTTCGTGCGGGCGGTCGGGCATGTTGCGCGCGAATTGGAACTGGTCGAACCGGGATATCGGCTGCTCGCAAATATCGGAATGGATTCGCATCAGGAAGTTCCGCACCTGCACGTCCACATTTTTGGTGGAAAACCGCTCGGACCCATGCTTATGCGGTGAAATTAAGTTGCGCGGTGGCATTTAGGAGTTAGGTTCCGCGCGATAAGAAATCCATCGGGGAGATTATGATGGCGAGTGAACAGCAATCCGTGATGCAGCGCATGTTTGCGCGCAAAACGATCGCACAAGTACAAAGAGAGTCGGCAAACAGCGAACTGAAGCGTTCGTTGGGCAAGTGGAACCTTCTGCTGTTGGGCGTCGGGTGCATCATCGGTGCGGGTATTTTCGTCCGTACAGGTAGCGCCGCTGCGTTGCATGCTGGTCCAGCCGTTATGCTGTCGTTCGTTGTTGCGGGTATCGTCTGCGCATTTGCCGGACTGTGCTACGCCGAATTGTCATCGACATTGCCTGTGTCGGGTTCGGCTTACACCTACAGCTACACCACATTGGGCGAATTTGTCGCCTGGATCATGGGCGCGCTCCTCCTCCTTGAATATGGATTGGCGGCATCGGTGGTTGCGGTTGGCTGGGGCGGCTATGT
>JANMJX010000062.1:0-8804 GCA_031371575.1 Sphingomonadales bacterium
GCTCGCCATGAACAGGTAGATGCTCTGGGTGCTTCGCTGAAACAAACACAAGCCCTGCTTGAGGATATGTCGACCGAAGCGAATGAACGGCTTGTCTCGTCGCTCCTGCGGGTTCGGGAAACCACACGCGCCGCTGCAGAAAGCAGCCGCAAAATTCTCGATGATGAACTTGCGCACATTGCCGACCAGTTGACTGAGCAAAACCGCGTCGCTTTGGCCAACGCCCTCGACGCGCAAATCGCCTCGATGAATGATAGCGTCCGCGACGCGGTTGACCGAAACATTGCACTAGCTGAAACAGGCGCCTCGATGGTTGTGAAGCAACTGGACGAGCTCGATGAGATGACGACGAGCCTTGAAAGCCGGATCGCCGAGAGCAAGAACAGCTTCGAGTCAGTTCATGAGGATAGCTTTGCCCGCAGGATGGTGTTGTTGACCGAATCATTGAACTCAACGGCGATTGACGTCGCAAAGATATTGTCGAACGAGGTTACCGACACTGCATGGGCCGCTTATTTGAAAGGCGACCGAGGCGTCTTTACGCGCCGGGCTGTGCGCCTCCTGGATTCAGGTGAAGCAAAGATTATTGTCAAGCATTATGGCGATGACAGCGAATTCCGCGAGCATGTGAACCGCTACGTCCACGACTTTGAGGCGATTATGCGACTATTATTGAGCACCCGCGATGGAAACGCCATTGGTGTAACTTTGCTGTCATCGGATATCGGCAAGCTTTATGTCGCACTTGCACAAGCCATTGAGCGCCTTCGCAAATAGTTTCTTACTTTGGAGGATCGATCAGTGAATCAAAGCTGTGCCGGTCAATCCAACCATAGATGTAATTGAGATAATATAGCCCAAACAGGGCAGCGGACAGCAAAGTCGTCCGAATTATAATCTTGCCCGGCTCAAAATTTCCTGGAGCACTATCCGCCTGACCTGGCGTTTTCGGCAGCCCCAGCTCGTCATGCGTGCGCACGCCTATTGGCAATATGACAAACGCAGTCATCACCCAGAAAAGCGCATAGATCGCAACAATTGAACTCCAGTTCATGCGGTCTCCACTATCAGAACATCAACGATTGGTTTTTTGCCCGTCCAGCTTACGGCAACCCGGCGTACGGCCAGGCGAACGGTTTCGCGCAATTTGTCGTAATCGCCGCGATGATCCTTCACTGCCTTGACCGCGGCAGCGCTGGCTTCTTCCAGAAAGTCATCCAGATCCTCTTCGATCGGGACGCCATGTAAACGGATCTCCGGACTTCCGAGCATCTTGTCACGCCCATCAAGCGCAAAGGCGACCGAGATAAGTCCGTACCAAGAGAGGCGGCGGCGCTCGTTAAGCGTGGCTCCGTCAGCCGCAATGATCGTGTCGCCGTCCAGGATCAGACGTCCTGTGCGCTCTTTCCCGATGATTTGCGGTTCACCTGGTGCCAGGCGCACGACATCGCCGTTGGACTGGACGACGGCTTTAGGCACACCATGGGCAAGCGCAAAGCGGGCCTGTTCGGCCATATGCCTCCGCTCTCCGTGAACGGGAACCAGAATTTCGGGCCGCACCCACTCATAAAGTGCCGCCAGTTCCGGTTGGCCCGGGTGACCGGACACGTGCACATGGGCCTGCTTTTCGGTCACCGTCAGGATATTCCGCTCAGCCAATTTGTTCATGATGATGCCGATGGCGATTTCGTTGCCCGGAATCTGCTTGGAGGAAAAAATGACGGTATCACCTTCTTCCAATTTTACCGGATGATTGCCCTCGGCAATGCGGGCCAGGGCTGCGCGTGCCTCACCCTGCCCGCCCGTGGCGACCACGATAACCTCGTGGCGCGGCAAGCTGTCGACGCTTTCCATGTCCACGGTCTTTGGCATGTCCTTCAAATAGCCATTGGCTTGGGCAGCCTCAATAATCCTGTGCAACGAGCGTCCGGCAAAACACAAGGTGCGACCGCTTTCACGCGCAACTTCGCCGAGCGTCTGCAACCGTGCTGCGTTCGAGGCGAAGGTTGTGACAACGACCCTGCCCTTGGCTGCTTTGACCGATTTCAGCAAATCGTCCTTTACGCTGCCTTCGCTGCCGCTGGTTTCCGGGTTAAATACGTTGGTTGAATCGCAAACCATCGCCAGCACTTTGCTGTCACCAATGGCAGTCAAAGCATCGGCAGTTGAGGGCGTGCCCAAAACAGGGCGCGCGTCCAGCTTCCAATCGCCAGTATGGAAAATCTTTCCATAAGGCGTTGTGATAAGGCAGGCGCTCATTTCAAGAATCGAGTGCGCTAAAGTCACCAACTTGAAATCAAACGGGCCCAATGAAAATGCACCTTCCATCGGGATCACATTCAGTTCCACGATGTCGGCAATGCCTTCTTCTTCCAACTTGCCGCGGATCAGCGTCGCGGTAAATGGTGTTGCGTATAGCGGCACGCCCAGATCGGCGGCGAAATAGGCAACAGCGCCGATATGGTCTTCATGCCCGTGCGTCAGCACGATGCCCAACAGGTCATCCTTGCGCTTTTCAATAAATTCGAGATCGGGCAGCACAAGATCAACGCCGGGATATTCCGAATTTGCAAATGTGAGGCCAAGATCAACCATCACCCATTTGCCTTGGCAGCCATATAAATTGACGTTCATGCCGATTTCGTTGGACCCGCCAAGTGCGAGGAAAAGCAATTCATTTTTTGGGGTCGTCATTACGTAAGTTCTCTATTCCTGTACAAAAGCGCCAGCCCCCGCAGCGTCAAATCGGGTTCTACCCGGTCAAATAAATGGCCATGTTGCTGAAACAAGATGGCCAAACCGCCGGTCGCAATGACCGAAACAGGTTCGCCTATTTCAGCTTTCATCCGCGCGATAATCCCCTCGATCATCGCCACATAGCCCCAATAGATGCCAATCTGCATTTGTCCAACAGTCGTTGTGCCAATCACGCTTTCATTTGGCGGTGGCTCGATTGCAATTCGCGGCAACATGGCAGCAGCGGCGTATAAGGCATCGAGCGACAAATTTACGCCAGGGGCGATACTGCCACCGCGATAAGAGCCATCCGGCCCGATATAATCAAATGTCGTGGCAGTGCCGAAACTGATAACGATCTTATGCCCTTCAGCCAATGACTGGGCGGCGATGGCATTGACCGCACGGTCTGCGCCAACAGCATGTGGTTCGGCGACGCGCAGTGGAATGCCCCATCCAACCGTGCCGCGCCCTGCAACCAAAGCCTCGCAATCGAAATAGCGCGTCGCCAGCATTTGCAGATTGTGGAGTGCGCGCGGAACGACGGTTGCGATGATAACCGCATGTATGTCGGTGCGCTGATATCCCGCCATCTGGATCAACTGATCGAGCCATACGGCGTATTCATCCGCAGTGCGGCGTGAATCGGTCGCGATTCGCCAGCGCTGCAAGATTTCGCCTGCATCATCCACCAACGCAAATTTCACATTGGTATTACCTGTATCAATTGCGAGCAGCATAGCTCATCCCTGCTAAATCAAATAAACATCGGCGGCGTGAATGGCACGAATTGCACCATCCGCCAAGCGAAGCCGCAAAGCCCCCTCGTTATCAAGTCCGTCATAAAGGCCTTGAAGCGTCTCCCCATTGGGAAGCTGGGCGGACAACGCGGTGCCGCGCGGATGGGCATGCGCTTCCCACTCACGGACGATAACTGCAACACCGGACTGACGCCATATCGCCAAATAGCGGCCAAAGGCCTCTGCAACTATTTCCAACGCTGTTTGTGCATCTGGCGGGGACGCTCCAAGTGTCAAAAGGTCGGAAACCTTGCGATCAAGGTTCTGCGGGTGCCACACCAGGTTCAGGCCAATTCCAATCACCACGGCATCGGATGTGCGTTCAAGCAATATCCCGCATAATTTGGAACCATCCTGCGACAGGATATCGTTCGGCCATTTCAGGAAAATACCCAGCTGCGGCGCAATTTGCCGAACGGCATCGAATACAGATACTGCAGTTACAAAAGCGAGGCTGGCGGGCGCAGGATCAATATCGCGCAACCGGACGATCGTACTTGCGAATAGATTGCCCTGTGGACTTTCCCACACACGGCCGAGCCGGCCACGCCCGCCGTCCTGGGCATCGGCCCTCAACCATAATCCTTCCGGTGCGCCTTCGGCAGCGCGCGCCAAAAGGTCCGCGTTCGTTGAACCGGTCAGCGGGACTTCTTCAAATATCGGCGTCAGAACAGGGCCTTTGCTGCATATGCCGTCCAGATACCAAGTGCAGGAATAGCAAAATATCCAAGCGGCGAATTCGCTGCGGCTAGTACGCCACCCGTCCAAACAAGCACCTTATCGTCGCTGTTGGCAATGACATCCACTGCATCATCAAAATACATGACCTTGACGACCTTGAGATAATAAAACGCACCAATGACAGAGGCTGTGATACCAATGACCGCCAACGGCAGTAAGCCAGCAGCAACGGCAGCGTTAAATACAACCAGCTTGCCCCAAAACCCGAATAGCGGGGGAATACCGGCGAGGCTGAACATGAATATCGCCAAAGCCGCAGCGAGTGCCGGACGCGTTTTCGACAGGCCTGCGATGTCCGCGAAAGTTTCACGATAGCTGCCGTCCCGATCTTTTAACTGCATGAGGCAAATGAAGCTGCCCAACGTCATCGCGACGTAGATCGTCAGATACACCAGCATGGCGGCGATGCCCTGCTGTGTTCCCGTGGCAAGACCAATGAGGATAAAGCCGACATTGTTGATCGAGCTATAAGCCATCAGCCGCTTCAGATTTTGTTGACCGATAGCGCCGACGGCGCCGATTACGATCGACATCAGCGCAACCGCAATGATGATTTGCTGCCAAACCAATATTTGCGATCCAAATGCCTCCAACACTATCCGCATAGTGAGGGCGATTGCCGCAACTTTCGGGGCACTGGCAAAGAAGGCTGTAACGGGCGTTGGCGCCCCTTCATAAACGTCAGGCGTCCACATATGAAACGGCGCAGCGCTTATCTTGAAGGCAAGACCGGACAGAATGAACACGATGCCGAAAATCAGCCCAAGCCCGACATTGGCGTCCATAGCTGTACCGATTGCGGCAAAGCTGGTTGATCCGGCAAATCCGTAGACCAATGATGCGCCAAACAGCAACATGCCGCTCGCGAGTGCACCAAGCACGAAATATTTTAGTCCAGCCTCCGCAGACCGACCATCCGAACGCACAAAACTGGCCAAGACATAAGCCGACAGGCTTTGCAGCTCGAGGCCGATATACAGCGAAATCAGGTCCGTTGCAGAGACCATTACGCCCATGCCGATGCAGGACAAAATGATCAGCACCGGATATTCGGCGCGCATGGCACCGGCCTTTTCCAAGAACCGCGGTGCTATCATCAACGAAATTGCGGCGGCAATATACACCAGGATTTTCGAGAAGTTACCAAAGGCATCGTTCACCAAGAGACCATCGAACGCTGACACATCCGTGCCATTGGCCATAAAGGCAACAACAAACGCCGCAGCACCAAAAAGGGCAGCAACGGCCAATATGCTGATCAGACGCCCAGCCTTTTCAAGCCAGGCCGCCAGTAACAACAGAACAAGTGCCGAGAAGCTCAGGATGAGTTCCGGACTAACCAGTGAGAGAGAAGCATTCAGTTCCATTATCAATGGCTCCCCTCTGCCATATTCTTTTCCGGACCATGGACCACGCGGAAACGCGTAGTCATCGGGTCAACCAATTTCAGCTTGCTGTCACCTGCAGGTGCAGCACGATCGACACGTGCAACGATCGTGGCAACGTCACGCCTGATCGGCGCGAGGAATGTTTCTGGATAGACGCCCATCCACAAGACGACGACGGCGATGGGCGCGAGAAGCCACATTTCGCGGCCATTCATGTCTGACAAAGCGGCTGCATCTGCATTGACCTGAGGCCCAAAGGCGATGCGGCGGTACAGATAGAGCATGTAGCCAGCGCCCAATATGATTCCGGTTGTCGCTATGAGCGTCGCCCATGTGGAGACCTTATAGGCACCAGCGAGACTTAAAAATTCGCCGACAAATCCGCTCGTCCCCGGCAATCCAACGCTTGCCATCGTAAACAGCATGAACAGCAACGCATATTTTGGCATGTTCACGCTCAGTCCGCCGTAACGGCTGATTTCACGCGTATGCAGGCGGTCGTAGATTACGCCAACGCACAAGAATAATGCGCCAGACACAAGACCGTGGCTCAGCATCACGATGATAGCGCCTTCGATACCCTGCTGGTTAAAGGTGAACAGGCCGACTGTCACAATGGCCATATGCGCGACCGACGAATAAGCGATCAGCTTCTTCATGTCGTTCTGCACCAGAGCCACCAGCGACGTATAGACCACTGCAATCATCGACAGCCCAAATACCAATGGAATGAAATCCGCGCTGGCTTCGGGAAACATCGGTAACGAGAAACGCAGGAAGCCATAACCGCCCATTTTCAAAAGAACACCGGCCAGAATGACCGACCCCGCAGTAGGCGCCTGAACATGGGCATCAGGAAGCCAGGTGTGCACGGGCCACATCGGCATCTTGACCGCGAAAGACGCAAAGAAGGCCAGCCAGAGCCACTTTTGCGCCGCTACCGGAAAATCGGTGTTGAGCAAAGTCGGGATGTCCGACGTGCCGGCAAACTGGATCATCCACAGCATCGCGATCAGCATCACGAGCGAACCGAGCAAGGTGTAGAGGAAGAATTTGTAAGAGGCGTAGATCCGATCTTGTCCACCCCAGATCCCAATGATGAGGTACATCGGGATAAGGCCAGCCTCGAAGAAAATGTAGAACAGCAGCAAATCCTGCGCAGCAAATACGCCTATCATCAGCGTTTCCATTAACAGGAATGCCGCCATATATTCGCCAACGCGATTCTGGATGGAGGTCCAGCTTGCCCCGATACAGATGGGCATCAGGAACACGGACAACATGATCAGCGTCAACGAAATGCCGTCTATACCAAGGCGCCATCCAATCGGCCCAAACAGCCCTGCACTTTCGGTAAACTGCCATTGCGCACCCGCTGGATCGAAACTGACCCACAGCAAAACACCCAGCAACAGGTTCGCCAGCGTTGCAATCAGCGCAATCATTCTCGCGAGCTCAGCGCGGACAAACAGGCACAGCACCGCCGCTGCAACTGGGATCGCCAGCATCAAGGACAATATGGGAAAATCGGACCCGCTCATTATACTCTCACCATCATCCAGCTGACCGCGATGACTAAGCCAAGAAGCATCACGAGCGCATATGTATACAGATAACCGGACTGCAACCGGACAGCCATCTTGCTGCTAAAGGATACAACCGCCGCCGAACCATTTGGACCAAAGCGGTCAATAATGCCGATATCCCCCTGGTTCCAAAACAGGCGCCCCAGCCAGAATGCCGGACGTACGAAGATGAGATTGTACAGTTCGTCAAAATACCATTTGTTCAGGAAGAACCTGTAAATCGGCGCGAACGTAGCGGCCAAACGCTGCGGCGCATCGTCCGACCGCAGGTACATGAAAAACGCTGTCGTCAAACCTACAAGCATCGCGGCTGTCGATGACAATTTCACCCACAACGGAACCTCATGCATCGCATGCATAAGATGTTCGTTGAAATACAATGTGCTGTTGGCCCAAAAAGCCTTGCCAGCTTCTGCCTCGATAAACTGATTGTGAAACACAAAGCCCGCCAACACAGCGCCAAGTGTCAGCAATGCCAACGGGACAAGCATAGACCAGGGGCTTTCGTGCGGATGATAACCACCCGTACCATCTCCATGGACGGCATGTGCATGGGCAGCATGGTCGTGGCCGGCATCTTCCTGCGCCGGCGGGTTATGTTGGTCGTGATCATGCACCGCGTGCAGGATGTGCTCGGACTGATCCCAGCGTGGCTTGCCAAAGAAAGTCAAAAACATCAGACGCCAGCTATAGAAGCTCGTCAAAAGCGCGGCGACGACGCCGATGGCAAATCCGTACATATGGTAAGTGGACCCGCTTGCAAACGCGGCCTCGATAATCGCATCCTTTGAATAAAAACCGGCAAAACCACCAACACCAACAATGCCGACCCCGGTAATGGCTAGCGTACCAGCCATCATGGCCCAGAATGTCAGCGGGATATGTTTCCGAAGGCCGCCATAATGACGCATATCCTGTTCATGATGCATTGCGTGGATGACTGATCCAGCACCCAAAAAGAGCAACGCCTTGAAGAATGCATGGGTGAACAGATGGAACATGGCGGCTCCATATGCGCCGCTGCCCGCTGCAAAGAACATATACCCGAGTTGCGAGCAGGTGGAATAGGCAATGACTCGTTTGATGTCCGTCTGCACTAGCCCAACGGTCGCAGCAAACAGCGCCGTGGTCGCCCCCACAATCGTGACCATATTCATCGCAAACTGGCTGGTCTCAAACAAAGGCGAAAGACGGCACACCATGAACACGCCTGCGGTGACCATTGTTGCAGCGTGAATGAGTGCTGATACGGGTGTCGGACCTTCCATCGCGTCCGGCAACCAGGTGTGCAAGCCAAGTTGAGCTGACTTACCCATCGCGCCAATGAACAGCAATACGCACAACAGGCTCATCGTATCGACACGCAGGCCGAGGAATCCGATGCTTGACCCGACCTTGGCTGGCGCCGCTGCGAGGATTTCCGGAATTGAGACGGTGCCGAACAGCCAAAAGATACCAAAAATTCCAAGCATGAAGCCCAGGTCCCCAACGCGGTTGACCACGAACGCCTTGATGGCTGCAGCATTCGCGCTTGGTTTTTTGTACCAGAACCC
>JANMJX010000128.1:0-2021 GCA_031371575.1 Sphingomonadales bacterium
TGCAAACCCCAACGCTTATCCACCTGATGTGCTTGCGAAAGTGAAATGGCGCATTGGCGTCACGGGTAAAAGCCTTGCCAAAGCGTATCCAGCGGGTGTGAAAATCGCCTTTGGCACCGATGCAGGTGTCTCAAAGCACGGGAGAAACGCCGACGAGTTCGAGTTGATGGTGAAATATGGCATGCCAGCCGGGGCTGCTATTCAGGCGGCAACAATGAATGCAGCGACTTTGCTGGGCCTCGACAAAGAGGTTGGCTCGCTTGAGCCCGGCAAGGCGGCGGACCTGATTGCAGTGGCTGGCGACCCTATAGCGGATATCACAGTGCTGAAGTCTGTCCGCTTCGTCATGAAGGATGGGCGCGTCTTTAAGGCCGAATGATCACGCCCTTTTTAGGGTCCATACGCCCTTGCAGCGTGGCCACAAATGCCGTGGATGCTGCTTCAAGGCCATGATGCTCTTCGATGTCCACAATGCCCTCCGCGGCGTTCAGGAAGCTTTTCCAACTGCGGGCAACCGCCTCGCCAAAACCTTTGGGGCCAAGCTCCTGAATGGCTGCGACTGCGTGATCGGGAGCAAAGAACAAGACCGGTTTTGGTCCAGCCATTTTTTCGCCAGTTGCGCCCGCACTGTTGGCGCCGCGCGCGTCTACATGGGTGGCACCCACTAGGCAGCTATATCGAAGCCGATTGTCCAATTTCGCGTGTATAGCCTGCAAAAGGGATGAATTTCCGGCGAAATCGACACACACCGAATCAATCTGGGGCAGGGCACTGACATCATCATATGCCATGACTTCATCGTAAAGCCCCGTGCTGGCTACAAACGCGACATTGCCTTTGGACGTCAGGCCAATGCGCTTGATCTGCGGCGACAGGTCTCTTGCAACGCTTGCCAGGCCCATGGCGGTTTTGGATGACGCGCTTGTGATCACGAGATTATTGGCGCCAAACCAGCCCTCACGGCGGAACATCGACTCAATCAGGAAGCCGGTTTTAAACAAAGGGCCGAACAACATGCGCTCTGCTTCCTTGGCGGGATCATGCTCCGGGTCCGCATGCAGGCGGCTATATTGGTTGTAGATGGGACTCATCGGTTGCCGATGCGCGGCCATATCGATAAAGCCTGATGCGGAGACTCGGGCAGGTAGCACATCGAGATGTGTGCCCATTGGCAAATATCCATAAACACGCTCACCTTGCGCTATGTCTGGATGGCGCGATAACTCGACAACGGCATGACCCCACATGGGCACGACGCCAAAATCACTATTCGCCGGAAAAAAATTCCAGTAGCCGAACATGTCGCCAATGACGGCATAAGTAACATTATTAGCTGTTACCGCGAAGCTTTCAATGCGCAGGCGTACAAAGCCTTCGGCAAGCTCCGGAAGCGCTGTGTCGTGGGATTCCATGTCCGTCAGAGCAGTCTTATTCACCCAAATAGTCGATGCCATCATCTTGTCCTCCAATACTGGATTAACTAAGACTGACAGGGCATTCAATATAAGACTGATCGATCAAATGTGCTTATCAATGTGAAAATGATCTTTGACATTCACATCACAATGTGAAAATAGTGAATCATGAGCACACAATTGATCAACAAACTGCGCAGCCTCGTGAATGAGGGCGGCCTTTCCCGATCTGGTCTTGCACGCGCTGCGGGCCTCCATGCTAACACATTACGCGATCTCGACGAGCCGGGTTGGAACCCGACGGCTGAGACGCTGCGCAAGCTGGAAAGCTATCTGTTTGCCAATGATGATACGCCGGCACTCGTGCCGATTGAAGAAATCATTGAAGAGGCGCGCAATGGTCGCATGTATATCCTTGTCGATGACGAGGACCGCGAAAATGAGGGCGACCTGATTATTCCAGCACAAATGGCGACACCCGACGCTATCAACTTCATGGCCACTCATGGTCGGGGCCTGATCTGTCTTTCGATGACGAAGGTGCGCTGCGAACAGCTTGGTCTGACGCCTATGGCGCGCGAAAACCGCGAAAGCATGCAGACGGCG
>JANMJX010000175.1:0-3724 GCA_031371575.1 Sphingomonadales bacterium
ATGTAAGTTTCATCAACTTGCAGGTCGGGCCCCATATCGTCTTCTGAAATTACCATCCAAGTTTCGCGGATGCGCTGCGCAAGAAACCAAGCTGACTTTTGCGTAATACCAAGTTCACGCGCCATCTGGGTTGAAGGGATGCCCTTGCGCGCTGTTGTCATCATGTAGATCGCCATAAGCCACTTGTGCAGTGGCAAACGGCTCTCTGCCAACACAGTGCCAGTGCGAACGCTGAAATGCTGGCGACAATCGCGACAGCGGTATGGCATCGGCTTCATGTTCTTGACGGGAGCGACTGACAGACTGCCACAATGAGGACAAGAAATTTCACCAGCCCAACGGTTGTTCTCGAAATACTGCCGCGCTGTTTCCTCATTTGGGAAGCGCTGGAAGAATTGATAGAGCGAAACGGTTTCTGGTTTGTCAGTCATAAAACCTAACTAGCCAAATATCAGCGTCTAGTCAAGCAACTTTATGGCTAGTTAAATATATAGTTCCCTTTTTTTGGGGGAAGGTGGTTCACCTAATCACACTTCCGTCATCCTGAACTTGGTTCAGGATCCATTTCGTCATTCTAGCTCCGGGCGTGCTGCACGATGGACCCTGAACCAAGTTCAGGGTGACGGAGTGGGAGGTCGACGAAGTGGGAGGTCGACGAAGTGTGAGGATGACGAACCGGGGGAGGATGACGATATCAGAGAAAGAGGACGACGGCTGCGTTGGATTACCTCAAGCCGCCTTTTTCTCCGGTGCAAGATAGCCAATCAATTGCGACAGGACGCCGCGCAGGTCGTGCCGGTGCGTGACCATATCGATCATGCCATGCTCAAGCAGATATTCGGCGCGCTGGAAGCCCTCGGGCAACTTTTCACGGATCGTTTGCTCAATAACGCGTTGTCCGGCAAATCCGATCAGGGCGCCGGGCTCGGCAATCTGCACATCGCCAAGCATTGCGTAAGACGCTGTAACGCCGCCGGTGGTGGGATCGGTCAGCACGACAATATAAGGCAGACCGGCATCATGAAGCATCTGAATGGCAACGGTTGAGCGCGGCATCTGCATCAGGCTCAAAATACCTTCCTGCATGCGTGCGCCGCCAGCAGCGGTGAAGATGATGTAAGGGCATTTGGCGCGAATGGCGGCCTTGACTGCGTCGATGAACGCCTCGCCGACCGCCATGCCCATGGAACCGCCCATGAAGGCAAAATCCTGCACGCTGACGACAACTGTCTGGCCGTTGATTTCACCGCGAGCGCTTTGCATTGCGTCTGTTTCGCCCGTAGCAAGCCGTGCAGCCTTGATCCGGTCCACATATTTTTTGGTGTCTTTGAACTTCAACGGGTCTTCACCAACCACCGGTGGCTTGAGAATGTCATAGCTCTCGTCGTCGAACAATGCATCAAAGCGCGCCGCTGGGCCAATTCGGCCATGATGGTCACATTTGGGGCAGACCGACTGGTTTTCCTCAAATTCCTTGAGGAAAATCATGGCCTGGCAACCCTTGCATTTGTGCCATAAGGTTTCGGCGGTTTCGCGCTTGGCGATGAAGGGGATGGCGTTACGGACGCGTGTGACCCAGTTCATGTTCAGGCCTTTCTGGCTGCGACGATGGCTTGCTTCAAAGATGCCACATAATCACGCAGAGGACCAGCGGCGTTCGCTTTATGCTCGGCAACAAGTTCGACCAGAGCTGAACCAACGACAACGCCGTCGGCGACACGCGCGATATTGGCGGCCTGTTCCGGAGTCCGTACCCCAAAGCCAACGGCCACCGGCAGGTCGGTATGGGCCTTCAGCCGCGCGACAGCCTCGTCGATGCTCGTCTGTGCAGCCACCTGAAGGCCCGTGATGCCGGCAACGCTGACATAATAAAGGAAACCCGACGCCCCGTTGAGGACTTGGGGCAAGCGAGCAGCATCGGTTGTGGGAGTTGCAAGGCGGATGAGGTCAATGCCGGCGTTGCGCAAGGCTGGTCCAAGTTCGGGGTCCTCCTCGGGCGGAATGTCAACACAGATGACGCCATCAACGCCAGCTTTGTTGCATTCTGAGGCAAACCATTCCCCGCCGCGGATGGTCATGGGGTTGGCGTAGCCCATGAGCACCAACGGCGTGTCGCTATGACGTTTGCGAAACGCAGAGGCGATCGCGAAGATGTCCGCGGTGGTGGTGCCGGCATTCAGGCTGCGGATATTCGCTTCCTGAATTGCCGGGCCATCGGCCATTGGGTCCGTGAACGGCATGCCAAGTTCGATCACATCCGCGCCGCCGTCGACAAGTGCGTCGAGATTAGCGGCGGTGTCGCCGTCGCCAGCGGTGATAAAAGTGACAAGTGCGGGGTGCGACTTGGAGAAAGCGGACGAGAGGCGAGTCATGTAACCACGCTCTCGTTATCCCGAAACCAGTTCAGGATGAAAATTATTGAGATTTTCATATCTTCGTACCAAGCGCCTCGGCGACGGTGAAGATATCCTTGTCGCCGCGTCCACACAGGTTGGCGAGGATGATCTGGTCCCGGTCCATCTTCTTCGCCTCGCGCTCGACGGCGGCAATGGCGTGGGCGGGCTCAAGCGCAGGGATGATGCCCTCGGTGCGGCACAGCAGCTGGAATGCGGCAAGTGCCTCCATATCCGTCACACTGTCGTAGCGCACGCGACCGATTTCCTTGAGCCAGCTATGCTCTGGTCCAATGCCGGGATAATCAAGGCCAGCGGAAATGGAATGCGCTTCGGCAATCTGGCCGTCGGCGTCCTGAAGGAGATAAGTCTTGTTTCCATGCAGGATACCAGGCCGTCCGCCTGCAAGGCTTGCAGCATGTTCTTTCTTAAGGCCATGTCCAGCTGCCTCAATGCCGAGCATTTCAACTTCCTTGTCATCCAGGAAGGGATGGAAAAGGCCAATGGCATTCGATCCACCACCGATCGCTGCGACCAACAGGTCGGGCAGGCGATTGATTCGGCTTAGCATTTGGGCGCGGGCCTCTTTACCAATCACGCTTTGAAAATCGCGTACCAGTTCCGGATAAGGGTGCGGACCAGCGGCAGTGCCAATGATGTAGAACGTGTCATGAACGTTGGCGACCCAGTCGCGCAGACCTTCGTTCATCGCGTCTTTCAACGTGCCAGCACCGCTTGTCACCGGAATGACTTCCGCGCCCAACAAGCGCATGCGGAACACGTTGGGTTGCTGCCGCTCAATGTCCTTGGCGCCCATATAGATGAAGCACGGCAGACCAAATCGCGCACATACGGTCGCTGTCGCAACACCATGCTGCCCGGCCCCGGTTTCCGCGATGATCCGGGTCTTACCCATACGGATAGCGAGCAGAATCTGCCCAATGCAATTGTTGATCTTGTGCGCGCCAGTATGGTTCAGCTCATCGCGCTTGAACCAGATTTGTGCACCTTTGCCCGCTGGGGCATCCTTGCGCACTTCCTCGGTCAATCGCTCGGCATAATAAAGCGGCGATGGGCGGCCGACATAATGTTCAAGCAAATCATCGAACTGGGCTGCGAACGCGGGATCCTGCTTGGCCGCGCGATATTCGCGTTCGAGGTCAAGCACGAGCGGCATGAGCGTTTCGGCGACATATCGCCCACCGAATTGGCCAAAATGGCCGCGGTCGTCGGGCTGGTTGCGGAATGAGTTCGGGGTGAGTTCAGCTATTGTCATATTGGCGCACCGCTTGGCAGAAGGCTGCAATCTTGTCCACATCCTTGACGCCCGG
>JANMJX010000235.1:0-36251 GCA_031371575.1 Sphingomonadales bacterium
TCGACCTTGCGCACAAGCATGTGCCCGAAATGCAGGTCCATGCTGGCCTGAAGCACGCGCCGATCTTTTCGCCCGCCGTGGTGCGTGCATTTCGCGGTATGATTGTTGAAGTGCCATTGCCGCTGTCGGCTATGGCTGGCGTGGGAAGCGCGGATGCATTGCGGGCAGCGCTCTCCGCCCATTATGCCGGCTCCAAGCTCGTCACGGTCCACGAAACCCCTCCGCCCGCCGAATTGCTTATGCTCGCGAATCAGGCGCCGTCCGACCGTCTCGATCTTTATGTGCTGGCGTCACCAGATGGATCGCAGGTCCGCCTGCTCGCCATGCTCGACAATCTGGGCAAGGGTGCAAGTGGCGCAGCGGTGCAGAATTTGAATATCATGGCTGGATTGGACGAGACGACCGGGCTTCGGTTGTAACGCGCCTTCAATACCCAATCGCCACCCTGAGCTTGTTTCAGGGTCCATACCGCCCCTCTACCCATCAGCCTGAGGACACAAAGTATGCTGGAACGTCAGTCAACAGACGTGAAACACCATCCGCATGACCAAACTTTGAACGGCGAATTACTGTGCCCATCGGAGCTTTACTGACTAAGCGTAAATTCGGTTGTTGGGATACTCAAAAACATTGGTAAAGGCGCGAGCACCGATACCGTTCAGAATTTGCATCTCATGGCTGGACTGAATCAAACTGCACAGTCGCGATTGTAACGCTTAGTCATTAAATTCAAAATCATAGCACACCGTTCCCAAGACAATTGGGTTAATCGAGCCTGACACGGATTTGTTTACACTCAAGAATCCGATCACCTTCCTATTTTTTATTATCCGCGGTGGTGAAGCTGTGTACTTGTTGAACGCAGAGTTAGACGCATATGGGTTTCCATTTTCGCCGTACTTATTCCAAATAGATTCTGAAGAAAATTTGTTACCGTAAGTGCCAAACTTATTGAATATACTATCGGAATCGAACTTATTAGTAATTTTTCCAATATATTCATTGTCGCTGTTAAGCAATATAGCACCATCCACGGCTTGGCATATCGCTGACTGTGCGCCAGATGCATGAGCTGATACTAACAAGCACGCCGCTAAAGCATGTCTTAAATACTTCAAAATTCATGTCCCCCTTTGCTCGCCCTATCAATAAGGCGGCTTATCGAACCCCTTGGGGCTTGAGGTGAATATCTCGCAGCCATTCTCGGTAATGCCGATGCTGTGCTCGAACTGCGCGCTCAGCGACCGGTCGCGGGTCACCGCCGTCCAGCCATCGTCAAGGATCTTGCCAGCGGCCTTGCCGATGTTGATCATCGGCTCGATCGTGAAAATCATCCCGGGGCGAAGCTCGGGACCAGTGCCGGGACGGCCGACATGAACGATTTCCGGAGCGTCGTGGAAAAGCTGGCCAAGGCCATGGCCGCAGAAATCCCGGACAACGCCGTAGCGATGCCTTTCGGCGTGTGTCTGGATCGCGTAGCCAATATCACCGACATGATTGCCTGGCCTCGCCTGTTCAATGCCAAGCATCAGGCATTCATACGTGACATCGACCAGGCGCTTCGCTTTGACCGGCACATCGCCGACTAGGAACATCCGGCTAGTGTCGCCATGCCATCCGTTCAGCTGCGGCGTCACGTCGATGTTGACGATATCGCCATCCTTCAATCTCTTGTCTGACGGTATGCCGTGGCAAATGACATGGTTGATCGAAATGCAGCAGCTATGCGTATAGCCGCGATACCCCAAAGTCGCAGGCACCGCGCCGCCGCGTATCGTCATCTCGCGGACGATGTCGTCAAGTTCTTCGGTGGTGACGCCCGGCACGACATGCGGCACAAGCGCGTCAAGGATTTCTGCCGCAAGACGTCCAGCCTTGCGCATACCTTCAAAGCCCTCCGGCCCGTGCAATTTGATGACCCCGTCGCGGGCCTGCATGGCCTCTTCGGGCGTGACGCTTACATATTGTTCCATGGGGGAGATATAAGGGAATAATCCGCGCTTTGCGAGAGGGTGATTTATGCTATCGCGTGCGCATGACAGAATCCCGCATTTACACCGCCGCGCTTGTAATCATTGGCGATGAAATCCTCTCCGGCAGGACTCAGGACAAGAATGTCAGCCAGATTGCACTTTGGCTGAACATCCAGGGCATCCGCCTGCGCGAAGTGCGTGTTGTCGCGGATGATATGGATGCCATCATTGAGGCTGTGAACATTTTGCGCGCGCGCAACGATTATCTTTTCACCACCGGCGGCATTGGCCCGACTCATGATGACATTACCGTCGACGCAATTGCAGCCGCTTTGGCCGTCGAGGTCGTCATTCATCCCGAGGCGAGCGCGGTGTTGCATGCTTATTATGAAACGCGCGGGGGTATCAACCCGGGCCGCCTGCGGATGGCACGCGTGCCTGATGGTGCCGACCTTATTCCGAACAAGATGTCAGGTGCGCCTGGGATTCGTCACGGCAACATCTTCATCATGGCCGGCGTGCCGCACATCACGGCTGGCATGCTCGATGCGCTGACCGGCACGCTTGAGGGCGGAGCGCCTTTGTTGTCGCAGCAAATTGGCTGCTGGGTTGCCGAAAGCGAAGTAGCCAAATTGCTCGGTGATACCGAAAAACACCATGAAGGTTGCCAGATCGGCAGCTATCCATTTTTCCGTGAAGGCAAGGTTGGCGCGAATTTCGTTGTGCGGACCACAGACGCACATAAATTGGCCGAATGTGTCGATTCATTGAAACTTGGTCTGCATGGATTGGGTTATGATACCGTCGACGGTGGAATTTAAACGGGCGTTGGTCGGCT
The DNA here is from genome assembly GCA_031371575.1 of Sphingomonadales bacterium. Classification (GTDB taxonomy): domain Bacteria; phylum Pseudomonadota; class Alphaproteobacteria; order Sphingomonadales; family Sphingomonadaceae; genus Sphingorhabdus_B. The sequence continues at coordinate 2,812 of JANMJX010000235.1, forward strand.
CGTTCATGTGCGGTCAAGCTGCACGTCCCTTATGAGGAGTGACATGCGCAAACTTTCCAATGCTCTCGCCTTTGCAGCCTTGCTGCTCTCCACTTCCGCCTATGCACAAACGCCCGCGAGCGTCGCCCAGACAGCGAAGCCTGCAGTCCAGCCGTGGCTGTATGAGGGCAGCGATGTCCCCGTTGACGACAGCTGGACATTCGGCGTTCTGCCCAACGGGCTACGGTATGCGGTAAAGAAAAACGATGTTCCTGCTGGCCAGGTCTCGATCCGGGTCCGGATCGACGCTGGCGCGTTGCATGAGAATAATGACGAACAGGGCTTTGCCCATCTCATCGAGCATTTGTCGTTCCGCGGATCGACCTTCGTGCCCGATGGTGAGGCGAAACGCATCTGGCAACGGTTTGGGGTGACCTTCGGCAGCGACAGCAATGCGCAGACCACGCCTACCCAAACGGTCTACAAGCTGGATCTGCCCAATGCCACGCCGGAAAAACTCGACGAATCCGTCAAGATAATCTCGGGCATGATTCGCAACCCGCGGATTTCGCCGACTGCACTCACTGCGGAGCGCGCGATTGTTCTGGCCGAATTGCGCGAGAATAGCGGCGCGCAAATGGTGTACAGCGACGCATTGCGCCAGCATGCATTTCAAGGCCAGCGCCTTGCAAACCGGTCCACGATCGGAACGCCCGAAACACTTCAGGCCGCAGATGCCATCCGGCTAGACGCATTTCATGACCGCTGGTATCGCCCTGAAAATGCCGTGGTGGTGATGGCTGGCGATATGGAGCCAGCGCAACTCGCCAACCTCGTGCAAAAATATTTCAATGACTGGAAGGGCGTGGGACCACGCAGCCCGGAACCCCCGTTCGGCGACCCTACACCGCAAGGGACTCCGGCGCGGGTGTTGATTGAGCCCACATTGCCCACCACTGTGAGCATCGCGTATCTGCGACCATGGCGTAAGGTCAACGACACGATTGCCTATAATGAGCAATTGCTCGTCGACGCATTGGCGTTGCAGATCATCAATCGTCGCCTCGAGGTGCAGGCGCGCAGTGGCGGCAATTATCTTTTCGCTGAGGTTGCTCAGGAAGATATTTCACGCACAGCAGATGCTACCTTGGTTTCGGTCACACCTATTGGCGACAAATGGGAAGCCGCAACGCGGGATGTGCGCGCGGTCATAGCCGATGCTGTGACCACTGCACCTTCTGTCGCGGACATCGAACGTGAAAAGACATTGTTCGGCAATGCCTTGCGGACGTTGCTTGATAGTTATCCTTTTGAGGCGGCGGCCAAGCAGGCTGATGATATTGTGAACGCGGTCGACATACGCGAAACCGTGGCGGCACCCAAAACCGTCGTCCAGGTTTACGAAGCCATGAAGGGCAAGTTCACTCCGGAACGGATGCTGGCCGCAACCAAATCATTGTTCAGGGCAGATGTCACGCGGCTGATGCTGTCATCGCCTGTGGCGGTGCCCAATGCAGACAAGCGCGCACTGGCGACGTTGAATGCGACCGTGGCGGCCAACAAGACGGCGCGCTTGGCTGAAAATAGCCTTGGCCTCGCTGCCCTGCCAAAATTGGGTGCGCCCGGGAAAGTTGTAGCAGAAGACACAGTATCCCGGTTGGAAATGAACCGGGTGGAGCTTTCCAACGGCGTGCGTGCGCTTCTCTATCCAAATAAAGCGGAGAGTGGCCAAATCCGCGTACTGGTCCGTTTTGGCCGCGGTTATCAGGCAGTAACTCCGGATCAGGGCAGCCTTTTATGGGCCGGTCCGCTGGTTCTGCCGGAAAACGGCATCGGCAAGTTCAAGCGCACCGAAATTGACCAGATGGTCAACGGGCGGCGGATCGAGCTGAATTTCTCTATCGACGATGATGCCTTTGAATTTGGAGCGAACACGCGCCCGGATGATCTTGCGGACCAGCTCACGCTCATTGCAACGAAAATGGAATATCCCGGGTGGGACCGAGCCCCGGTTGAGCGCGCCAAGGCGCTTGCCACCTCGGGCTATGCCAGCTTTGAAATGTCCGCAACGTCTGTGCTGCAGCGCGATCTGGAATATTTGCTGCACAACAAGGATCCACGCTGGAAGGCAGCGACGCCAGCGGATGTCGCAAAAATCAATGCTTCGAAATTTGAAAATTTCTGGAAGCCTTTGATGGCGCAGGGCCCGGTTGAAGTCATGCTCTTCGGGGATTTCGACAAGGCTACCGCTGTCGCCGCGCTGGAAAAAAGCTTTGGCGCCATGGCACCAAGAGCGCCGTTGCCGATAGTAGATGGAGCGCGCGATTTACGCTTCCCCGCACCAACGCCAACACCCGTTCGGCTGACGCACAGGGGAGATGCCGACCAAGCCGCCGCCGTGATGGCATGGCCGACAGGCGGTGGATTGGGCGGAATTACAGAAGGGCGTCAGCTCGAAACATTGGCGGCAATTTTCCGCGACCGGCTTTTCGAAAAGTTTCGCGCCGAACAGGCCGCGAGTTACAGCCCTGACATGGCCGCTAACTGGCCAGTTGATTTCAACAGTGGCGGTTATTTGATGGCTTACACGCAGGTAAAGCCCTCGGATGTCGATCGGTTCTTTGCCTTTGCCGATGCCGTTGCGGCGGATCTGGTGGCGAACCCCGTCAGTGCCGACGAGCTGCAGCGTGCGGTGGAACCAACAAAGCAAGCCATCGACCGGGCGGCGTCAGGTAATACATTCTGGCTGAACCAGCTTAAAGGGGCGACATATGACCCGGAACGTTTTGTCGCGCTGGGCAAGCTTTACAGTGACTATAACAGCGTCACGCCGGCCATTTTACAGTCGCTGGCGAAACGCTATTTCGTGAAGGATAAGGCGTGGAAGCTGGTGGTTGCACCGCAATCGGGCAGCAGCACCACTACAGCAACGCGCTAGGTTCATCCGGGGACGCGCGCCGATTTCATAGGGCGCGGTCCGTCAAAGCACATATTTGGACAGGTCAGTGTCTTTCGCGATACCCGACAGCTGCTGGCTGACATAAGCCGCGTCGATCTTGAGCGTTTCGCCTTTGCGATCTTCGGCATCGAAACTGATGTCTTCGAGCAGCTTTTCCATGACCGTCTGCAACCGCCGTGCGCCGATATTCTCGACTGTTGAATTCACATCCACCGCGATGCGCGCGATAGCATCAATGGCATCATCGGTGAATTCGAGAGTCACTTCCTCTGTCGCCAATAATGCACGATATTGCTCAGGCAGATTGGCGCGAGTCTCGGACAATATGCGCACAAAATCGGCATGCTCCAGCGCCCGCAATTCCACGCGGATCGGTAAGCGGCCCTGCAGTTCGGGCAGCATGTCGCTTGGCTTGGAGATGTGAAACGCACCAGAAGCAATGAACAGGACATGGTCGGTTTTCATCGGGCCATATTTGGTGGCGACCGTGGTGCCTTCAATCAACGGCAGAAGATCGCGTTGCACGCCTTCGCGGCTGACCGATCCACCACGCACGTCCGAAACCGCAATCTTGTCGATTTCATCCAGAAACACGATGCCATTGGCTTCCGCATCGGCCAAGGCCACGCGGTTGACATCGTCCTGATCGAGGCGCTTTTCCGACTCTTCTTCCACCAGCTTGTTCCACGCATCGGGAACCTTCATCTTGCGGCGTTTCAGATTGTCCTTGCCAAAGGCCTTGCCCATCATTTCGCCAAGATTGATCATCCCGACATTGCCGCCCATTCCGGGGATTTCCATCGGCATCGCCGGGCTGTCGGAAACTTCGATTTCGATTTCGACGTCGTCCATGTGACGGTCACGGATACGCTGGCGAAACGCCTCGCGCGTCGCTTCGCTTGCTGTATCGCCAGCCAGCGTCTTCAAAATCCGCTCCATGGCAGCGGTTTCCGCCGCCTCGCGCACATGTCCGCGGCGGCGTTCCTTTTCGAGGCGCACCGCCTCTTCGGCAAGGTCGCGGGCAATCTGCTCAACGTCACGCCCGACATAGCCTACTTCAGTAAATTTGGTGGCTTCAACCTTGATGAACGGGGCGTCTGCAAGCTTGGCCAGGCGACGCGAAATCTCGGTCTTGCCGCACCCGGTGGGGCCAATCATGAGAATGTTTTTGGGCGTTACTTCGTCGCGTAAATCATCGCCCAGCCGCTGGCGCCGCCACCGATTGCGCAATGCAACGGCTACCGCGCGTTTTGCGTCTGCTTGGCCAATTATATGTTCGTCGAGTGCAGCCACAATGGCTTTTGGGGTGAGTGCGTTTTTCATTACCACCTAGATGGGAAGTTGCGATTGGCGTTCAAGAGACAGCGATTTTAAGAGACGCTGGCCAAGGTTTCGACGGTCAACTGGTCATTGGTATAGACACAGATTTCCGCCGCAATTTTCATGGCATGCCGCGCCATCGTTTCGGCGTCGGCTTCATAATCAACCAGCGCACGTGCGGCGGACAATGCATAATTTCCGCCCGATCCGATCGCCGCAATGCCGTCGTTCGGCTCAAGAACATCGCCATTGCCGGTCAGGATCAACGTTACATCCTTGTCGGCGACAATCATCATTGCTTCAAGATTGCGCAGATATTTGTCCGTGCGCCAATCCTTGGCGAGTTCAACGGCGGCACGCATCAGCTGCCCGCGATGCTGCTCCAATTTGCGCTCAAGGCGTTCGAACAAAGTAAAGGCATCGGCGGTGGCACCGGCGAATCCGCCGATGACCGAGCCATCGTGCAGTTGCCGAACCTTTTTGGCATTGGGTTTCATGACCGTTTGGCCCATCGAAACCTGACCATCGCCGGCAATGACGACCTTGCCGTTTTTACGGACAGATAAGATGGTTGTGCCGTACCAAGTGACAGGATTTGCGTGAGAATGTGTTTCCATGCTGGGCGATATGGGATGCATCAACCCAAAGCGCAAGTGAGCCCTTATTCTGTCTGAATATCGGTCAGCTTGCGTTCCCAGGCGAGGGCGTGTTGGACAATCTGGTCGAGATCGTCATATCGCGGTTCCCAGCCAAATGTGTTTTTGATGGCCCTGTTATCGGATATAAGCGCATCCGGGTCGCCGGCCCTTCGGCCTTCCAATTTACGATCAACCTTGTTGTTTGTGACTCGATCAACGGCATCAAGAACCTGCATGACCGAATATCCGTGGCCGTAACCGCAGTTGAGGGTATGGCTGCGCTGCGGATCGCTGACAAGCGCCTCAAGCGCTATGACATGTGCCGAGGCAAGGTCGCTCACGTGGATATAATCGCGCACGCCAGTCCCGTCTTCGGTTGCATAATCGGTTCCAAAGACACTGACGCTTGCGCGCTTGCCCAGAGCAGCTTCGACGGCGATTTTCAGCAAATGTGTTGCGCCAACCGTCGATTGACCTGTTCGGCAAAGGGGATCGGCGCCAGCAACGTTGAAATAGCGAAGAGCGCAGTAGTTGAAATTGTACGCTGCTGCGACATCGCGGAGCATCATCTCGGTCATCAATTTGGACGTGCCATAGGGATTGATGGGCAAAGTCGGCATGTCTTCGCGCACGGGGCTTGAGTCCGGGATGCCATAAGTCGCCGCCGTCGATGAAAAGATCATGTGTCTGACGCCGCCGGAAATAGCGGATTCAATAAGGCTTCGGCTTTTTACCGTGTTGTTATCATAATATTTAAGTGGGTTTTCAACGGATTCAGGTACGACGACGGAACCTGCAAAATGCATAATGGCATCAATATTCTGCTCTGTAATGATCTTCGCTACCAGCGCAGCATCGCTGATGTCGCCTTCATAAAAAACAGCATCTGGCGCGATTGCCCAGCGGAACCCTGTTACCAGATTATCGATAACGACGGGGCGATGGCCGGCATCCAACAACGCCAGAATGGCGTGGCTACCAATATATCCTGCACCGCCAGTAACAAGGACGTTGAGTTTCTTAGTCATAGTCTATTCCAAATCCAGTTCGCCTTGGGCAGCCTTCGAACTGTCAACGCATCAAAGCAAAAAAAAGGCGACCCAAAGGCCGCCTTTTTCGAAATCTTTGCCGTCAAAGCTCAAGGGCTTGTTGGCGAATTGTCGTTGTTGCCAGCAGCGATAACGATACCGCCGATGACAGCAGCAGCAGCCAACACAGCGATGATTACGCCGCTTCCGCCACCGAGCTTGTTTTCTTCCTTGGTGTTAGCGCCAACGCGCTTTACCTTGGAAGCGCCAACTGCCTTCGCAGCAGGCGACAGGGATTCAGCCATTACAGGCGCGCTTACAAGTGAAGCGGCCGCAATAGCAGCGAGAGAGATCTTACCGAAACGCATTATTGTGCTCCTTAATTACGGAGTGGGGTACACTCCTGCGTCGTTCCTACACGTTGTTGTCACCAATTCAAGTACAACATGGCCACATTTTTTGCAATTTATCGATATTTTTCGGACTGTTGCAAATTTCTTACATAGCTGCGAACTAATTAAAATGTTGTTTACTTTACCGCTTGATTTTACATCTGTTCACTATCAGCGTGGTTTTTCATGAAGATAGCCGTCCATCAGATGACGAGTGGCGTCGAACCGAGTCGCAATGTTGCGGCAATTGATGTTGCAATCGCTGAGTCGGCAAGAGCCGGGGCCGTTATATATTTCGCCCCTGAAATGTCTTTTTTGATCGACCGCGACCGGGAGCGCGCGCGTCAAAAGATAACAACCGAATCTCACTCGCAGGCCCTCGTCCAGCTCATCGCGTCTGCCAAGCGGCATGAGATATGGCTGCATCTTGGTTCGATAGCTGTGCTTCATGAAAATGGCGAGAAGCTCGCTAACCGGACTATTTTGATCGGCGCTGACGGCACGATCAAGGCCCGATATGACAAAATGCATTTGTTTGATGTCGACCTCGCGTCGGGCGAAAGCTGGCGTGAATCGTCAGCCTATGTTGGCGGAGAACGGCCAGTGGCGGTACAAACGCCACTTGGCCTGATGGGGCTCGCGATCTGCTATGATATGCGCTTTCCAGATATGTTCAGTGCCTATGCCAAAGCTGGCGTTGATGTCATCACGCTGCCATCAGCCTTTACTGTCCCGACAGGGGAAGCTCATTGGCATAATCTGCTGCGGACGCGCGCCATAGAAACCGAATCTTTCGTGATCGCGGCGGCGCAATGTGGTCATCATGATGATGGGCGAAACACCTTTGGGCATTCGCTTGTCGTCGATCCATGGGGCACTGTGCTTTTGGATATGGGGACGTCGCCTGGCCTCGCATTTGTCGATCTGGACCTAAGCAAAACCAGCGATGTGCGAAGCCAAATTCCCGTGCATAAAAATCGCCGCGCCATTCCGCCGGTCTTTATCGCCGAATAAAGCTGCGATAGGGCGGCGGCATGGAATATTTGGAAAAATTTATATGGCAGGACCATTTCTGGACAGCCGTTTCGATCGCACTGGCAATGGTCGTGGTTATCAGCAGCCTTGCCGACCGAAGACGGCATAAACGTACCGACATTGAAGATGTCGGTTTTGTCCCATGGACGATGATAACCGTATTGTCCGTCCTCGGTACGGTATTGTCTGCGGCTTTGGCGATTAAAGGCTTTTAGCCGAGGCAAGCTTCCAGGAACGGTTGATCGAAGCCAAATTGCCGCGCCTTTTCAAGTGTATATGGCCGCACGCCGCCAGCTACCCATTCGCCATGGATCTTGCCATCAGGATCTTCATCACGATATTCAAATTTGAACAGGTCCTGGGTGACGATCACGTCGCCTTCCATCCCGATGACTTCGGTAATCTGGGTAGTCCGGCGTGAACCGTCACGCAGACGTTTGACCTGAACGATCAAATCCACAGATTCGGCAATCTGCCGTGAAATGGCTTCTTTGGGGATTTTGATGTCGCCCATCAGAATCATATTTTCCATACGGCCAAGGCATTCACGCGGATTGTTGGCGTGAAGTGTACACATGGAACCGTCGTGGCCCGTGTTCATGGCCGCGAGAAGATCGAAACATTCTGCGCCACGAATTTCGCCCAATATGATTCGGTCAGGACGCATACGCAGGGCGTTTTTCACGAGGTCACCAATGGTAATCGCGCCGTCGCCTTCAAGATTTGGCGGGCGGGTTTCCAGCGGCAGCCAATGTGGCTGTTGAAGTCTAAGTTCGGCGGCATCTTCGATGGTCAAAACGCGCTCGCCCGGATCAATCATCTTGGACAGGGCGTTTAACATGGTTGTTTTACCCGAACCCGTACCGCCCGAAATAACGATGTTCATGCGGCAAGCACCGGCGATTTTGAGCGCGGTTGCCATAGGCTCGCTCATCGAGCCAAAGCCTTTAAGCATGTCGATTGTGATAGGCTTTTCGGAAAATTTACGAATCGAAATTGCGGTTCCGCGCAACGACAAAGGTGGCACAATCACGTTGACGCGGCTGCCGTCTTTCAGGCGGGCATCGGCCAGTGGCGTCGTTTGGTCGACCCGGCGGCCAACCTGGTTGACGATCCGTTGCGCGATCTGAAACAGATGCTCCTCATCACGAAACTGGATGGGTGCAATCTGAAGCTTGCCCTTTTTTTCGATGTAGGTCTGCAATGGGCCGTTGACCATGATATCCGAGATGTCGGGATCGCTGAGCAATTCCTCCAGCGGACCAAAGCCAAGCAGTTCGTCAACGAGCACCTTTTCCAGCGCAAATTGCTCGCGACGGTTAAGTGTAAGTTTCAGTTCAGCCAAAACCTCGAGAATGATCGGCCGAAATTCTTCGGTCAGTTCTTCCTTGTTCAGCGACGCCGCCGCCTCAGGATCCACGCGCTCAAGCAAGCGCGGGAGAACCTGCTCCTTAATTTTGTGCACCGAAGCTTCAAATCCTTGGGGGCCATCGGCGACCGGCGCCGCGTTGTTGGCGCGATCCGACAGGCGGCTCATGGCCTCTTGCATCGGCGTTTGAGCAATGCCGCTGCCGCCAGGAAACTCCGCTTGGTCGAGCGGAGGAAATTGTTCGCCACCGATCGGTGGCGGCATGAAGTCGGGTTGCGATTGCAAGGCTGAAGGCTGTTGCGCAGCTTGTGAACCTCCGCCCGTCATGGGGCGGGCGACGCCAAATGACGGGCGCCCTGAAGTTAAGCCTGGTTTTTTCCCAAATGCGCTCACGCTAACCTGCTCCGATGGACCATTGATGTTACCGAAACTGTGCTATCCACAAATGGTGAATAAAATCGTAATGCCGACGTCGGATGGCATCATGCTCTTAGCGGTTCTGTGGCTTTCTATTCCCGAAAAAGCTGACTAAGGGGTCCCTGCAAATGGGGAAATCTTCGTGACATCATCGTCGGCCCGGTCGGGCCTGTTATTCGCCCTTTGCGGCTTTGCGCTGTTGTCTGTCGGCGACGCAGTCATCAAATCCATAGCCGGCGCATGGCCAGGTACGGCGGTTGCAGCGCTGCGTTATTCCATCGGCGCTGTCGGTCTTGGAACGCTGCTTTTCCTGAAAGAAGGGCGACAGGGCTTTGTTATGCCGATGCCAAGATTTCAGCTGCTGCGCGGATGTTCCGTGGCATTGGCAACGATCTGTTTCTTTTCGTCGATATTCCTTATGCCATTGGCCGAGGCAACTGCCATTGGCTTCACCAGTCCAATGATCACGGCAATTTTAAGCGCTATCTTCCTGCGCGAAGCAACCAGCCGGACAAAATGGCTGGCGACGCTTCTGGCCTTTGGCGGCGTTTTGCTCATCATGCGCCCAAATGTTGCCGAGCTTGGCTGGGCGGCCCTGCTGCCGCTTGTGGCAGCCCTGAGCATGGCGTGTGTGATGATCGGTAACCGGGCGGTGGCTGGTGCGGGGTCACCGCTTTTGATGCAGTTTCTGGTGGCCTCAGTCGCGGTTCCATTCATTCTGACTGCGGCGATATTGGGCCATTTTTCAGGATTCGCCGCGTTGCATATTGGCGTTCCTGATTGGACCATTGTTGCGCGCTGCGCGGTCGTGGCGATAACGGCGACGTCTGCCCACTGGCTTATTTTCATGGGCACGACCCGCGCGTCGGCCGCCGAAATTGCGCCTATGACCTATGTCCAACTGCTGATTGCGCTTGGATTGGGCATCTTGTTGTTTGACGACTGGCCCGATTTGACGTCGCTGGCGGGATCGGGAATCATCATCGCTGCGGGTATGCTTTTGTGGCGAAAATCTGCGGTATAATGCCGGCATTTGGCGCAACTATTTGAACATTTTCGATAAGTATTTTACATTTTAAAGATAGAATTGCGGCGGGATTTAACGTACATTGTGACGATTGTTCGTGTCTGTTAGCTGCAATGGAGTCTTTTCTTATGAAACTCAAAATTGGCATCGCGATCACTGGAATGTTGTTCTCCTCGCCGTCTTTTGCGCAAAGCTATAATGGCTTTGTTAGCCAGCCGACATATGACTTCAGCGCTTCCAACATGAATTGGTCCTATGGCGGGGATCAACGCCAGGATGCGGCCCAGGTCCTGGCGCAGTTGCGTGCATTGTGCAGCAGTACCAACCATTACGACCAATATTACTGCGCGCGCGGGATGAAGGTCCTGAAAAAGGCCTATGCCGAGTATAAGTTGCGCGACGTGTCCGATGCGCGCGTGGCACCGTAATTTCAGCCAGACGCGGCAAGATTAACCGTAGGCGCAGACCACAGCCGCTGCTATCCAGCCGGCATGTCTGATCAAAAGCATCTCTATCTCGTTGACGGTTCCGCGTATATTTTTCGGGCCTATCACCGGCTGCCGCCGCTCACCAACAAGCATGGTGAGCCCGTTGGCGCGGTATATGGCTATACAACTATGCTGTGGAAGCTGGCGGATGATCTCAATCAGGCAGATGGCCCTACACACATGGCAGTGGTGCTGGATAAATCCAGCCAGACGTTTCGCAACCGCATCTACGACCAATACAAGGCCCACCGGCCCGATCCGCCTGAGGATTTGAAGCCGCAATTCCCGATGATCCGCGATGCAACGCGCGCGTTTTCACTGCCGCTGATCGAAGAGGATGATGTCGAGGCCGATGACATGATCGCCAGCTACGCCAAGGCCGCCTGTGCGGCGGGGTGGCATGTGACGATCGTCAGCAGTGACAAGGACCTGATGCAGCTGGTCGAGCCATGCATCGACATGTTCGACACGATGAAGAACGAACGCATCCGCGCCGAGGAAGTGTTCGAGAAATTCGGCGTTGGTCCGGAAAAGGTTGGCGATGTGCTGGCATTGATGGGCGACAGCGTGGACAATGTCCCTGGCGTGCCCGGGGTTGGACCCAAGACGGCGACCAAGCTGATTCAGGAATTCGGCGATCTCGAAAGCGTCCTCGCCGCTGCGCCTGACATGAAGCCGTCGAAAATGCGCGATAACCTGATCGAACACGCCGAAAAGGCGCGGCTTTCAAAAGTGCTGGTGACCTTGCGTGAAGACTGCCCGTTGCCGATCGCCATCGAGGATATGGCGCTGGGCGCGATTCCCGAAGAGCCGCTTGTCGACTTCCTGCAACATCATGGCTTCAATTCGCTGCTGAAGCGGATCGGGCATGTCGTGAATACCGCCGCGGCGAACAAGGCGATTGCCGGCAACCCCAAGGCCGCAAATACCGGCGATGGCGCCAAGCTCGCGCCGGGAATGGGTGCCGCAGCAATGCCAGCGCCCATGCCGAAAATCGACGTTTCGACCTACGAAACGGTGACCGACATCGCCCGGCTTGACCATTGGATCATGCGCGCCCGTGAAACCGGAACGCTTGGTTTCGACACCGAAACCGACAGTCTGCAGGCCGCGAGCGCCAACCTTGTCGGCTTCAGTTTGGCAGTAGCGCCAGGCGAGGCATGCTATGTGCCGCTGGCGCATGGCGGCACAGACATGTTCGCAGAACGGCCGGTGCAGATCGAGATGGAGACGGCACTTGCCCGCTTGCGGCCGATCTTGAGCGACCCAAGCGTTCTGAAAATCGGCCAGAATTTGAAATATGACATGTCTGTGCTCGCGCGGCATGATGTGCGCATCACGCCTTATGACGACACGATGGTGATGAGCTTTGCCCTTGATGCAGGGCGTCAGGCGCATGGCATGGACGAACTGGCAAAAGCGCATCTGCAGCATGAGTGCATTTCGTACAAAAGTGTCACTGGTACAGGCAAAAGCCAGATCGGTTTTGCGGCCGTCGCGTTAAGCTATGCCACGTGTTACGCCGCTGAGGACGCCGATGTGACATTGCGCCTCTGGCATCATCTGAAATTGCGGCTCAGCCCCGAAAAGGCGACCAGCGTCTACGAACTTGTCGATCGCCCATTGGTGCCAGTTTTGTCGCAAATGGAATGCGCCGGCATCAAGGTAGATCGCGCGGTTCTGGCGCGGTTGTCCTCGGAATTTGCCACGCAAATGGAAGTGCTCGAAAAGGAAATTCACGGCCTTGCCGGTCAGCCATTTACGATTGGCAGCCCGCAACAATTGGGAGAAATCCTGTTTGGCAAAATGGGATATAAAGGCGGCAAAAAGGGGAAATCGGGGCAATATTCAACCGATGTGACGGTGCTGGAAGACCTCGCGGGTCAGGGCATCGACATCGCCCGTAAGGTGCTGGACTGGCGCCAGCTGGCAAAGCTCAAGTCGACCTATACCGATAGCCTGCAGCAGCAGATCGATCCCAAAACGGGGCGCGTGCATACCAGCTACAGCCTTGTCGGCGCCCAGACCGGACGATTGTCCTCAACCGATCCCAATCTGCAGAATATCCCCATTCGCACTGAGACCGGTCGTCAGATCAGGGATGCTTTCGTGGCTGAACCGGGCAATGTCATATTGTCCGCCGACTACAGCCAGATCGAGCTTCGCCTTGCGGCGCATTTTGCCGATGTCGAACCCCTGCGCGACGCCTTCGAAAAAGGTGAGGATATCCATGCGCGTACAGCGCTCGAACTTTTCGGCGAGGTAAACCGCGACACGAGAGGCCGCGCGAAAACGATCAACTTCTCGATCCTCTACGGCATTTCGCGCTGGGGTCTATCCAAGCGTCTGGAATCCTCAGCAGAGGAGGCGCAGGCCTTGATCGATGCCTATTTCAAACGCTTTCCGGGTATTTCCAATTATATCCAGGAAACCATGGCAACGGTGCGCGACAGCGGGCACTCAACGACATTGTTCGGGCGCAAGACGTGGTTCCCGCGTATCAAATCGCCCAATCAGGCCGAACGCCAAGGTAGCGAACGTGCCGCTATCAATGCGCCGATTCAGGGAACAAGCGCTGACATCATCAAGCGCGCAATGGTTCAGATGGGCCCCGCCTTGAAAGACGCCGGATTGGGCCATGTGAAAATGCTGCTTCAGGTGCACGATGAACTGGTGTTTGAACTGCCCCAGGCAGATGTGGCCGCTGCAAGTGATGTAATTCGCAACATCATGGCGGGGGCGGCTGAACCCTTGGTGCACCTCACGGTGCCATTAGGTATCGAGATCGGGACTGGCCCAAGCTGGGGGGCGGCGCACTGATGTGGCCGCCCGGCTGGAATTAAGCTTCGTCTTCTTCTGTTTCAAACGTCACCGCGACGTCGCCATTGGCTGAGAGACGAACCGTGCCGTCTTCGACCGACGCCACAAGGCCACCGTCGATATAATGGTGATGGCCTTCATGGCTGCCTTCGCCCGAATCTTTTTTGGTCAGCTTGATTCGATTGCCTTCAACGCCGTCGACAGTGCCAACATGGACGCCATCAGCGCCGATGACTTCTGCATGTTCTTTGATTTGTGATAGATCCGCCATATCAAGCTCCTTTGATTGAGAATGGAGTAAACGTCCCAAATTGAATCTGGGTCCAATGAGGGCGTCAAATCCACAACTGCTCCCCTCCCGCGACCGGGAGGGGCCGGGGGAGGGATGAGCCTAAGGCGAGCTAGAGACATATAAGTTGGATGCCCTCCCCTAACCCCTCCCGTATGCGGGAGGGGAACTGAGCCCACGTCAAATCCACAATTGCTCCTCCCGCGAGCGGGATGGAAACGACCCACCCCAAATGTCCTGCTTCTTGCCCAACGCGCGCATTGTCCCAAATATTTCTTATTTCTATATTCATTTTGACACATGGCATTCGCCAAAGTGACGCTTCTGTTGCGCATAGGCCCGGCATCCCATCTTCCTGGAGTTTTATGCTATGCGTCGTCCACATATTGCAGTTGCCATTTCAATCCTTTGCGCTTCCACCGCAATGCCTGCCTTAGCGCAGACTCCAGAAGCCGAAGATCAGGCATTTGAAGGCGAAATTATCGTGACCGCGCAAAAGCGCGACCAACGACTGGTTGACGTCCCCGTGACGCTCAGCGCCGTCAGCGGTGCGCGCTTGCAGGAACTTGGTGTGAGCGACCTGGACGAGCTCGCCAATTATATTCCAGGCCTCAACATTCAGGAACAGAGCGCCAACAACCCCGGCATCGTTATTCGTGGAATCACATCCGACTCCGGTTCGGCCCAGCAGGCCGCGCGCGTGACGCTATATTATAACGGCGTCGACATTTCGCGGTCGCGCGGTTCCTATCAGGACATTTACGATGTCGAGCGGATCGAAGTCATCAAGGGGCCGCAAGCAACACTGTTTGGCACGGCGTCAGCCGTCGGCGCGATCAGCATCATTTCGGCTCGCCCAGAGGCTGGCTTTTCCGGCGAACTGACGGGTGGCCTTGGCAATTTCAATCAGCGCCAGCTGGGCGGGTTTGTTAATATCGGGTCCGATACGCTCGCTGGTCGCGTCGCGTTTCAATTCAAAAAGCGTGATGGTTATGTCAACAACCTTGCGCCAAATCAGGACGATTTGAACGGCCAAAATCAATTTGGCGCACGCGGCTCATTGCGCTTCACGCCTAATGACGCGCTGACCGCTGACCTTATCCTCACCTATGACCGCCAACGTAACCCCGGAACGGCGTTTGTTTCCAAAGCATTGCCGACCGCGTCGGGGCCCGGCAACCCGTTTGGCGACGCGTATCTTGGCGGTTCGCCACGTTCGTTGCAGGATTTGTACCAGGACAAGCTTGGCCTCACCCGCGACGTCTATGACGCAAATTTCACCGTGAATTACGAATTTGCCGACAACTGGGCCCTGACGATGGTCAATGGATACCGCAAGTTTGACTCGCTTGAGGTGTTCGATGCCGACGGATCAGCGGCTTGGTATCTGGAATTTACGGAATTGGCCAAGGGCGACCAGTTCAACCATGAAACCCGTTTTGCATATACTGACGACAAATTCCGCGGCTCGTTCGGGTTCAACTTCTTCCACGAAGACAGCATTCAGAATGTGCCATTCTCATCCAATGAACGGGTATTTCTGGCCTGTGCGACAAGCACCGCCGCCACCCGCGCACAATGTGTAGCGCCCGACGGCAGCGTTCCTGCGCAGGCGCTCACCCCCGTTCCCTACAGCTCCGTCTTTGAAAATAAGGGCCGCAATGACAGCTATTCGATGTTCGCCGACGGCACCTGGATTCCAACACCGCGGCTTGAGCTGACCGCTGGCGCGCGCGTCCTGATCGAGAAGCGCCGGTCGGGCTTTTTTGCCCGGGTTCCGCGCTCGGCGATTACAGGAGGTGCGTCGCTGATCCCAGGACAGGTCGATACCGGGGGACAGACATTCCGGACCGAAGACAGCTTCCAGGCGGTATTGCCACGGTTCAACATGCTCTATCGTTTCTCGGACAATTTTAACGGATACGCAACGGTTTCAAAGGGCCGCCGGTCTGCGACGGTTCAACTGGGCGCGCGTGCAACGAGCACAGGGCCAGTCGCGAACTTCACACCCGTACTCGCCGAAAATATCTGGAACTATGAGGTCGGCCTTAAAGGTGCGCTGGGAATTTTCTCCGGATCGATCGGCGCTTATTATCTGACCTATGATAATTTCCAGGTCAGTATCGTTCTGCCAAATGGTACGACGCAGACGCAAAGCGCAGGTTCAGCCACCAACAAGGGAATTGAAGCCGAACTGACGATGAAACCGGCAAGCTGGCTCAGCGTGTTTGGCAATATCGGCTATATCGATGGCGGGATTGACGACAAACCCACGATCGCTGCCAATTTCCGTGGGGCGAAATTCCGGCTTCAGCCCGAGGTGCAGGCCTCGGCTGGCTTTACGATTGATGCGCCTTTGGGTGGCGTTACCTTCTTTGCAACGCCGTCGGTGACTTACCGCAGCAAGATGTTTTTCGAAATCCCCAACAACCCGCTGATTGCGCAGGATGCAGTGACGTTGGTCAACGTGAATGCGGGTTTCCGCTTCGGTGAAGACAGGTTCGAGATATCGGCCTTTGCCCGCAACCTGCTGAACGAAGATTATCTGCTTGATGCAGGCAACACGGGCGGCGCGTTCGGCATTCCAAGCTTCATTGCTGCAGAACCGCGTCTGTACGGTATCAGGGTTGGCGCGAAGTTCTAAAACGAAGCAGTTTCTTTGGGCGGCGGACGGATAAGCCATTGCAATGTAGGATTTTTGCTGACAGAGTCAGCTGGCAAATCGTCAACCGCCCAGTGGCTGTAGGGGCATGCAATCAGCCCATATTGAGTCTGAATTGTTTTAGGTGAGACCTTAGTGTGACTTTTCAAACTAAGGTCGTTGCCTTTGTAACATGTCCTCTCTGCAAAACTATCGTCATCCCCGCGAGATCCGTTAGGCGTAATGGATCCCCGCCCTTCGCGGGGATGACGCGGAAAGAGGGGGTATGTTTCCGTGTGCGGGTG
This sequence comes from Sphingomonadales bacterium, assembly GCA_031371575.1. GTDB lineage: Bacteria > Pseudomonadota > Alphaproteobacteria > Sphingomonadales > Sphingomonadaceae > Sphingorhabdus_B. Next base: position 19,519 of record JANMJX010000235.1, read on the forward strand.
GCTAAGGGCACTTTTCAGCCGCGGTTGCGGGTCTGCATATAGGTACCAAGCAAGCGTACCGAATTGCAGTGAAACCGAAGCTCGTCGAGCGCGCGGTCGACCGCTGGGTCGCCTGGAGCACCCTCAATGTCGGCAAAGAATTCCGTTGCCGCAAAGCTTGCGCCATTTTGGTAGCTTTCCAGCTTGGTCATGTTGACGCCGTTGGTCGCAAACCCGCCCATGGCCTTGTACAGGGCCGCAGGAATGTTCTTCACCTCGAAGATGAAGGTGGTCATGAGCGTTCCGCTCAGCTTGCTGCGTTCGACAGGCTCCCTTGCGAGAACCACGAACCGAGTCGTGTTGCTTGGGTCGTCCTGCACGCCATCATTTATTGTAACCAGCCCATACAGCTCGGCAGCGATCGGCGGCGCGATCGCCGCTGCGGAAGGATCGTCATTTGCGGCAACAAAGGCAGCGGCAGCAGCAGTGTCCGCATAAGCGACCGGGATGATATTATGCTCGCGCAGATAATGCCGGCATTGCCCAAGCGCCTGCGGGTGGCTCATCGCGGTCTTGAGAACGGCACCGGCAGACTTTGCCATCAGACAATGGCGGATCGACATGAAATGCTCGGCATGGATGCTCAGGCCCGACTCAGGCAGCAAAAAGTGGATGTCCGCAACGCGGCCGTGAAGCGAATTTTCAATAGGGATGATCGCCCGCGCTGCCGTGCCATCCTTGACGGCATCAATTGCGTCCTCGAACGAAAAACAGGGCAGGGGCAGGCATCCCGCATCATATTCAAGCGCAGCCAGATGCGAATTGGCCCCTGGAGCGCCCTGAAATGCAAGTGCCTTTGCGGGATGCTCTTTTGCGGCAAGAGTCATCTCTTGGACAAGTGCGAGTGCGGGTGCCGGATAGCTGTTCATCGGAAAAGGCGATAGGATAGCGAAACTTATCGGGCAAGTCTGGATTTGGACACTTGCACGGCGTTCGCGTCGTCATTAGAGGGGCCACTTAATCCGGCTGTTATCGCACGCCGGTATTCCAACGCACTTCAAGGCTGATGACCAATGGATGATCGTAGTAATACAATTGCAGGCTGGGTTTTAGGCGGCGGCATCGTCGCACTCGGGCTGAGCATCGTTTCTGGCATGTATTTTCATGGCGAAGCACCCGAGAAGGAAGGCTTTGCTGTTGTTGCCGAGGTAGCAAGTGACGCTGGCGGTGCTGCGGCCGAAGTGCCGATCGCAACGCTGCTTGCGACGGCCGATGTCGAAAAGGGCGAGGCCGTGTTCAAGAAATGCACAGCTTGCCACAATATTGCACAGGGCGGCGCCAATGGTATCGGTCCAAATCTTTGGGCTGCCTTAGGTAAGCCACATGGTCATGTCGCCGGCTTTTCTTATTCTGACGCGCTCAAGAGCATTCCGGGCAACTGGGATTTTGAGAGCATGAACAAATGGCTCGCCAATCCAAAGAAATATGCACCCGGCACGAAAATGACCTTTGCTGGTCTGGGCAATCCTGAAGAGCGGGCAAATGTGATCTTGTATCTCAACTCGCAAGGGTCGAACCTGCCATTACCCGCTGCACCGGCAGCTGCACCAGCCGCTGACGCTGCCGCTCCTGCCGCTGCCGCATCAGGTGAAGCGGCCGAAGCTCCAGCAGCAGGTGCCGCAGCTCCCGCCGCGCCGGCCGCGAAATAATATAGCTGTTTTAATGTGATACTTCGTAGAAATCGCAGATGGCATTCCATGCTTCTTCTGCGGTCTCTACGAACTGGAACAGCTCGAGATCTCGCGGGCTGATCACGCCTTCGAGCATAAGCTCTTCAAAATTCACAACTCGGTTCCAGAACTCGCGCCCGAACAACAGAATGGGCATCTTCTTGATCTTGCCGGTCTGTATCAGCGTCAGCAGCTCGAAAAATTCATCAAACGTCCCAAAGCCGCCCGGGAAAACCGCCACTGCGCGGGCGCGCAGCAGGAAGTGCATCTTGCGTAAGGCGAAATAGTGAAACTGGAAGCTTAGCCGCGGTGTCACGAACAGATTTGGTGCCTGCTCATGGGGAAGGACAATATTGAGGCCAACCGATTCTGCCCCGACGTCATGCGCCCCGCGATTGGCTGCTTCCATGATCGAAGGACCGCCGCCTGAGCACACGACAAAGTGACGCCGGCCTTCTTCATCGGTGACATTTGCCTGTCCCGCCAATTGTGCTAGGCGGCGCGCCTCGGCATAGAAGCGCGACTTTTCCTTCATCCGCTCTGCAATAATAGTCGCGCGCTCATCCTTGGCTTCGGCGACCAGCGCATCTGCTGCATCAGGTTCGGGTATCCGGGCAGAGCCATAGATCACCAGCATCGAACCAATCTGTGCCTCATCCAACAACATTTCCGTCTTGAGCAATTCAAGCTGGAAGCGGACGGGGCGCAGGTCTTCTCGCAGCAGGAAATCGGTATCCTGAAACGCCAGTCGATACGACTTGCTTTGCGTCTGTGGTGTCGAAAGTTGCTTTTCTGCAAAGTCGGCTTCTTGCTGTGCTTTGTAGAAACGGCGATCATTAATTTTTGTGTCTGTCATTACCCCGCCTGTAGGGCGATATCGACCAATTTGCCACCCCTTATCGGCAAAAAGACGCCCCGTTGCGCATCGACCTGGACATGTCGAAGTGGAAATGGTTGGCGTGCGCGCTGTTATAATCGGGACTAAGAACGGTGCCAAAACGTTTGCAGGCCGACTGGTGCAGACGGCGAAGAAATGCCTGTTCTTCTGGCTTTCCGCGCCACCCATCGAGTACGGACACGCGCCGCCCGTCACGCAAGATAAACGCGGATACATCGACCGCATTGCCAAAGGCGTGTTCGGACAATTTTCCGGACGAGCCGCCATTTATGTTCCGGCAACTGAATGTGCCCATGGTTTCGATCCGCACCACCTCGCTGCCCAGATATTGCTTGGCCGCGGGCAGGACCGCATATCGTGCCCAGTCGGTAAAGTTCGCTGCCAGCGGGCAGGTCATGGCGCTCAAATTTGTCGTCGGTGTTCCGAAATCCATCAGTTTGACAGTGTCGATAATGCGGCATCCGCCGTCAAAGCTCTTGTCTGGCAGGCCGGCGAAGCGCACCGATTTCGATTTAAGCCCAGCCATGCACTGACGGACATTTTCGGCAGTCATTGGGCCGTTCATATGAGGGGTCGCAGGCTCTTCGCGGCCGCTGCATCCTCCTAGCAGCAGGATTGAGGCTGCAAACATACAAGTTTGGACCGTTTTGGAAAACATGCCCGCATTCATAACAATGTCTAAACCCCGCGCAGCCAAAAAACGATGGAAGGTTGCACTTTTTAACTTAAAGGCCAGGTTACGCATGATATTGCGCGTTGCTTCAGTGAAATCGAGCCATTATCAAAAAAATTATGTTGCGAATCATTCTTAATAGCAAATCTGCTTTTTGGGTGCTGCTTTGCCTGCCCGCTTTCGGAATGCTGCCACCCTATTTTTGGTCCGACCGGCTTGCGATGGACATGGTGCATCCGACGGGCGAATGGGCCGCACGGTTCATGATTGCTGCGATGGTGCTCAGTCCATTATTAGCGCTCATTGGTCCCAAGCCATGGCTCAGTTGGCTTGTCCGCCGCCGACGCGCTTTGGGCGTTGCGGCATTCGGCTATGCTTGCCTGCATCTAGTATTTTACCTGATCGATATGGGAAATTTAGGTGATGTCCTCGCCGAATTCTTGGCGCTGGGTATATGGACCGGGTGGGGCGCAATGCTCCTGATGATTCCGCTTGCCATAACAAGTAACGATGCCGCTGTGCGCGCGCTAAAGGCCGGGTGGAAAACTCTGCAACGCCTTGCATATCCGGCAGCTGTGCTTGTCCTCATTCATTGGATTTTCATTCACAACAATTTGGGGCCAGCCCTGCTGCATTTTGCCCCCTTAATGCTGCTCGTTGCAGTGCGATTTTTCTTCCCCCGCAAACTTGAATTTAGAGGAACATGATTATGCGTTTTTTGACTGGTCTATCACTCGCCGCCGCCGCCACTATTGCCTGTGCATCAGTGCCCGCATCCGCCACAGGCGTGATTACCTGCAAGTCGGGACCGGTTTCCGGATGGAAAAGCGAGAAGGCGCTGACCGATAAGCTCACCAAGGAAGGCTGGACAATCCGAAAGTCCAAAGTCGACGGTGGCTGCTATGAAGTCTATGGAACAACTCCCGAAGGCGACCGTGTCGAAGCCTATTTTCACCCTGTTACCCTTGAAAAGCTATATGTCGGTCGACGCGGAGAAGTATTGTTTCGCAAGAAGGGATACTGACAACATTTTACGATAGTCGTTGACAAAACCGGGGCTGCGCCTAAACGCGGCCTCGGGCCACGCGGTCCCAACGCCGCGCTGCTCTCTGCAAGGAGACGCTTACATGACTATAGTAAAACCCGCCGTAAAGCCGGCGCGTCCGTTCTTTTCCTCCGGTCCCTGCGCGAAGCCGCCAGGCTGGAGCCCCGAAAAACTTCAAATCGAATCGCTTGGTCGTTCGCATCGTGCCAAAATTGGCAAGTCGCGTCTGCAACTTGCTATAGACCTGATGCGCGAAGTGCTTCAGGTGCCCGATACGCACCGTATCGGCATCGTTCCGGGTTCAGACACGGGCGCAATTGAAATGGCCATGTGGACCATGCTTGGCGAACGCCCGGTCACGATGATGGCCTGGGAAAGCTTCGGCGAAGGCTGGGTCACGGACGTGAATAAGCAACTTAAGCTGAACGCGACAGTTCTGAACGCGCCTTATGGCGAAATTCCTGATCTCTCGACGGTCAATTTCGATGATGATGTGGTTTTCACATGGAATGGCACCACGTCGGGCGCTCGTGTCCCCAATGGCGACTGGATCGCTGACGACCGTGCGGGCCTGACATTTAACGACGCGACATCGGCTGTCTTTGCGTATGATATGCCTTGGGACAAGCTCGATGTCACGACATTCAGCTGGCAAAAGGTGCTGGGCGGAGAGGGTGCGCATGGTGTTCTGATCTTGGGGCCACGCGCTGTCGAGCGGCTCGAAAACTATACGCCTGCCTGGCCGCTGCCAAAGGTATTTCGCTTGATGTCCAAAGGCGCGCTCGCCGAAGGTATCTTCAAGGGTGAGACGATTAACACGCCATCCATGCTCGCAGTGGAAGACGTCATTTTTGCCCTTGAATGGGCAAAATCGGTTGGCGGCTTGCAAGGCCTGATGGCGCGGAGCGATGCCAATGCGGCTGCACTCGGGGATATCGTCGAGCCAAGCGATTATCTTGGCTTTCTTGCAGTCGACCCTGCTATCCGATCAAAAACTTCGGTCTGCCTTACCGTTAAAGGGGCAGACGAGGCTATGATCAAGAAGATGGCATCGCTGCTAGAGGCAGAGGGTGCAGCCTATGACATCGCAGGATATCGCGACGCGCCTCCCGGGTTGCGTATCTGGTGCGGTGCGACCGTCGATACTGCCGATATTCAGGCACTTGGGCCGTGGCTCGACTGGGCGTACGAGACAGCTAAAGCATAACCCGTCACACCAGCGAAGGCTGGTGCCCATACCGTCTCTCGTTTGTCGTTGACAGGCGAGATCGGCCCCAACCTTTACTGGGGCGATGACCCGAAAGGACAATCCAATGACCAAACCACGCGTACTTATCTCCGATAAAATGGACCCGAATGCAGCAAAGATTTTCGCTGAGCGCGGCTGTGACGTTGATGTCATCACTGACAAGACGCCCGATGAGCTTGCAGCGATGATTGGCGATTATGATGGCCTCGCCATTCGTTCGTCAACGAAGGTGACCAAGCAAATCCTCGACGCCGCGACAAACCTGAAAGTGATTGGCCGCGCAGGTATTGGCGTCGACAATGTCGACATCCCCGCTGCATCGGCGAAGGGCGTTGTCGTTATGAATACGCCATTTGGCAATTCCATCACAACCGCCGAACACGCCATTGCGTTGATGTTCGCACTCGCACGTCAACTGCCCGAGGCCAATGCCCAAACTCAAGCCGGCCTTTGGCCCAAAAACGGCTTCATGGGTATCGAGGTTACCGGCAAAACGCTTGGCCTGATTGGTGCCGGGAACATCGGTTCAATCGTTGCGACCCGCGCTCTTGGCCTGCGAATGAAGGTTGTTGCCTTCGACCCGTTCCTGACCGCAGAGCGCGCGATCGAAATGGGTGTGGAGAAAGCGGATCTGGACACCTTGCTGGCAAAGGCAGACTTCATCACGCTGCATACGCCGCTGACCGATCAAACGCGCAACATCTTATCAAGAGAAAATCTGGCGAAAGCCAAGAAGGGCGTGCGCATCATCAACTGTGCACGTGGCGGCCTGATTGACGAGGAGGCGCTTAAGGAGGCGCTGGACAGCGGTCAGGTCGGCGGGGCGGCGCTGGACGTTTTTGCGACTGAGCCTGCCAAGGAATCTCCCTTATTTGGCACGCCAAACTTCATCTGCACGCCGCATCTTGGCGCATCGACAAATGAAGCGCAGGTCAATGTTGCGCTTCAGGTGGCGGAGCAAATGGCGGATTACCTCGTCAATGGCGGCGTCACGAACGCTTTGAATATGCCAAGCTTGTCGGCTGAAGAAGCGCCAAAGCTGAAGCCATATATGACGCTTGCGCTGAAGCTTGGTTCGCTTGTTGGCCAGCTTGCCCATGACAATCTCGACAATATCGCGATTGAAGTTGAAGGCGCTGCGGCTGAACTCAATATCAAGCCAATCACCGCAGCCGTGCTTTCCGGTTTCATGCGGCGCTTCTCGGACGCGGTGAACATGGTCAATGCGCCATTTCTGGCAAAAGAACGCGGTTTTGACATTCGGGAGGTGCGCCATGATAAAGCAGGCGCATATCACACCCTTGTCCGCGTAACCGTAAACACAAACCAGGGGCCGCGTTCGGTTGCAGGCACTCTGTTTGCAAACAGCGAAGCACGATTGGTTGAGATTTTCGGAATCAGCCTCGAAGCCGAGCTTGAAGGTAATATGCTGTATATTGTCAATGAAGACGCCCCAGGCTTCATCGGCCGTGTTGGGACAACCTTGGGCGAAGCCGGTTTGAACATCGGCACATTCCATCTGGGACGTCGCAGCGCTGGTGGCGAGGCTGTATTGTTGTTGTCAATGGACGCGCCAATTCCCGAAGCTGTGCTTCAACAGCTTGGCGCGTTGCCTGGCGTGAAGACGGTAAAGGCGCTAAAGTTCTAAGCGGGGGCTTCCCCGTTTGGAGTTTTGCGATAAAGAGCGCGCATGAATAACCCGCCTGATTTGCTGCCCGAAGGCTTCCGCGACCGACTTCCTCCGCAAGCGGAGGTCGCAGCGCGGGTGTCGCGTGCGATGATCGATGTCTTAGTGAGCTATGGTTACGCGCGCGTTGCGCCAGCGATGGCAGAATTTGAGTCGGTATTGTCTAAACGTAGCGGTGATGCTGCGCGGAACCAGCATCTCCGGTTCACTGACCCCGTCTCAGGGCACACTCTGGCACTGCGAGGCGACATCACGGTTCAGGTCGGACGCATTGCCACAACGCGGATGAAGGATGCTCCACGGCCGCTCCGCCTGGCCTATCATGGCCAGATCCTGCGCTTGCGTGCCAAACAACTTCGTCCGGAACGCGAACTAACACAATTAGGCGCGGAGCTTGTCGGTAATGATAGTGTTGCCGCTGCATGCGAAATTGTCGGCGTTGCGATTGACGCACTTGAGGCGGCAGGTGTGAAGGACATCACGATCGACTTCACGCTGCCCGATCTCGTTGAGAGGCTGGCGGAGAAAGCGCTGCCTTTGGCTGCTGACAAGATTGACGCTGTGCGGTCGGAACTGGATATGAAAGATGCGGGCGGTCTGAGCGCACTTGGTGCTGACGCATATCTTCCTTTACTCGCCGCGACTGGCCCTTTCGTAGAGGCAGTGGAAAAACTGCGCGCCATTGATGCAGGTGGGGCTTTAGCGTCGCGTATCCACGCCTTGGAATCGATCGCTGATACCGTCGCTGGCAGAGCGAATGTTACGCTCGATCCGACCGAGCGGCATGGCTTTGAATATCAAAGCTGGTTTGGATTTACTATCTTCGCCAAGGGGTATGGCGCGGCATTAGGGCGCGGGGGCACCTATCTTATTCAACGCGCAGATGGTCCTGCAGAGCCAGCCACAGGCTTTTCGCTTTACCCAGACCCGCTGATTGATCTTGCCGCGGAAAGCAATGCGCAGCGGCTCTTTCTTTCCTTCGGAACCGAACCGTCTGTCGGCATAAAATTGCGCAGGGAAGGTTGGATCACGATCGCAGGATTAGATGATGGCGATGATGCAGATACTTTGGGCTGCACACATGTTTGGCAGGACGGGCGAGCCGTTCTTCTTTAAATTGCACGGTTAATTGCGAATATTCGTCACATGCTGCGCGAGAAATTTTGCGATGGCATTTGCAGTGAAGGTTCCATCGGTTCCGGCATCCTTATTGATTGAACTGTGCGTGCTGTTTGGAACGGGCACCACTGATACACTTGCGCCATTGGACTTAAGTCCCGCGCCCAACGCAGATGACTGTGGTTTTGCGTCAGGACGGCTCGAGACGTGCAATATCAGCCAGTTCGGGCTATTTGGCGCGGCGACATGGCTAACGGGTGATAAAGCCGCTTGGGTCGCCGAATTTTTTCCAAATGCCGCCTCATACATGTTCTGAACGCGGTTGCCCGGATATGCCATTTGCGCAGCGACATTGTAGCCCGCCCCATCGAGCAATATGACGCCCTGAATGACTGCGACGGGTACGGCTGCGCGATCCAGATATCTTGTGTCGGTCGCGACAAGCGCTGCAAGATGCGCGCCTGCGCTGTGACCCATCAAGACAATTTTGTTCGGAGATATTCCAAGTTTTGCTGCATTGGCGCGCAAATAGGCAATCGCGCTCGCGATATCGATAGCCTGTTCCGCTGGTGTTACATCAGGCACGAGCCGGTAGTTCAATGATGCAAAGTTATAGCCCAAGGCATTGTAAAAGGATGGCTTTGTTCCCGTGCCAAATTTCTTGTCACCAATGGACCAGCCTCCGCCATGGATGAACAACAGCAGGGGTGCTTTAGATGATCTATCGGTGGGATAGTAATCGAGCCTCTGTTTCGCATGAGAACCATAAGAATATTCGCGGGCCTCACCCGCATCGTTGGCTTTGCCGCCTTCGGCCAATTCGCGCCTCGCCATATTCGCTACCCGCGCGCGCAATTCTTCTTGGCAAGATGCTGGCAAAGAAAGCCCTTTCTGCATGAGACATTCCGCAATGGCTCTCCGGTCGCCCGACATCGCGCATAGCTTGACAACTTCTGCGCGGCAGGTCGGCGTCAGACGTTGCTGCGCCGAGGCTGTGGATGCTGCCAATGCGACGATCAGGCTTACCGATAACCATTGGTGCATGATTCACCTCCTAAGAAGCTTTTGGGTGGACGTGGGCTAATCATAATCATAACGGAGCGCATGGCGAATCCCTTCGCAGGAAAAACCTCCTGCGCAGAAAAAGGCCCCAGAGCTATCTGGCTTTGACAGGGAATATCTGATGGCGAATGTAACCGTAATTGGCGCTCAATGGGGCGACGAGGGCAAAGGCAAGATTGTCGACTGGCTAGCCGAACGTGCCGATGCCGTTGTCCGCTTTCAGGGCGGGCATAACGCAGGGCACACTTTGGTGGTCGGCGACAATGTGTACAAATTGTCCCTGCTTCCGTCGGGCATTGTGACCGGGACATTGTCGATCATCGGCAACGGCGTTGTTCTCGATCCCTGGGCGCTTCGTGATGAAATGACGAAGCTGCGCGGGCAGGGCGTCTCGATCACGACTGAAAATTTTGCGCTGGCGGACAATTGCGCGCTGATCTTGCCTATTCACCGCGACTTGGATGGGTTGCGCGAAACGGCTGCCGGTTCGGGCAAGATTGGTACCACGGGCCGTGGCATTGGGCCTGCGTACGAAGACAAAGTCGGCCGCCGCGCCATCAGGGTATGTGATTTGGCCCACCTCGATGCGTTGGAAGCGCAGCTGGACCGGCTCTGCGCGCACCATGATGCGTTGCGCGCCGGATTTGGCGAGCCACCCGTAGATCGCGCGCGTCTGATTGCAGATCTCAAGGAAATCGCACCATTTGTTCTGGAATATGCGCAGCCCGTCTGGAAACGGCTGAACAAGGTGCGCAAGGCAGGCGCGCGGATATTGTTTGAGGGCGCGCAAGGCGTACTGCTTGACGTCGATCACGGGACCTATCCCTTTGTGACTTCCTCCAACACGGTCTCGGGTACTGCAGCTTCCGGTTCTGGCCTTGGGCCAAGTGCCGCAGGCTTCGTGCTTGGCATCGTCAAGGCTTATACCACACGGGTGGGATCAGGACCCTTTCCAACCGAGCTCGAGGACGAAACCGGACAGCGGCTCGGCGAACGTGGCCATGAATTTGGCACAGTCACAGGGCGTAAACGCCGCTGTGGCTGGTTCGATGCCGTCATCGTGCGCCAAAGCTGCGCTGTATCGGGCGTAACAGGTATTGCGCTGACGAAGCTCGACGTTTTGGACGGCTTTGACACCATCAAGATCTGCACAGGCTACCGTCTGAACGGCAAAGTTTATGATTATCTTCCTGCCCATGCCGCAGAGCAGGCCGCAGTTGAGCCGATCTACGAAGAAATGCCCGGCTGGCAGGAAACGACGGCCGGCGCGCGCAGCTGGGCAGATTTGCCAGCGCAGGCGATAAAATATATCACGCGCGTGCAGGAACTGATTGAAACACCAGTTGCGTTGGTATCAACCTCACCGCAGCGTGAGGACACGATATTGGTACGTGACCCCTTCGCCGACTAACCAGTCTTCAGTTCATCGTTCAGCCGCAAGCTGGCCCGCCAGAAGAAAAAGGCGGGTATGAGTCCAAGCCATGCGGCTCCGTAAAGCACCCAACGGACGCTTTCGGCTCCAGCTATCGGCTGAAGCCAATCAGAAAGCACGCCGAACAACAATGGTCCCATACCAAGACCAATGAGATTCTGGCCGAAAACGACGAGAGAGGCAGCTATAGCGCGCGCTTCGGGTCGGACCAGGCCTTGAACGCAGCCATAGGCGGGGCCGTAATAAGCCGCATTCAACATTGTCGGGACAATAAGGAGCGCGACAGCAATCCGCCAGTCCTCGGCATAATATCCAGCAAATAATATCGGCGCTGCCACGGCCATGCCAATGGCTGGAAGTGTCAGGATATGGCGCTTATCTCGTTTGCCATAGATGTCGGCCATTTTGCCGCAAGCCAGGTACCAACTATGCCGGACACACCCAATGCAACGGCCATGGCCAATCCTGCCTCGGTCGTTGAAAGTCCGTGCGAGCGGATGAAAAAACTGATGGTCCAAAGGCCCTTGCCGTAACTCAGAAATGCCGTGAACGATGCCGCAATAAACACGTAAAGATAGGCCTTTGAGGCAAATATTTCACGTGCCGCGTCCTTTACCGACAATGCGGTATTCGCCGATGATGTCGCCTTTTTGAAATGCGCGCTGTCTGCGCAACGCCGCGGGTCGCGGATCAACAATGGCAACACACAGGCGAGCAAAATTCCTGGCGCGCCCACAAGCATGAGCGCCGCGCGCCAACCATATTGGTCATTGACGACACCGCCGATGATAAGCCCAAGTAACCCGCCAATCGGGATGCCAAGTCCGAAAAACGCAATGGCTGACGACCGCTTTTCGGGCGGCACGCTATCTGCAATCAGGGAATGCGCGGCTGGCGTACAGCCGGCTTCGCCAACGCCGACGCCAATACGGGCCAAGGCAAGTTGAAGGAAATTCTGCGCAACGCCGCAAACCGCGGTCATCGCTGACCAGACTGCCAGGCACAAAGAAATCAGCCACACCCGGTTGGTGCCCGCCTTGTCTGCATAACGTGCGATGGGAATGCCCAATATAGCATAAAACACGGCAAATGCTGGACCAGCCAAAAGTCCTAACTGGGTGTCGCTCAAGCCAAGATCACGCTTGATTGGCTCCGCGAGGATGTTAACGATCTGCCGATCCAGGAAGTTCAAAATATATACCAGGAGAAGCGCAAACAGCATCACTTTGGGATTCGTGATGGCAGGTTGAATGCTCGATGCAATCGCCGGATTTTTCATTCGGTTTCTCCTTCTCCTGTATGCTTTTACTCAGCAATTTTCGATAATGTCAAAGGCTAGGAGGCATCACCAGAAAATCGAAGAATAAGTGGGATTATGCCAAAGGTGCTGAAAATCGGCTGATCGGATTATGTAGCCATTGACTGTTGCTGTTATCGCGGCTTTGGGGTCAGAATGACAACACGCGAAACGACGGCGTTGATGCCGCTCACTGATCTGGACCTTAATCTGTCATCGTCGGATCGTTTCATGGTTTTGGCCTATGGCGCCATTCAATGGCCATGGTTGTTGCGCAGCCTGGATGGTGGCCGCAAAAAGGACAAGGCCGAATTGCTTGCATATCTGGACCTGCCGATTGATGCGCTTCCGAATTTGGGTAGCTGGAAAGCGGATACGCATTTTTTGTGGCATATCGTTTTGGCGATTGAAGAAATGCGTCCTGAACAGGTGGTTGAACTTGGTTGCGGCGCATCGACCTTTGTTGCTGCCCGCGCTCTACAACTTTACGGCGGCGGCAAACTTGTAAGCTTTGACCAGCATGCAGATTTTGCGTCGACCACACAAAGCTGGATCCACGCAAACAAGATGTCCGCGGAAATCCGGCACGCACCATTGGGTCCGCCGCCTGCAGGATGGCCAGGCCATTGGTATCAGTTGTCGAACGTGCCTACAGAGATCGATTTGCTCATCGTTGATGGCCCGCCATGGGCCATCCATCCACATGTCCGCGGCGCAGCTTCAAGCCTTTTCCCGTATATTCGTCCTGGCGGGCGGGTATTGCTAGACGATGCAGCACGGCCGGGCGAACGTGTTGTTGCGCGGCGATGGCGCAAGGAACATTGCAACATGCAATTCACGCTGGATAGCCGAGGCGCTAAGGGTACCTTGGTGGGCCACAAGCTCCCGGCTTAAAGCTTCGTCGTCCGTTCGTCAGTGACCATGTCACTGGCGAGGTTTAGTCCGGCTTTGCCATCGGCAGCGCTATGTGCCGGCGCATGGGGCGATTCCATATATTCGGGTTCTTCGACTTGAAGCATGCCCTCCCACTTGGTGATGACTGACGTCGCCACGGCGTTGCCAACGACATTGGTTGCGGTGCGGCCCATGTCGAGGAACTGGTCAATCGCCAAAATGAGGGCAACACCTTCTACGGGGAGGTCAAACATCGCCAAGGTGCCGGTGATTACGACCAACGATGCGCGCGGCACTGCAGCCACACCCTTTGACGAAATCATAAGCGTCAGCAGAATCAGGATCTGCGTCGCTATCGGCAAATCAATGCCATAAGCCTGCGCAATGAATATGGTCGCAAAACTCATATACATCATCGAGCCATCGAGATTGAAGCTGTACCCAAGTGGCAGCATGAACCCCGAAATACGGCGCGGAACGCCAAAACGGTCAAGTTGTTCAAATAGCTTAGGCAAAGCCGCTTCGCTCGACGCGGTCGAAAAGGCGATAAGCATTGGCTCGCGAATATAACGGATAAGCGTCCATATGCGGCGGCCGAGAAAAATTGAACCAAGCGACAGCAGGATTGTCCAAAGCAGCGCAAGCGACAGATAGAATTCCGTCACCAACTCGACATAGGTAGCAAGGATTGCAAGGCCACTTTTCGCCACGACAGCGGCCAGCGCACCGAACACCGCAACTGGGGCATAACGCATGACATAATGCGTAATTTGCAGCATCATTTCAGCCAGAGCCTCGGCGCCACGAACGAGCGGCGCACCCTTCTCACCCAAAGCGGACAATGCGATCCCAGCAAATAATGCGAACACCAAAATCTGCAAAATATTATTGGTTGCCATGGCTTCGAAGGCATTCTTCGGGAAAATCGACAGGATAAATTCCCAGAAATCCAGCTTTTTGACTTCGCCAATGGTGGCAGCAGCGTTGGTGATCGTATCGACCGGGGCGCCGATGCCTGGCTGAAACACGTTGACCATCAAAAGACCAAGGCCAATCGAGATAAAGCTTGCGACAATAAACCATGTAATTGCGCGAAACCCAATACGGCCCAATGCTGAGCTGTCGCCCATATGCGCAATTCCTACAACGATCGTTGATAGAATCAGTGGGGCAACCAGCAGTTTAATCAGATTAAGGAAGATGTCGGACAGCAGTTTGAACGTCTTTGTCAGATATTCGAACTGTGCGCTTTCGGGTGCGAAATTTTGGTGGACTGTATAGCCAACGGCTACACCCAGGATCATTCCTGCCAAAATCCACAAAGTAAGCCTTCTATCCACGCAACTCTCCAACACACTATGTTTCAACTGACGCTACACAGGAGCAATAATCCTAGCAACAAGTTACGGACGTGACTTGTTTAAGCAACAGAAGGGCGTCATAAGCCTTGTAATAAAATTACAACGCAATTTGTCGTTGTTCATGGCACTCAACCCATGCTCGCGGGCTTAGGAGATAATTTCATGGCGGCCGCCAAAGTTGTAAAAACGAACGATAAAATTGACCGGACCCTCCTGAAGGCGATGGTTTCAGCCTTTGCCGAGACAGCTCTCCCTGGAGAGAATGAGGGTTTTGATGCCAAGGCTGCGGAGGACGCCGCGCGTTTTACCATTGAGGCTGGCCTTCACCGCAAACCTGGCACGGCAGCCATCATGCTCGACAGCTTTACAGACGCTCGCGGCCGACTGATGATGCGCATTGCACTAAACAATGATGACATGCCTTTCCTGGTGGACTCGGTGTCGTCCGCTGTGGCCGTTTATGGCATAGCCGTTAAACGCATCATCCATCCCGTGTTGAGCGTCGTGCGTGATGATAGCCTCGCACTCAAAACCGTTAGCCGGAAACGAAATGACGGGGAAGCCCGCGAGTCGTTCATTTATCTGGAAACAGAACGCGTCGACGCCAAGGAACGGCGGCAGCTTGAAATGCATCTCGATGCTGTTCTGGCCGACGTGCGCGGCGCGGTGCGCGACTGGCGCGAGATGCTGGCGGCTTTGTCTGCAGATGCAAGCAGCCTTCCCGACAGCGAGGGCACAGCCCTTGTGCGCTGGTTTCTCGACAATAACATGACAGTGCTGGCGCACGAGCGGATAAGCGACGATGGCGCCCGTTCAGAACGTCTCGGCCTGTCGCGTGTCACTGACGCACCTGTGCTATCGGAGGACAGCGTTGGCATCGCCATTAAATGGTTCGAGGATGGCGGTGTAGCACCGCTGGTTCTGAAATCGAACCGGGTCTCGACCGTCCATCGCAACGTTCAGCTGGACCTGATCGTCATTCCCGTAAAAACCGGCAACGTGATAACGGGTCTTGCGGTCACAGCCGGGCTTTGGACGAGCGCTGCGCTTGCTACTGCGCCCGAGCAGATACCAGTGCTCAGAACGCATCTTTCGACGCTTATGGACCGGTTCGGCTTTGATCCCTCGGGTCATGCCGGCAAGGCGATGGCGCATGCATTGACGGCATTGCCTCATGACCTTTTGGTCGCATTGAAGCTTGACGACCTGGAACGCGTCACGCTGACCGCAATGTCGCTCACCGACCGCCCAAGGCCAAAATTAATCGCGTTGCGCTCGCCGCTCGGACGGCATCTTTACATTTTCGTCTGGTTGCCGCGTGATGACGTCTCGACAGGTATCCGCAAACAGATTCAAACGATGCTGCTTGATGCCACTGGCGGTTCCTTATTGGGTTGGACCATTGGACTTGAAGATGGCGGCGTAGCCATTTTGCGCTACACACTCGACCTGCCTGACCGCGGTCAGAACGTTGATGAAGCTGCTCTGGATGCGAAGCTTGAGCTCATGGTCCGTGGATGGGAACCGGCAGTCGAAGCATCTCTGTCGCGCCTTACGGACGAAAAGCGCGCCGCTGCAATGCTGGTACGATATGGCGCAGGTTTTCCCGCCAATTATCGCAACACCTATTCCACGGAAGAAGCCGCGCGCGACATGATCGGCTTGCTGGCGATGGAGCGTGACCATAGCAAGATCACACGGCTATGCTTTGATAATGACGTCCTCCGGTTGAAAATCTATAGCGGCGGTGGCGCGTTGCCACTTAGCGACGTTGTCCCGGCACTTGAGAATTTCGGTTTTGATGTCCTTGAAGAATCACCAACGGCGTTGGGCGATGGCAATTACATTCATGATTTCCGGCTATCGCTGCGCGGCGGCGACGTCGCCACCGTCATGCACAATCCGGGCGTTCTGGAAGGCGCGATTAGCCAGGTTCTTGACGGTGCCTTTGAAAATGACGTGTTTAACCAGCTTGTCACCATTGGCGGATTAGAGCCGCAATCTGTAATCTGGCTGCGGGCATGGTATCGTTATTTGCGCCAGACGGGCGTTACATACGGCATGCCCACGGTCGTCTCCGCTTTAGCCAAAAATGCCAATGTCACACGCTCCATCATCGCATTGTTTGATGTCCTGCATAACCCGACTGCGGGCCGAGACCGGGATAAGGAAGCCGCAAAATATGTGAAATCAATCAATGCCGATCTGTCGGCAGTGTCGGCAATTGACGAAGACCGCATCTTACGCCGTTTCTTGGCCATTGTTCTGGCAACGTTGCGGACAAACGCCTTTTCCGCTGCTGCTGCC
>JANMJX010000241.1:0-8757 GCA_031371575.1 Sphingomonadales bacterium
ATCAACGCGGCGAAGACATTGCCGACGGCCTTCTGGCACATGCGGCAATGGCAGATATGCGCGCTGTCGAGGACGGAGGTGGCGCGATACCGCACCGCGCCGCATTGGCACCCACCGGTGACGATGACAGACATTCTCTTCATGCTTTGGCTTTTGCCGCAATCGGCGAGCGGTGCAATATCTAAAACTGTTCAGGGTCAAGTGCGCTATGCACCTGCCAGTTCAGACGCCGAACAGATTCTGCCAACGCGGGTTGGACTTCGCGACCTTCAATAGGAAGGGGCAGGTCGGCCGGGCCTTAACGCCCATCGCTTCAATCTGTTCGAACACGCCATTGGCAAGCCGCGCACCAGCACCCGTGCCACGCAGAGCGGACGGCACTTCGGCATGTGGCAAGACCATGACGTCTCCGTCCCAGCGGATATCTACAAAGGCGTCGCCAGCCTCGGTCGGCATGTTGAATCGATTGCGCTCGGGTTCATAATGTACGGTCATCGGTGCTAAATGCTTATTCCCACTCGATGGTTCCGGGCGGCTTGGATGTATAGTCATATACCACGCGGTTGATGCCCTTGACCTCGTTGATGATCCGGGTCGACACCCGGCTCAGAAAAGCGCTTTCGAACGGATAGATGTCCGCGGTCATGCCGTCGGTTGAGGTGACCGCCCGCAAGGCGCAGACATTGTCATAGGTCCGCCCGTCGCCCATCACACCGACGGTGCGGACGGGCAGGAGCACGGCAAAGGCCTGCCAGATGGCATCGTAGAGGCCCGCGTTGCGGATTTCCTCAAGATAGACCGCATCGGCCTTGCGCAAGATATCGCAACGTTCCTTGGTCACTTCGCCCGGAATGCGGATCGCAAGGCCGGGACCGGGGAAGGGATGGCGGCCGACAAACTGGTCGTTAAGCCCAAGTTCGCGGCCAAGCACGCGGACCTCGTCCTTGAACAGTTCGCGCAATGGCTCGACCAGTTGCATGTTCATGCGCGCGGGCAGGCCACCGACATTATGGTGGCTTTTGATCGTCACCGATGGTCCGCCAGTGAAGCTGACGCTTTCGATGACATCGGGGTACAAGGTGCCTTGCGCGAGGAAGTCCGCGCCGCCGACTTTGCGCGCCTCTTCTTCAAACACATTGATGAATTCGGCGCCAATGAACTTGCGCTTAGCCTCGGGGTCAGTAACGCCGGAAAGGCCAGCCATGAACGGCGCCTCTGCATCCACCACGACCAATGGAATATTATAATGGTCGCGGAACAAGGTTTCGACCTGCGCACGTTCGTTCATGCGCAGCAGGCCATGGTCGACAAAGACGCAGGTCAGCTGATCGCCGATTGCCTCGTGGATCAGGATCGCCGCAACCGAGCTGTCGACACCGCCCGACAATCCGCAGATCACGCGGCCAGTTCCGACCTGCGCGCGGATCTCAGCGATCTTGGTGGCGCGAAATTCTGCCATCGTCCAGTCGCCCGCAAGTCCGCAGATCTTGTGGACGAAATTGGAAATCAGCTTGGCGCCATCGGGTGTGTGGACGACCTCGGGGTGAAACATCGTGGTATAATATCTGCGCGCCTCGTTGACGCAGATCGCGAAGGGCGCATTTGGTGATGTGCCGATGACTTCAAAACCCTCCGGCGCGACAGTTACCCGGTCGCCATGGCTCATCCACACAGGGTAGCTGCCGCCAACGTCCCAGAAACCGTCGAACAACGGACTGGACTTGAGGATGTCGACGTCTGCACGGCCAAACTCCGCCGCATGGCCGCCCTCAACGATGCCGCCGAGCTGGGTACACAACGTCTGCTGTCCGTAGCAGATTGCGAGAATGGGAAGCCCGCTGTCCAGAACGACCTGCGGCGCGCGTGGGCTGCCTTCGGTTGTGACCGATGCCGGGCCGCCCGACAGGATAATGCCCTTTGGCTGCATCCGTTCAAACGCGGCCTCGGCGCTATTGAAGGGTGCAATTTCGGAATAGACCCCCGCCTCGCGCACGCGGCGCGCAATCAACTGCGTGACCTGGCTGCCAAAGTCGATGATGAGGATGGAGTCGCTGGGGTGGGCGGATGTTTTGGAGTCTGGCATGGCCAGCCGATAAGGGTTGCCGCCGTCGCTGTCCATATCTGCGCAGCGTCAGCGGCAACTTATCTGTGGAATGCAGCTCAATCGAGCAGGCTGTCGCTCCTGGTCCGGGCCACTGCGCGTGCTGGCACCGGTTCAGGCGCAGCTGCTGGTAACTGGCCATGCACCCAGTCTGCGACCTTGCGCCCGTGGCGAGTCACCGCACCCATGTTGAAGAAGTGCATGGCACCCAGTACCAAGGTGGCAATCCCGACATACCAGCCGAGGAAGCGCATGAGCTCGGCTGTGGTTTTGACCGTCCCGGCTGCGCTCAACGCCAGCGCGATGAAGCCGAAATTGACGAGATAGAAACCGACCACCAGCAAGTGGTTCACGGAGGTTGCCAGTTCGGCATCGTGGCCGAAGCAGCGGATCAGATATATTTTCCCGTTTGTGCTGAGTGTCCATGCGACCCAGATGGTCATGCTGATCGCGATGAACAGATACAGGCTGTATGCTAATATGGTCATGACTAAGTCCCTTTCTTTGGGATAGAAGTTTTCCGTTATTTCAGTAAAAATAGAAATTAGCAGATATACGAACGCTCGGGTGGCATGTTCTTTCTCCTGTTGTGATCAGTCCTTGGCGGAACCGGGGATGAAGCGGGCGACCTTGGCCCCCATTTTCATCAGCGAAATGAGTGTCGATTTTTTGAGACCGCGCACCTGTTCGTACCAGCCGGTCAACGTCGAGATGAATTCATGCATCCGGCCAATCCGGTCGCGGACATGCGCAGGAAGATCCTTGTTCGCAGCCATGCGGTCTTTGAGCTCGCCGAGTTTTGCAATCGTCGGATCGATCTCGCGCCTTTTGCGTTCGGCGGTGATTGCCATGAACAGGTCCCATAATTCGGTTTCAGCGACAAAATGGTCGCGCCGGTCGCCGGGAATATGGGTGCGCTTTACAATGCCATAGCCTTGCAGTTCTTTGAGGGCAGTCGAAACATTGGACCGCGCCAGGTCAAGCGCATCGCAAATCGACTCGGCATCAAGCGGCTGATCGCTCAGATACAGCAGTGCGTGCACTTGCGCGACCGAGCGGTTGGCACCCCAATGCGTGCCCATCTCACCCCAATGGAGAATGAATTCCAAAGCCTCGGGATATTTTTCTACGCCCATCACGATTCGTCCTTTTCGTTATTTCTGTTTTTACAGAAATGATAGGAATTGTCAAGCCAAGGATTTCCGTGCAGAAACTCAGTGATGCAAAAGCCCGAGTCCCGCCGCGCGGACATTGTCCAGCGCCTGACCGAATATGTCCTTGCCGAGGGCCTTTCGGCGGCGAGCCTGCGTCCGCTAGCCAAGGCAGCGGGCACAAGTGACCGGATGCTGCTTTATTATTTCAAGGACAAATCCGAGATTATCACTGCGGTGCTGGAGCAGATATCGGGACGGCTGATTGCCTTAATTGGCGACCGAACCGAGTCCGAACCGCTGCCGATCGACGATCTTCGCCATAAATTGGCAGACATTTTGTTCGAGGACGCATTGTGGCCCTATATGCGCATTTGGCTTCAGGTTGCAGCGCGCGCCGCCATGGGCGACGCTTATTACCGCGCCGTCGGCGAACAGATTGGCCGCGGCTTTCTCGAATGGGGAAAGATGCAGCTGAAATCGCAAAGCGATGCGCAACGCGACATTGACGCCGCCAAATTGCTGGTCAGCATTGAGGGTATGCTGTTCCTGAAAAGCATTGGGCTTGATGACGTAAACGCGCAGGCGCTTTAGCGCGTGCGCGCGGCTCTTGCCTCCCCAAGCAGCATGGCAGAAACATTGCCATTGGTCCGGTAGCTCTGCACCAGCAGATACAAGGCGAGAAATGGCGCGCCGAGGTTAAAGGCCGCAAAGCCCAAAACGAGGCCAGTCAGCGTAAATTCGTGCCGCCATGCGACCCAGACGCCCGACAATATCAGAAAGCATAAGAAGTCGGTGTTGAACTGCCCGCGCCACGTCATCTCTGCCATGTCTCCGAAGAACACGGTGTACAGGTCAATGCCGTGCTGCGCGATGGTGATGCTGGTGTAGATGCCGACAACTGCGACGATGGCGACAAGCAAGAGGCGAAAGGCGTTCATTTTTCTGCTCCACGGTTGAGGATACACGCCAGCAACATGCCAACGCCCGCGCCCCACAGGATGATGGCGGCGCAATTGGTCACTTGAGGCAATGATCCGCCATAAACGGCCGGAAAATAGGCAATGACGATGCCGTCGATGATCAAGGCAGTCATGGTGGCGCAGCCAACCCCAGTGACAAGCTGGTCGGGTCGCAGCCGGACCAGCAGGCGCACCAGCAAGACAAAGGGCACTGTGCCGGGAATGACCAGCGCATACGTGATCGCGCGCATCGTGCCTTCCAATGCACCCATCGGGGCAATCACCCGCAGGATGATCGCGGCAAGAAACCACAACGCAGCGCCAAGGACGACAAGCAGAGCGGTTTGTCCGGGGCTTAGGCCAATGCGGTTAACGGCGGTATCGGACATAGCGACAATCCCTTTGATGGGGCATCTCTAACAAAATGTAGCGAACGCTACAATAATTATTTTAGTCGGTAAGCTCAATCCACGTCGGCGCGTGGTCGCTCGCTTTTTCGCGGCCACGATGCTCCTTGTCGACGCCGCAGCTGACCAGGCGGTCCGCGACCGCCGGGCTCATGAGCAGATGATCGATGCGAAAGCCATGGTCGCGTTGCCACGCCCCGGCCTGAAAGTCCCAGAAAGTCCATACGCCGCCTTGCGGATAATGCGTCGCCAGCGCATCGGTCCAGCCTTGGCCCAAGAGCGCACGATAGGCCGCGATGCTCTCGGGCTGGCGCAGCGCATCATCGAGCATCGCACCGGGCGCCCAGATATCATGCGCGTGCGGGATGACATTGTAATCGCCCGCCAACACCGCCGGGATTTCGGCGGCGAGCAATTCGGCCGCGCGCGCATAAAGCCGCTGCATCCAGGCAAGCTTGTAATCGAATTTTGGCCCGGGCTGCGGGTTGCCATTTGGCAGATAGATGCTCGCGACACGCACCCCGAACACATCCGCCTCGAGATAGCGGGCATGTTCGTCCAGCGGATCGCCGGGCAATGTGCGCTGGGCTTCGATTGGCTGCGTGCCCTTGGCAAGGATCGCAACGCCGTTGAACGATTTTTGCCCATGCCAGATCGCGCCATAGCCAGCACGTTCGAAGTCAGCGACGGGAAAGCCCTCATCCTGCGACTTGACCTCTTGCAAACAGGCAATGTCGGGCTGCGTCTCCTCAAGCCATTCGAGCAGTCGGGGGAGGCGGGCCTTGACGCCGTTGATGTTGTAGGTCGCGATACGCATAGGCTGACCCTAGCGGGAAAAGCTGCGGCGCTGAACCTGTTTTTGGGATGCTGGTCCTGCTGGAAGATAATGCCCTCCCCCAACCCCTCCCGCCTGCGGGAGGGAAGCAAAGTTAGTCGTCCTTCCGCCAAACGGGAAAAGAAAGCTGGGTTGTCCCCCTCCCGCCTGCGGGAGGGGCTAGGGGAGGGCAAAGCGCGTTACGGCGTAGTAATTATTGGCGACCTAAACCGAAAAGCTCGACCCACAGCCGCAACCGGCCTGGGCTTGCGGGTTGGTGACCTTGAAGCTTTTGCCGCCAAGTGATTCGACGAAATCGACCGCTGAGCCGCGCACCAGATCAAGGCTCATTGGATCAACGACCAAAGAAGCCCCTTCGCCTTCGGCGCGAATGTCGTCGGACTCGACCGAGTCAGCCAGGCCAAAGCGATATTGGAAACCCGAACAGCCGCCACCTTCCACCGACAGCCGGAGCACTGGGTCTTTCCCAAGTTTTGTCGCTATTTCGGCCACGCGGCGCGCGGCATTCGCTGTCATAGAAATGACTTCAGTTTCGGTCATAGAATCTATGTAAGCCATAAGGCAGGTAAAGAAAAGGGGCGGCAAAGTTTCCGATGCCAGCCCCCAAGATTACACCCTCTCCCAAAGGTGATGCGTTAGCCTGTCCGCTTACTCGCCTTCAGCAGGACCGCCAATGGCTTTGCTATCAGTACTTTTCGCGGCAAGCAAGATTTTTGCGCCGCTTGGGTCTGATTTCAATGGTGACAGGAAAGCGATCGGGTTGATGGCTTCGCCAGCGATACGCACTTCATAATGCAGATGGCTTCCGGTCGAGCGACCAGTTGAGCCCATATAGCCCAGAACGTCGCCCTTGCGAATGCGCTGGCCTGGCGCGACATTCATTGCCGACAGGTGGCCGTAGCGCGTCTGAACGGCATTGCCGTGGTTGATCTCTACAAATTTGCCATAGCCGCCGACCCATTCTGCACGGCCAACGGTGCCATCGGCTGTTGCATAGATTGGTGTGCCCACTGGACCTGGAATATCGAGGCCCTTGTGGTTGCGGCTTGCGCCCTTGGTTGGAGCAGCGCGATATCCGTAACCACTGGAGAATTTCATGATCTCGACTGGGTTGATCGAAGGAACGGCAACTTCGTTCTTGGTCGTGGTGCCATTGATGCGGCCCCAGCTGTCGTTCAACGCCCGGAATTCAGGGTCGGATACGCCAAGGGCGGTCTGGTTTGCTTTCAAATCTTCGGGTGAAATGCGGAAAGTGTCGGATGATGCGGCGGCTGAGTTTGCGAAGGCAGGTGTGGCGGCTGAAACAGCGACCAAGATGCCAAGAGCGGATGCAGCTTTAAGGATCAGTGATTGGCGAGTTGCCAAAGCGCTGGATACCATAACGTGTCATTACCTTATGTTGCGACCCGCGCCTTTTGACGCAGCCCCGATTTTGACCAAGACAGTTGATCTGCCCACCCCTTATGAACAGAGTGGTGTCCGATGGTTCAAACGAATGCAACATCCCCGTAATAATCGCGGGACAAACCGGCGCTCAAACGCGCTGAGTCGTTGAACGGAGGCTTCAGGGAGCCATTAAAGTGCCGATTTACCAGTATTTTCCAGTAAGGTTTTGGTAATGTTTGGCGTTCGGTACAACCCGTCTCAAACCACTTTGTTCCCGCTAACACGTGTGAAATCTCATCATTATATATCCGATTGAGGATGCGGGCGGACACCGAATCACCCGATGCCTCGAATCGGGCGACCGTTGCAGGTGTGACATCGAGCCCGCGTGCCTCCAACACCATCGGCACTACGGCGAGCCGTGCAAGCGCATCATGCCGGGTCTCGAACGCCGATTCCCACAGCCCGTCATGCGCAGGCAATGCGCCATAATGGCTGCCCAGTTGGCGAAGGCGCCGGTCAAGCAGAACGAAATGCATCGCTTCATCAGCGCCGACCTTCATCCAGTCATCGACAAAAGCGCGCGGAAATTCGGCACCAAACCGGCCGACCAGATCAAAGGCAAGGTCGATGGCGGCAAATTCGATATGCGCCAGCGCATGCAGCATGGCGATGCGGCTCGCCTGCGTTCCGCCCTTGCGCCTTTTGGGCATTTGCCCCGGTGGCAGCAATGCGGGCTGCGCCGGGCGCGCTGGCCAGTCGGGCATATCGGCGTCGAATGCATGCGACAGCCGCCCAAGCCGCCAGTCCCGCGCCGCCTTGCGCGGAGCCATCACCTTCGCCTGCGGATCGGCAGTGGTCAGGACGGAGAGGCATGCTTGGGTGATGGAGGTCATAAGACGGTGTCCTAAATTTTGTTCGCGCATATGAGAGCGCTTCGATTTCTCCACATTTGTCATGCTGAACTTGCTTCAGCATCCATCGTGCAATCAGGGCTGGAGCCCGAAAGACGAAATGGACCCTGAAACAAGTTCAGGGTGACGGTGTAGGAGCAACTGCCATCACCATTTCCAACAAACTTACAAACCCTTTGCCACAGCCAGCACCTCGGCGGCGTGGTCCTTGACCTTCACCTTGCGCCAGACCTGCGCCACCTTATTGTCCTTGCCGACCAGATAGGTCGACCGGTCAATGCCCATATAGCTTTTGCCGTACATCGATTTCTCGACCCAAGCGCCCATCTGCTCGGTGGCGTCGCTCGCTTCGTCCGACAGCAAAATGACGTTCAGCGCATATTTTTCGGCGAATTTGGCGAGCTTGGCTGGCTTGTCCTTGGACATGCCATAAACCGGGCAACCCAATGCAGCAAAGTCACCCGACAAGGCGGTGAAATCCTTCGCCTCATTGGTGCAACCGGGGGTATCGGCCTTTGGGTAAAAATAGAGCACAAATGGCCCCTTGAGCGCCGCGAGATTGACCGCAACGCCTGCGAAATCGGCGACGGTCACCTCGGGCAGCGTGTCATGAATATCGGTCATATCTTCATTCCTTTTCAAAAATCGCGTGGCCCAAATAGGCTTTGCCACTGGTCTGTGACAACCCCGCGATAATCCCTAATCGCGTGCGTCAGGCACTCCCAATCGTCATAACCCAGGCTGTGCGCGATCAGCATTTGCGCAGCTTCGGGCGGAGTATCGCAATCGGGCGCAATCAGCCGCACCATAACCAGCAAGCGCCCCATCAGTGCAAAGGCCTTGGCAAATTCCGGCGGCAGAAGATGTTTTGCCACAAGCGAGTCAATCGCTGGCCCAAGCTGCGGTGTCAGGCCGACATGCGTTTCGAGCTGAAGGCCGTGGATGATGAATTCCAAGTCAACCAGCCCGCCGGGCAAGAGCTTTACATCGAGGTCGCCCTT
>JANMJX010000255.1:0-2347 GCA_031371575.1 Sphingomonadales bacterium
CCAGATGCTAAAACCGCCCATTTCAAACTCCTAACGGGGTGAACCCCGGATGATGCGAACCCTGCTATAGTGCTTTCATACACTATTTAAGCGTTGTTTTCGTTAATTTCCAGTTCGGCGTCACTTTCTTCGCCGTTAAAAAGCATATCGCCCATCGCTTCGTCGATCGGGTCAAGCAAGCCAGCGGCTTTCAGGTCAGCAAGGCCAGGCAGATCCTTTCGGCTGGCAAGCCCGAAATGCGTGAGGAAACCGGCGGTCGTGGCGTAGATCAGTGGCCGCCCCGGCACCTCGCGCCGCCCTGCTGGACGGACCCAGCCAGCCTCCATCAAAACATCGAGCGTACCCTTTGAAATCTGCACGCCGCGAATGGCCTCAATCTCGGCGCGGCTGACGGGTTCATGATAGGCAATGATGGCAAGTGTCTCGACCGCAGCGCGGCTGAGCTTGCGGCTTTCCTCGCGCTCGCGGCGCAGCAGATGCGCAAGGTCAGCCGCGGTTTGAAAATGCCAGCTCTTGCCGCGCTGGACGAGTTGTATGCCGCGCCCCGCATAATGCGCCTCGAGCGCCGACAGTGCGGCCGCGATATCGACAGCATCGCCGACATAGCCGCGAATCTGTTCGATGGTCATTGGCTGGTCGCTGGCAAACAAGGTGGCCTCGACCGCGCGCAGATCGGCATCCAGTTCGGTCATGTGGCCTTCAACCTTAACATCAATGGCGCGAAGGTCGCCTCCTGCCGCAGATCCAGCACACCCCGCTTGGCAAGCTCGAGCGCCGCAACAAAACTCGACGCGAGCGCCGATTTGCGCAATGCGGGGTCAGCCAACGGCGGCAGAAACGCCTCGATCGCAGTCCAGTCAATCGCGCGGCCAATCATCGCCGACACCCTTTCAAGCGCCTGTTCAAGCGTCATGACCTGACGTTTCTGGACGATGTGCATGGCTGGCTGCGTGCGCGCGTTGATCTGGCCATAAGCGGTGATCAGTTCGAAATAATCGCATGCCCACGCTCGCGCCTTGACCACGCGCAGGCCTTCGGGACTTGCGCGCAGAAAGACATCGCGGCCAAGGCGGTCACGCGCCATCAGCCGCGCGCCGCTCTCGCGCATGGCGTTCAGCCGCTCAAGCCGCAATTGCAGGCGCAAGGCAAGCTCCTCGGGCGACGGATCAATCGTCGGGTCCTTGGGCAGCAGCAGCGCCGATTTCAGATAGGCCAGCCACGCCGCCATCACGAGATAATCGGCCGCAAGTTCAAGCTTGAGTGCGCGCGCCTCGTCAATGAAGACGAGATATTGTTCGACCAGCGCAAGGATCGACAATTGCCGCAGATCGACCTTCTGGTTACGGGCGAGCGCGAGCAACAGGTCAAGTGGGCCTTCCCAGCCGTCAATATCGATAGTGAGCACATCTGCCGCGTGGCCGCCCTGATCGCGAAGGTCATCCTCCTCGTCAAAGAGCATTTGCCCGGTCATGCAGCCCCGGTTGCCCCGCTGGTCAGCTTCGCTGTGGTATCGGTGAGCGCGAGCAACTGGTCCCTCTTGTCCAGCACATGCGCCAGCCGGTCGGCGTTGAATGCGGCCGGGGCCAATGTCATAGCCCGGTCAAGGCGGAGGCGTGCCGCGTCGGTGATTTCGGGCAGCAACCCGGCAATCGCCACCATCTCGTCAAACCGGCCCCAGCAATTGAGCGCGATGTCGCAGCCAGCCTCGACACACCGCAGCGCGCGGCTTGCGACATCGCCCTGAAGCGCGTTCATGTCGAGATCGTCGCTCATCAGCAGCCCGTCAAAGCCGACACGCCCGCGAATGATGGAATCGATCACGAAGGGGGACATTGTGGCCGTGTTCTGGTCGTCCCAGACATCATACACGACATGGCCAGTCATGCCCATCGCCGCAGTGTTGAGCGCGCGAAATGGCAAAAGATCCTGCTCCAGCTCCGTCTCGCTCGCGGTCACATGCGGCAGGTCGTGGTGCGTGTCCACACTGGCGCGCCCCTGCCCCGGCATATGCTTGACCACGCCGATGACGCCACCTGCGGCAAGCCCGTCCAATATCGAACGGCCAAGCGACGCGACGCGCAGCGGATCACTGCCGAGCGCGCGGTCGCCAATCGCCGAATGCGTTTCGGGAACACGGACATCGAGAACCGGCAGGCAATTGACGTTGATGCCGACTTCCGTGAGCGACAGCGCAATCGCCTCTGCATTGCAACGTGCAGCCTCCATCGCAGTGATGGGCGCCAAGTCGTACAGGGCATCGAACGCGCCGCCAGCAGGGAAATCGGGCCAAACCGGCGGGCGCATGCGCGCGACACGGCCGCCTTCCTGATCAATCAGGATCGGCACA
>JANMJX010000262.1:0-2329 GCA_031371575.1 Sphingomonadales bacterium
CGGCCATCCTCGCGCAATTGCGCATCCTCTGCGGTCCAGTCGCCGGCCAAGCTCGGCAATATCGGGCTTCTATAGGGGGCGAGCGCGGCGCAACGTTGCGCAACAACCAAAGTGTTGGCAAGCGCCTCAGGCAAATCGGCAAACAGTTCAGCCATTTGCCGCCCCGTTTAAATCCAGGTATCACGGCTGCTTCTGCGGCGATCAGTGCTTTCAATATAGGCACCATCCGAAATGCACAGCATGGCGTCATGTGCTTCAAAGAAATCCGGCTCGGCAAAAAAGGCGGGATTTGTCGCCACCAACGGGAGGTCGCGGGCATAAGCCAGGTCAATCAATTCGTCTTCTGCTGCCAATTCGGCGTGGTCGCCGCGCCTGCTCAGCTCGATGTACAGGCGGCCCGGAAACAATGTCTCAAGCCGCGACAAATATTGCTTCGCGGCATCATGCTGCCCTTCGCTCAACAACCGGGTGAGGGCGCCCTCGCCTCCGCCCGTAAGCGCGATCAGGCCATCCTGATGCGCAGCTAGCTGTTCCAAAGTGACATGGGCGTCCAAATCCTCTGGACGATCCAGGTGCGACATTGACACCAACCGGCACAAATTATTGTAGCCCGTGTCATTCTGCGCATAAAGTGGCAACCAGTCGCGGACGAATTTCCCGTCCCGTGTAGGCCGTCTTACCCCCACCAAACTGCCGATGATGGGCTGCACGCCCTTTACCTTGGCGCCGTCCTGAAACGGCATAACGCCGTAGAGACCATTTCGATCGCAAATAGCTATCGCTGGAAAACCAAGCTTTTGCGCGGTTTCACCTATGGCCTTGGGCTCAATCGCACCTTCCAATATGGTGTAAGCGGAATATACCCGCAAAGGAACAAAGGGTACGAAAGCCATGACGCTATGTTAATTCACCACCCTGATTCGACAATCGCCAACTTCGGCTAATCTGTGGACAATCAGGCTGTTTGCGCCAACAAGCCCTCAATATCCTTGGCAAGAGCCTCTGGTTTGACCTGTGGTCCATGCCGCGCCACCACATTACCCTTTCGGTCCACCAGAAATTTCGTGAAATTCCACTTGATCCCACGCGATCCCATCAGGCCCGCTTGCTGCTGTTTCAGATAATGCCAAAGCGGGTCTTCGTCGTTACCATTGACATCTATTTTGGCAGCAAGCGGAAACGATACATCATAAGTGAGCGAACAGAAGTTCTGGATTTCTGCTTCGTCGCCCGGCTCCTGCGCACCAAATTGGTTGCACGGAAATGCAAGGATTTCGAGACCTTGATCCTTATATTTGCGGTAGAGAGCCTCAAGTCCCTTATATTGCGGCGTAAAGCCACATTTTGAAGCCGTGTTCACAACGAGCAACACCTTGCCGGCATGTGCCGCCATAGCTTCTGCCTGACCACCAGGCATTTTCACTGTAAAATCATAAACAGACATCGATATCTTCCCCCTTAGCCCAATTTGCCTTCATGCAGACGCACGATGCGGTCCATCTTGGCTGCCAACCGCTCATTGTGCGTGGCAACTATAGCAGATGATCCCTCTTCACGCACGAGCGCCATGAATTCGCCAATGACGATATCGGCTGTATGTTCATCAAGATTGCCCGTGGGTTCGTCCGCGAGCACGAGCTTGGGACGATTTGCCAGTGCCCGGGCAACTGCGACACGTTGCTGTTCTCCACCCGACAATTTGGACGGACGATGGTGCAGCCGTTCCGAAAGGCCAAGCTGGCTCAACAAATAGGTCGCACGCGCAAGCGCATCCTCGGGCGATGCGTCGGCAATCAACTGCGGTAAAACCACATTTTCGAGCGCATCGAAGTCTGGCAAAAGATGGTGGAACTGATAGACAAAGCCAAGTTTCTGCCGACGAATTTCGGTCTGGCGATCCACGCCCGCAGCGCTGACTTCCTCCCCATCAAGCTTGATGGATCCCGAAAAGCCGCCTTCGAGGAGGCCAACGGCCTGAAGCAGCGTAGATTTGCCGGAACCTGATGGGCCAAGCAACGCGACGAGTTCGCCCTTGCCGATGCTCAGGTTCACACCGCGCAGCACCTGTATGGTGACGTCCCCTTGCACAAATTTGCGGTGGACATCTATCAGTTGGACAATGACATTCATAACGCAACACCAGGACTGGGTCAGTGCTGGCGGCCTTCAGTGCGGGATACAAGGTCGCAAGGAAGCTGAACAGCAAAGCAAGCCCGCAGATCGCCATCACCTCCACAGGGTCTGTTCTCGAAGGCAGTTCGGTCAAAAACCGGATGGAAGGATCCCACAAATTCTGTCCAGTTACAAACTGGATGAAGTTGACGACAGA
>JANMJX010000016.1:0-3092 GCA_031371575.1 Sphingomonadales bacterium
CCAATATTGGATTGGACGAAAAGCGCAAAATCATAAGCAAACTCGAAAATCGCCTCCGGCTTTCGCGGGACTGATATTGGTCAGATACCTCCATTGAGCACAGCATAATGATCCACCGCTGCCAACTGATGCGCTTTTACCGATGTCCGCTTTCAGCATGCTCCGGCAGGGCTTCAATGACTGTACTTGGGCGCAATCCTGTCATGCCCGTTAGCTTCTTTTAATGTCTGCTTCGGCCAAGTAGGATGCCAAAAGCGGACAGGCAGGAAACCACAACATTTTCGCCGTTCTCTGCTCCTTTTTTAAATTGTCAAAACCGGTTGTCCTTCAAGAGGATTACGAAAGTGATGACATCCACATCTCAACATGCCTTGCCATCCAAGGTTGCAGCCTCAATTTGTCCTATTTCACTCAGCCGCTACGGTTCCCATCGAGGTGTTGGGTTCGACAATAAACTGCACGTTACCAGCGCCCCAACTTCCCCTACGCAACTTTCCTTATGTCACGGCTAAAGCCACCACCGAATTGTGCGATGAGGGCGGACGCATCGTGGGCGGGGACTGGGCGGCTGTAGAAATAACCTTGCACTTGCTGGCAACCCTCGTGACGCAGCAGGTCGGCCTGTTCTTTAAACTCGACACCTTCGGCTAGGGTTTCCATGCCCAGTGCATCGGCCAGCGTGGTAATTGCGCGGATAATCGCAGACGCCGGCGCACCTGACTGGAGGTCCATAACAAAGCTACGGTCGATCTTGATCTTGTCGAACGGGAAGGAGCGCAAATAGCTTAAAGACGAATAGCCCGTACCAAAATCATCGAGCGCAATCCGTACACCGACATTGCGAAGGTTATGTAGGCATTTAAGAGTGCTTTCTACATTTTCGATAAAAATGGACTCAGTGATCTCCAACTCAAGTCGGTTTGGTGAAATACCTGACGCCGCAAGCGATTGAATGATGACATTACTTAGATTAGCGCTGCGAAATTGGAGCGGTGAGATATTGACTGCCATCCGCAAATGTTCGGGCCATAGTGCAGCTTGGCGGCAGGCCTCACGGATCACCCACTCGCCAATGGGGATGATCAAATTGGTTTCTTCGGCAATGCCAATGAACTCGAGTGGATTGACCAGCCCGCGTTCGGGGTGGATCCAGCGCAACAATGCCTCAAAGCCAGTGAGCTGCTCTTTTTCAAGGCTATAAAGCGGCTGATAATAAAGTTCAAACTGCCCCATTTTGATGGCATTGCGAAGGTCGACTTCAACTTGCCGCCGCTTACGCGCCTGCTCGTCCATCGCAGGCTCAAAAAACTGATAACAGCCCTTACCTTCCTTTTTGGCCCGATAAAGCGCCAGATCGGCATTTTTCAAAAGCTCGGTCACCGTGGAGCCATCGTTGGGCGCAATCGCAAAGCCAATACTTGGTTGCATAGGTATCGTGTGGCCGTCCACCAGAAAGGGTTCTTCGAATAAGTGGCTCAATTTCTGTGCGAAGTTGACATAGCTTGTCCCCGCTTCTCCACCGGCTGACATGATGGCAAATTCATCACCGCTCAGCCGCGCGATGATGTTGTTGGGAAGCTCCCGCGTCAAACGGTCAGAAATTTGCCTTAGCAAACCGTCGCCAACCAGATGACCGAGAGTATCGTTGACCAGCTTAAAATTGTCGAGATCAAGATATCCCACAACCATACCGCCGGATTTGTCGAGGCGTGCCAGGGCAAATTCCATTTGCTCGGCAAAAAGCTTTCGATTTGGTAGGCCGGTCAGAATATCGTGCAACGCGATATGCGAGATTTTCCGTTCGCGCTCTTCGATCGCATCGACCATAAAGTTAAAGCTTTCGGCAAGTCGGCCAACCTCATCCTGGGTTTCGACGTCGACAAAGGTTCGCTCTCCCGAACTGAACTTGCGTGCGGCTTCGTCAAGCTTTGCAATCGGTGAGGTGATGCCCTTTGCGACGAAGCTGCCCAAGGCGATCACCGCGCCGAAAGCTGCCAACGTTAGCCCAAGCAGCATCCAAAAAATCTCACGATACTCGGATAGCGCCATGGTCAGGGAGTGGCGAAGAACAAGACGCGGTTGAAGCCGACTGCCTAAGGGTTGTAGCTTTGAAATGCTAAAAAGCATGCGTTCACCGGCGACGTCAACCTCAGTTGCTTTGCCTTCTGCGAGGGCAGCAGCGGAAAGCGTGCGCGGCAATTGTTCTGCCATCTTCACTTCGGCCTGAAGTTCGATTGCTGCGAGCTGCGTGAGGCGCTTCATCGTCGCTTGATCAAGGGGTTGCGCCAATATCAGCCAGCCAGCAAGGTCCGGAATTTGGATTGGCGCCGCTACGGCGCTGGCGAGCTTTCCATCTGTCTCGATGATACCCGCCTCGTTACCCGCATCAAGCGCGCGAATGATGCTGGCTAATTCGGCCGGAGCGATGCCAGTTACGTCACCTGTAACCTTGCCGTCATTGCCGACAACAAAGGCGTAGGACACCGATGCTCTGTCTTGAAGGCTATCAAGCGCGCTCGCGACTGTCGCCGCATCCCCCAAGGCGACAGACTCACGAAAGCCAAAGTCACGCGAAAGCACTTCCGCAGAGCTACGCATCTGGCGAGACCGGGCAGCGAGAATTTCGTCAAATACCGCAGCGTTGGCGCCCATGTCTTTCGCGATCGTCTCTTCGGCATATTGTTCCACGCCAAACGAGCCAATGACGACGAGCAAAACAGCAATCGATACGAACAGTGATGCATAAGCCGCAGTAATTCGGTGCTGAAGTTTGCCGAAGTTCAAGGCTGGGAGAAACCGAAAGTCAGTTCGCACGAAGGGTGACCGTGTAGCGACGCTCGTTAGCACCCGCAGTTAGACCGGTTTTGAAAGCGGCTTCATTGTCGGTGCCGCGTGCTTGAGGATGCCAGATCTTTACGGTCGCTGCGCCGGAGGGCATGCCAGTCAGAGTAACAACACCATTGCGATCAGTCTTGGCAGCAAAAGGCGTGTCGACAATCTTGATATAGCCCCGCATATTATCGTGGATATTGCATCCCAAGGACACACTGCCCGCGATAGGAAAACTTTGTGACCGCGTTTGGTCGCGTCCG
>JANMJX010000106.1:0-6251 GCA_031371575.1 Sphingomonadales bacterium
GGATTTGGACTTTACGCCCGCCGGCCAGCCTGAACCTCGGCACCGTAACGGGGCAATAATATCAGCAGCAGGCACGCGCTTGTTGCAAGCCCCGCCAACAGCATAAATAACGTAGAGAAACCATAGGTCGGGACCAACGCCAGCGTAAGCCCAGGCATGATCAGCGATGGAAATGTGTTGGTGAGGTTGAATACACCAAGGTCGCGTCCGCGTGTTTGCGGGCGTGGCAGAACGCGAAGTGTCTGGCTGGAATGCATCGCCAGAAAGATGCTGCTGGCCAGCCCGAATATAACATAACCTGTAATGGCGACAGAAACGTTTGGCGCCAAGGACATGACAAACAGTCCGATTGCCGCAAATCCCGCGCCCCATATCAGCGGCAGGATCGGACGGTCGGCACGGTCTGACCATCGACCAACAGCTAATGCAATAAAGGCGGCGACTCCCAGCACCATTGCAAAGATGCGCGCTGCATCGTTTTCCGGAAATGCGCGATCAAGACTGCGAAACCACAATAAGAGAAACGCAAACAACGAAGCTTCCGCGATTTGAACGAGCAAACGCGCCACCCACATGCGTACCGCGCCGTTTCGCGGAGGTGATCCTGAAATTTCGATCCCCGGCGCTGGCTGCATGAGACGTGGTATTGGCAATGCTTTGCTGGCAAGCAGCAGCGGGCTCACCATCATTACGACAATTAGCGCAACAAGCGTTTCGCGGTTTTGGAACGGGGTGAAGCCATCCAGCGTCACCACAGCACCTGACAAAGCGCCCAGCGCAGGAGCAAAAGCCAACAGGCCGCCCAATAAGCCCTTTTGTGAATCCGGAATACTATCGCCTGCCCAGGCGGCAAGTGGCGCGAGCATCATGTTGAGGCCCAATTGCCAAAACACGATCATCGCTACCAGCATGCCAGTCGATGTTGCGAGGGGCATCATCACTAGCAACGCCGTCGATAGCAACAAGCCCGCAAATATCCACGGGCGCCGTGTCCCCGTCACGTCGCTAGCCCATCCAAAACCTATATTGGCGATACTGGCCGCGATAGCCCCGGCGAATGCGACAACGGCAATCACGCTGAGTGCACCCTCGCCAGCCAGCGCTTCTGCACGGATTGGCAGCAGGATTGTAAGGAAAGGCATGTAAGCGATTGCACCACCGGCTATGGCCAGCGCGTACAGATACATGAAGCGCGCTGATTGCTGGCCAGATGCGGTCGATTTAATGGTGCGCACCGTCCCGTGGCCGCGCTGTGCTGCTGCGTTCGACCAGGCTACCTTCGGTGACAACAGGCTGATGCTGCACGGTTTCGTTGCGATTGGTGATCAGCAGGTCGACCGCTTTGGAAAAAGTCGCTGCGATAGGCTGGTCAATGGCGGTCAGTTGCGGGACCGTAAACCGCACGACCGGCGTGTTGTCGAAACTGATGAGCGATAGATCGTCAGGCACGGCCAGTCCGCGCTGGTTTGCCGTGTCCAATGCAGCAAGGGTCATCTGGTCATTGCTCGCGATGATGGCCGTTGGAGGGAATTTGCTATCAAGCAGTAATGCTGTTGCCTTGACCCCGCTTTCATAACTGAAATCGCCTCTTTCACACAGGTCCTCGTCGGCCAGGCACGCACTATCCATCGCTTGGCGCCAACCTTCAACACGCCAGTTGGACAGGTCATATTCATCCGATCCTGCAATAAAGCCAATGCGACGATGCCCCAGGGCTATCAGATACTCGGTGGCACGGCGGGCCGCGCCCTCGTCATCCATCGTCATTGCAATTCCGGGCCCTGGCGCAATCGAACCAATGCGCGCGAACGGGATCTTCTGCTTGGCCAGAAAGCCTGTAATCAAGAGGTTTTCAGAGTGCGGCGGGGTCAATATGACGCCATCAGGCTGAAGCGCTGCGATAGTGGCGCCCAGTTCACGTTCGACATGGTCATTATGCGTGTCTACAAGTTCGAAAAGCATGCGGTACCCATGTTCGGCACATTTCAGCATGCCGCCCAATAACATTTGGTCTACCCAGTCGGTGCCTTGCCGCGACCGCCAATCGGCGATGGTGCGTTCGCGATCGTTGATGGCCAGGATCAGGTAGGACCGCGAGCCACTCATGCGCTGCGCAGCAATTGACGGGACATAACCAAGCTTGTCGATGGACGACTGCACTCGCTCCTTCATAGCGGGCCGCACATTTGGCTCGTTATTCATCACACGGCTTACCGTCTGCAAAGACACGCCCGCATCAGCCGCTACATGTTTGATTGTGATGGCCTGGCGGCGTCTCGCCATTTGCTATTTACCTTCTTTGGCGCCCTGCATGCAGGCCAGCCCTTTGTCTCTATCCGCGCTGCATTGATAAATGCGTATCCAGTCAATCTGAAGCGCGGCTGGCGTTATACCGGGCGCCACCCCTTTGTCGTTGTTTTTCTCTGCCAGGCCACCGCCAATAGCAAGATTAGCCATGATGTAGAAGGGCTGGTCAAATGGCGCAACGGGATTTGACTGCGCGCGCGGTGAGGCCGTGCTCCAGTCTGCATATGTCCGTTCCCAATATTTCTGTCCATCGAGATAAAAGCGCATGAGACCCTCGCCCCATTCCAGAGTCCAGACATGAAACTCGTCAAACGGAAGTGCGTTCGATGCCAATGCCACGCGCGTGTCGTGAAACTTGTTGTTGGGGGCATAATCCCCAAAATGCAGCGCGCTGATCATTCGGTTTTCACCTACACCGCCAATGCATGTTTCGCATGTCGCCCCAAGGTTCACGCCCTCTAATATGTCGATCTCGCCCGAACGTGGCCAACGGCCATAGACATTCTCTGCAGGCATCATCCAGACAGCTGGCCACGTACCTTGCCCTTTGGGCGGTTTGGCGCGAAATTCTATCTTGCCATATTTCCAACTGGAAATGCCCAAGGTTCGGATTTTTGCTGATGTATATTCTTGTGTTCGTTGTGGGTTTGGGTTGTCAGCGATCTCGGGCGGACGGTCGGGGCCAGTAAAGCTTTCCTTACGAGCAATGAGATTCAGGATTCCGTCTTTGACGCGGATGTTGTCAGGCCGATCCGTGTAGCATTGGCGTTCCTGATTGCCGCCGCCCCAACATGATTTTTCAGGCGTCCACTTCGTCCGGTCCAATTTGGTGCCGTTGAATTCGTCAGCCCAAACGAGGCTCCAGCCAGCCTGCGCTGGCGATGCACTTTTAGGCGGCGTCGCACATCCGGACAGGCCAGCGATAAAAACAAGGAAACTAGCTATTCTGGGCAGCATGCGCTTTCTCCGTTGACGCGTATTAAACGAAAAACGGGCCCAAGTCTGGTGACTGAGGCCCGTTCGTCTTTAATAGCGATACTAAATGTTAAAATTCAAATCTAGCAAGGAAGGTGAAGCGCCGATCGTTGCGGAAGGCCGAACGGGTAGCGCGCGTTCCATTGAAATCGATGACCTGCGACGTCCGCGTAACTTCATCCAGCAAGTTCACGCCCTGAACGCCAAGCTTAAGTTGCTTGGACACAGTCACAAATATCGACCCATCCAGCTGCCCCGTGGCTTCGCCATAAATGGGCGAGAAGGGAAAGATGACATCGCGCGGCGTTTGCAGGAAGTCGGACCGCCAATTGTAAGCGACACGGGCGGACAATGGCCCCTTTTCATAAAAGGCCACTGCGTTGATCGTGTGCTTGGATACGCCTGCCAAAGGCAATCCGCCCGTAAACGGACTTTGCTCGGCCCCAAGGTTTGAGTTGTTGAAGTCGCCAGCATCGACATAGGTGTAAGTCAGTTGGGAACCCAGACCACTCAGGATGCTCGGCAGGAAGTCATAGGTCTGCTGATAGGATATCTCGACACCCTTAAGCTTGCCACCATCACTGTTGACTGGACCATTGACCAGCACGCTGGTCGATACACCGCTTGGGCTGGTGAAGTTACGCTCAACCGCACCACCATTTACGATGCCTTTAATGTCCTTGTAGAATCCAGAGATAGACAGCGAACCAACGCGGTCGAAATACCACTCAAACGACAGATCGTAATTCCACGATTCTGTAGGCCGGAGCAATCGGTTGCCCGTGAAAATCTGGAACAACGGTCCAGTTTCAAGCGTTCCTGCGGCGCGCAGGTTATTTGTGTTGTCAGAGATCCCACCACCCGTTGCAAAAGCCGACAAGTCAGGGCGCGAGATGCTCTTGGACACTGCGCCGCGCACCAGCATGCCATTGCCAAAATCAAGCTTGGCATTGAAACTTGGCAGCCAGTGATCGAACTTGATGTTCGAACTGTCGTCAATTACTTCGCCTGTAAACACTGAAGCGAACTGCGCCTGACGTGCTGCCGACAGGCTGCAATAACCGGGCAGTACTTGCCCTGGTTGCGTAGCGCCGCACGATGCCTGAAGCTCTGCCACGCTAACGCGGCCATTTCCATTTCCACCGGGAGGCGTGTCGAAAAACTGGCCAGTGGGGAAGCCAATCGACCCGCCACTTCGGACAATTGTCTCGACATAACGAATGCCAATGTTCCCGTTCAGCGTGATATCACCACCGAAGTCTGCTCCGAAATCTGCGCGGGCATAAGCGCCAAAAGTGCTTTCCTCGACGTCTGAAATCTCGCCTGCGGTCCACGGGCCGCCAGGAAGCGCGTTGGTGCGCGCGGAAATCGGGAACCATGCATTTGGCGTCAAAGTATAGGCTGTGATCGCCGAAGCCTGCTGCTGGATGGCGCCGCTTAGGTAATCGGCGACAAGATTATCGCCGCCAAAGAAGAATGCAGAGCCATTACCCAATGGCACCGGCGCATTGCCCCGCTGGAAATTGTCGCCAAATGGATTGCGAACTTGAGACGAATTGGGGAAGTCCTTTGCATAGGCGCCTCCGCAACCAAACGCCTGGAAATCGCCGCAATTCCAGTTGCCACCGCGACCAGTCCACGGTGCACCCAAATTGCCCCAGTTGGAGAAATTCGCGCTTCGTGTCACGCGGTTACGGTCGCCCCAACGGGCGCCGAAGCGTGCCTTTTTGAAGAAGCCGTCCTCGCTGACATCATATTCGCCGTCAAACCGCATGCTCGTCAAGTCGCCTTCGTTCTTCACCCGATTGTCGAGCAAAAACCAATAAAATGTGCGGGCTGGATTGTTAAAATAGCTGCTTGGTGAATTGGACGTGCCAGGTTCAAGAAACTGCACCAACGGCGTGCTACCGGTATTATCGATAAAGACGTCGGTGTAGGTTTGCATCGCCGAGATGAAGCCATCTTCGGTCCGGTCAGACTTGATATGCTGGACTTCGAAATTGAAGCGCAACCGATCGGTCGGAGTTAGTTTGATTTGCGCGGAATAATCTTCCGTTTTAGCAGTATCCTCACGCTGGAATCGGAGAAGCTCTGTTGGAATTCCGCGGCCGCCCGTAAATGGCTGCAACTGCGTCAGTGTTCCGGTCGCAAACTGGTTGCCGTTGAATGTGGGCGTTGTGCCCGGCGCAATCACTGGGAACAGTGAATCATCATTGACCAATGCCAGAACCGCAAATTCATTGAGCGTCGCTTGCGTCTCGGCGCGCAAATATTCGAGCGTTACCTGCGCGCGGCCATCGGTGCTTTCCCATTGCCCTACAGCCGAATAGGCATTGCGGTCACGCGTGAGATCGGTCGTGCGCACACCAGCGCCTTTTGGCACAAAGACCGCCCCGGCTGGCGGGAAATTGGACGGGGTCGATTGCGGCGCACCGCTAAACCCACCCGAGCCGACAGCACGAACGCGGATGCAGGCCGCTGTGAGCGATGGCGCGCGATAGCAAGGATCAGTGATCTGGGACGCGTCTGTCCGGGTCACTAGCTCCGACTGCGCATACGCCAGTTGAAGGCCGAAAGTGCCAATACCCGTTTCGAATGTGTTCGAAGCCAAAACGGAGAAGCCAGGTGACCATTCTTTCGCGAGGTCGCCATAATTGCTTTCGACCGTGCCTGCGACGTGCAGACCGGGCTTGTCGAGCGGCTTGCGGGTGACAAGGTTAACGGTGCCGGAAATTCCACCATCAATCATATCGGAAGTGTTATTCTTGAACACTTCGACCCGGCCTAACAGCTCAGGCGAAACATCGTTGAATGACAATTCGCGACCCCCATTGGCCGAGAAGATATCGCGGCCATTCAGTTCCGAGCGTACATATGGCAGGCCACGGATGATCACGCCCGAACCTTCGACCGAGAAGCGGTCGGGGTCGTTGCGCTGTTCGAAGCGGGAAATATTGACACCGGGTACG
>JANMJX010000136.1:0-5669 GCA_031371575.1 Sphingomonadales bacterium
TGTCCAGGTCACATACGATGCACGCAGTGCGGCGATTGTACGCACGGCGGCTGGCGATCCGTTGGTGGAGGGCGACACGGTCGCGACGGTCACGCTTGGCGTTTCTGCAGGCGGCCTATTGTCCTTCGGCATTTCGCCATCCACTTCGATTCAGCCGGCATCGGGCAAATTTGCTGGCCTCGCGGATGCGGCCACCCATATTTCCGACCAGCTCGCGGGACTGGATTCGCTGGCTGCACAATTGACCGGCGCGCTGAACGCAGCGCATCAGGCAGGCCTTGATGCCAACGGCAATCCCGGCGCAGCTTTGCTCAATTTCACTGGCTCCGCCGCCGATATGACTGCCGCCGCGCTGACGACGAGCGAAGTTGCCACCGCAAACGCGTCGGGCAGCAATGGTAACATCCTTGCGTTCAACACGGTTCGCGCCAGCAGCGGCATTGAACAAAATATAAGTTTCCTGGTCGCGCAGCAGGCGCAAGCAACAGCCGCAGCGCGCGCGCAGGAAGCTGCAGCAAGCGGACGACGTGATGGCGCATTCGCGGCACGCGACGCCATAGGCGCCGTTGACCTCGATAGAGAAGCTGCTGATCTGCTACGATTTCAGCAAGCGTATGAAGCCGCTGCCAAGACCATTCAGGTCGCGCGCGAAACCATGCAATCCATCCTCAACATCTTCTGAAGGCATATGCGATGATCAATGCAACCGGAAACCGGATGACTCAGGAAATTGCGCGGCAATCCCGACTGGCATCACAAATTGGCATAAAACAATCGCAAGTGTCGACGGGCAAAAGGATTCAGCGGGCATCCGATGATCCTGTCGCCACGTCACGCATCGCAGAATTGAATCGCGCCGAGACCAATGATGCTGCGCGAGGCCGCAATATCAGCCTTGGCATTACCTTAGCGAGTCAGGCCGATGGCGAATTGCGCAACGTATCCAATCTGGTGGCACGGGCGCAGGAGCTTGCGGTCGCCGGCTCGAGTTCAAGCCTGAGCTCCGATAGCCGGGTGACGATCGCGCTGGAATTGCGTGCCATTGCCGACGAAATCGACGCAGCGTCTGCTGTAAAATCACCAACTGGTGAAGCTTTGTTTCCAAACAACACGGCCAACGCCATCCGTTTTGACGACGACGTCGCTTTTGCCCCCGTGGGTACGCGGCAGGACATTTTTGAAACGGGCGGCGTTGCGATCAGCCAAATCATGCGCGATGCTGCCACCGCTATCGAGGCTGGTGATATGGCTGCTACTGGCGTTTCTCTAACGGCCATTGGTGCTTCGGTTAACCATGTCGCCACCGCACAGGCCGAAATTGGCATCAATGCCGCACGGCTTGACCGTATTCAGGACCGGGCTGCACAGCGCGCCATAGCGGTTACCGAAGAACGTTCAAAGCTTGAGGATACTGATCTCACCACCGCAATTGCGGAGCTCAACGGGATGACTTTGACACTTGAAGCTGCCCAGGCTGCTTTTGCGCGCATCAACCGGCGCACGCTGATGGACTTTCTTACGTAAAATTGCGCAATAATCCGGCCGCGGTGCCGTTTAATTCAATGAACATTATCACGCAGGGGCCGGATTTTTCATGTTAGCTATTGTCGGTATCATTGTCTTGCTCGTCATGGTGTTCGGCGGCTTTGCAATCACCGGCGGCAATCTTGGCCCGGTGATGCATGCATTGCCCCACGAAATGCTCATCATTGGCGGGGCATGTGCAGGCGCATTGATTATCGGCAACTCGATCAATGACCTGAAAGCGCTTGGCGGCGGACTGACCAAAGTTTTCAAAGGTCCGCAACATGGAAAGCAGGACTATCTGGACTGCATCTTCCTCGTAGCCCGGTTAATGAAGATGCTTAAGATAGACGGCCCGGTCGCGGTCGAACCGCATATCGAAGATCCGGCAAGCTCCACAATATTCAACGAATATCCCAAGCTGCTAAAAGACAAGACGCTGATCCATTTGATCTGCGATACGTTGCGACTTGTTGTGGTATCTTCAGGCACGCTCGATCCACATGCGGTTGAAGAGGTCATGGATAATGCCATCAAGAACCATCACCATCATTGCATAAAGCCAGCCGACGGTCTGCAAGGCCTTGCCGACGCGCTTCCGGCGCTTGGTATTGTGGCGGCAGTTCTGGGCGTTGTGAAAACGATGGGTTCAATCGACAAGCCTCCCGCCATCCTAGGTGCGATGATCGGATCGGCGCTTGTCGGAACATTCCTTGGCGTTTTGCTGGCTTATGGGCTGGTTGGTCCTTTTGCCAACCGTGCGCGGCAGGTAATCGAGGCGGATGCGGCCATCTATCATGTCGTCAAACAAATGATCATCGCGTCATTGCATGGTCACCCGCAGCCTTTGGTCATTGAGGCAGCCCGCTCGGGTATTGAACATTCAAACCAGCCAACCTTTGCTGAAGTCTTCGACGGAATGCGAGGCCGGTAATGGCAAAGGCCAACGCGCCGGTTAGGCCGGTCATCGTCAAGAAAATCTACGAGGCACCACATGGCGGCCATCACGGTGGTGCATGGAAAGTCGCTTATGCGGATTTCGTGACAGCGATGATGGCATTTTTCCTTTTGATGTGGCTGCTGGGCGCGACGACCGAAAAGCAACGCAAGGCGCTAGCCGATTATTTCGCGCCGACATTGGTAGCCAGCAAACAGGATACCGCGGGCGGGACAAGCTTTTTTGGGGGCGATTCCATTACCTCGGTAGATAAATATCTTCACAGGGCCGGCCAGACAGGCACAAGAAGCATGACCATACCGCGCGATGCGTCGGGCGGTCCAAAGGAAGCCGCTGGCCTTGTCCAGGACAAAGCCATGTTCCAGCAGCTGCGCGAGCGGCTTATGCAAAAGGTAACTTCGGATAAAGGGATGCGCCGCTTTGCGCGCAACCTGCGCTTCACCGAGACGCGTGAGGGGATGCGCATTGATCTTATCGATGAAGCAAATTTCTCGATGTTCATATCCGGCACCGACATTTTGACGCCCGATGCCGTGAACTTGCTTTCACAAGTGGCCGACACAATTCGTGGACTGCCCAACGGCCTGATCATCCGCGGACATACCGATGCCCAACAGGTGTCTCCGGGCCTTGGCGTTAACAACTGGCAGATTTCGGCTGCCCGTGCAGAGGCAACGCGTGGACATCTGGTGCGCTCTGGCATATCCGACAACCAGTTCCTGCGGATCGAGGGTGTAGCCGACCGGGAACCCTATTTTGCCAAGAACCCTTATGACTCACGGAACCGCCGCATGTCGATCACGCTGGGTTGGCGCACCGTTTCTTAGTGCGGAGAATATCCAAATCGGATCTAACTGCGAAAATTGATGATCGTTTCCATGACAACTGCAATCCATATTGGAGCAGAAAGCCCTTGGTGGCGCTTCGGTTAACAGTCTGTTTACCATGTTGGCCAAAATCAGCCCTAACACGTCCTCCTGTTGGG
Organism: Sphingomonadales bacterium; assembly: GCA_031371575.1. Taxonomy (GTDB): domain Bacteria; phylum Pseudomonadota; class Alphaproteobacteria; order Sphingomonadales; family Sphingomonadaceae; genus Sphingorhabdus_B. The sequence continues at coordinate 3,468 of JANMJX010000136.1, forward strand.
AAAACCTGATGAGCTTGAACACCATTTCAGCCAAGATCGAAACGGTCAAAACGACCGCGATAGAAGATTATTTAATCGGTGATAGCGCTCCAATGGTCTTGTTGCGGGACATGGTGCGCCGGGTCGCTAATTCTTCGGCCTCAGTCATGGTATGTGGCGCCTCGGGATCAGGCAAAGAAGTCGTTGCGCGTGCCATTCACGCCACCAGCGTCCGGGCGGCCAAACCATATGTCGCCATCAATTGCGGCGCGATTCCAGCCGAGCTGATTGAATCCGAACTGTTCGGACATGAACGTGGCGCATTTACCGGTGCCCAGGCCCGGCGCACCGGCCACTTCGAGAATGCCGACAAGGGCACCTTATTCTTGGACGAAATCGGCGACATGCGTTTTGATATGCAAGTGAAATTGCTGCGCGTGCTTGAGGACGGTCTGGTTTCCCGTGTTGGCGGTCATAGCGCCCTGCCTGTTGATGTGCGGATCATTTCGGCAACCCACCAGAATATCGAACAAGCCATCATCGATGGCCGATTCCGCGAAGATCTGTTTTTCCGGCTTGGCGTGGTCATGCTTCAGGTGCCGACGCTCGCCGAGCGCACTGAAGACATCCCGCAACTGATTGCGCATTTTCAACGCAACAAGGACGCCGCCAGCCATTGCCGTTTCGATGCATCGGCCATAGAACGGCTTCAGGCGCACAACTGGCCCGGTAATGTCCGCGAACTGCGAAACATTGTGGAGCGCGCCAGCGTATTGTTCCATGGCGAAACGATTGACGGTTTCGGTGTCGACCAACTGCTTGGTCGCACGGCGCCGCGCTTATCGCGCCCGGTTCCACTTGCACCAAAGCCCAATGCATTGCCGTTTGTAGCACCTGTACAGCCACTTTCATGGGACGCACCGATTGACCTGAAGGCTCAGATCGAAGGTATTGAACTGGAGCGCATCCAGACCGCTCTGGGCCGGGCGGATGGGGTCATTTCGGAGGCTGCTCGGCTGTTGACGCTGAAGCGGACAACATTGATCGAGAAAATGCGCAAATATGGCGTCGACCGCGTCGCGGCTCAGTAAAATTCTACCAACGGCTTGTTTTCACGTTTGCGGATCTGGCGGTCACGCTTTTGCGATGTAACCCCTTCGTCCGCCGGAGTGACGCGTTCAGCCTGAATGATTGTCACCGTCGCGGTCGCAACGCGCGCTGGTCGCCGCGATGAGGTTGCCACATCATCGGCTCCAGTGGCTGCAACCAAAATCAGAATCGCGGGCACAAGCATATGAGAAGGTAAACGGCGCATTTACCAACAAGAACAAGTCAGAATGGGGTGCAAAGGGCTGTGCATCGACAGAAAATACGACCAATCGTCGGCTGCGTTTAACGCTGTGCCGATTTGCAACAGAATTTTGATAAATCGCCAACCGATAATGTTTGTTGCGCCGACCTACCGGCTTTGCTAGGGGCCGCCTCCTACCTGTCTAGGCGCGTGCGGCCATGGCGGAATTGGTAGACGCGCAACGTTGAGGTCGTTGTGGGCGAAAGCCCGTGGAAGTTCGAGTCTTCTTGGCCGCACCAAAATTCAATGCTTTTCAATGCCTTACATGAGGGTTTGGCACAGTTTGGCACAGTTTGGCACAAAGGGTATTCTGTACGCCGTGCCAAAACTGCGACCAACGGTGTGGGATCATCTAAAATTTCTTCCCTCCGACCAATACCGACGATTATCTATATGATGCTCCCGGCAACGGACAACACTCAAACACCTCCGGTTGCCAACGCGGCCTGCCATTCCCGCCTATCCTCATTTGCAACTTAACAGGCTCGTGCCTCATCATGAGCTTAACATCACTCTTTTCGTACGCGAGAAATAGAACCAAACCTTTTGCGGGCCGTGAGTTAAGATGCATGACGGAATTCGAATTTTCGATAGAGTGAAGTGGCGATTTTGACGGAATATTGTTGGCGGCGGCTTCCGCTTATAACCCGGTTATACGGACAACAATTTCGAGCCCTGGTTAGCGGACTTTTGTTCATCGGCTGAACGAATGGCGGCTTTTCGACAATAACCGATAAAAGCGGACTGACGGGACACGACAACGTTGCGGATGTTCGAGTCAGGGAGCATCAGTCTCAGGTGCTTCAACGAATCGGCCTCGACCTCCCAATAATTCAAGCTCCGATGGCGGGCGTCTCTACCCCTACGTTAGC
>JANMJX010000142.1:0-6497 GCA_031371575.1 Sphingomonadales bacterium
GTGCGCTTGAGACAAGTGAAATGGCAGAGCTTGCGGGTTTTCTGGATGCCGAAATACAGGCGGGGAAGACAATCTACCCGCCGCGCCCCGCCTGGTTTCGCGCGCTCGAATTGACGCCATTAAACAAAGTGCGTGTCGTCATTCTGGGCCAGGATCCTTATCACGGGCCGGGGCAGGCGCATGGCCTCGCCTTCAGCGTACCTGCAGGCGTGCGGCCGCCGCCGAGCCTGCTGAATATCTTCAAGGAGCTTGAAAGTGACCTTTGCATCGCGCGGCCAAGGCACGGATGTCTCGAGCATTGGGCGCGTCAGGGCGTCCTGTTGCTGAACAGTGTCCTGACCGTTGAAATGGGCAGGGCGGCTTCGCACAGCCGCCAAGGTTGGGAGCATTTCACAGATGCCATCATCCGTCGTATGAATGACCAGCCGGAGCCAATGGTCTTCATGCTATGGGGGGCATATGCGCATAAAAAGGCAGCCAATGTAGATACCAGCCGACACCTGGTGCTGAAGGCAGCGCACCCGTCACCATTATCTGCATATAACGGCTTTCTGGGCAGCAAAGTTTTCTCGCAATGCAATGCCTTTCTGGTTAGCAACGGCCACGCCCCGATTGATTGGACACTGCCTGATGCCGTTCAGTGAGCAGCCCCACCGCCGTTTTAATCCGTTAAAGAATGAATGGATCCTGGTGTCTCCGCACCGCGCCAATCGGCCTTGGCAGGGCCAGCAGGACCAGCCTGACGATGCGGTTCGTCCGAACTATGACCCGGCATGTTATCTGTGCGCTGGCAACGCGCGGGCGGGCGGGTTGCGCAATCCCGATTACAAAAACGTATTTATCTTCGACAATGACTTTGCTGCCTTGGTCCCAGGCGACAGCGTTGATGCGCCAGAGGAATCCGGCCTTTTCCGCGCCGCGCCCGCCAAAGGCACATGCCGGGTTATCTGCTTTTCGCCGGACCATGGCAAAACGCTGCCTGAAATGTCTGCGGCAGATATCCGTGTCGTGGTGGACAATTGGGCGACGCAGGAGCAGGAGCTTTCCGCCACACATGCTTATGTCCAGATTTTCGAGAACAAGGGCGCCATGATGGGCTGCTCCAGCCCGCATCCGCACGGACAGATATGGGCAACAGACTATATACCTGCCGAACCTGCGCGCGAGGACGAAACGCAGGCTTCATGGTTTGGGCAACACCAGTCCTCGATGCTGCTGACATATGCCCAACAGGAAGCGCAGGATGGCGCACGAACTGTTGCACAAAACGACAGCTGGATCGCCGTCGTACCTTATTGGGCCAGCTGGCCTTATGAAATATTGCTGCTGCCGCTTTTTGGAGTTCAGTCCCTGTCGGGGTTGTCAGGGGGACAACGCGATGATCTTGCCAGCATCATGAAAGCCGTCACCACCGCCTATGACAATCTGTTCCAGACCAGTTTTCCCTATTCCATGGGCTGGCACGGCGCGCCCGGCTCAGCTGATGCCCCGCACTGGCAGCTGCATGCCCATTTCTACCCGCCATTGTTGCGATCGGCGAGCGTTCGAAAATTCATGGTAGGCTATGAAATGCTTGCCGAAGCGCAACGCGATCTGACAGCAGAGATAGCCGCCGAAAATTTGCGCAACCTGCGCAAAATCCATTATCGGTGCGAAGCATGAGCCCGCAAAACCAGGTGCTTTACGACAGGGTCACGGACGCCTTTACCGAACGATTTGGACATTCCCCAGAACTTGTGGCGCGCGCGCCGGGTCGGGTAAATCTGATTGGCGAGCACACCGATTATAATGACGGCTTTGTGCTGCCCTGCGCCATTGGCCCGGCGACAATGATCGCGGTGCGCAAACGCGACGACGACATCGTTGAGGTCGTCGCGGCCGACTTCGAAGATGCAGGCGACAGGTTCGATTTAAAAACACCTCTGGAACGCAATTTAAAGCAGCCCTGGGCCGATTATGTCCGCGGGATGATATCTGCCCTGCAAAAGGAAGGACATGCCCTCAGCGGCGCTCAAATCGCCATTGCGGGCAACTTGCCGAAAGGCGCTGGATTGTCCTCATCGGCCTCGCTTGAAGTTGCGCTGGGCAAGGCGATGCTGGCGCTTGCTGGCACCGACATCGACAATACGCGCCTGGCGCAAATTGCCCAAATGGCGGAGTGCGATTTTGTCGGCACCAAATGCGGCATCATGGACCAGCTGATTTCAGCGCAGGGCAAGGATGGCCATGCGCTGTTGATCGATTGCCGGAGCCTCGAATTGACCGATGCGCCCATTCCAGCTGATGTCGCGATCATGATTGTCCACTCGGGCGTCACGCGCGGATTGGTGGACGGACATTACAATGAACGGCGGCGCCAATGCGAGGCCGCAGCGTCAGCGATGGGGGTTGCCGCATTGCGCGACGCCGACTTGAACATGCTGGCGAAGGCAAATCTTGATGCGACCACCATGGCGCGGGCACGTCATGTCATAACCGAGAACCAGCGCACGCTGGATGCAGCCGACGCACTTGCGGCGGGTGATCTTTCCGCACTTGGTTTGCTGATGGCACAAAGCCACGCGTCGATGCGCGACGATTTTGAAATAACGGTTCCGGCAATTGACGAACTGGTGATGCTTTTGCAAAAATTTATTGGGTCCGAAGGCGGCGCGCGCATGACAGGCGGCGGATTTGGCGGTGCGTGCGTGGCGGTCATGCCGGCCGAAAAAGTTTCTGACGTGCGTGTCGCAATTGAGGCCAATTACAAAACTCCAGATGGCAATCTGCCCCTGATCATGATTGAACGCCCCGGAGCTGGTGTTTCCATCTTATGATCGGAAATTGGTTCAAACAGGCACTTCGCGAACCGCTTGTACATTTTCTGGCCGCAGGGTCGGTTCTATTCCTCGTGATGGGCCAATTCGGCGGGCAAGACAGCCTCGACCACAGGATCACCATTGATGAAGCCGAAGTGACTCGGTTGGCGACGCAATGGGAACAGACATGGCGCAGGCCGCCAAGTGTGGAAGAGCTCGACAATCTCATTCGCGATTATATCAAGGAAGAAGTCTATTTCCGTGAAGCGATGCGGCTTGGTCTCGATGCAGACGATCCCGTTATCCGGAGGCGCTTGCGCGCGAAAATGGAATTTCTGGCTACTGCGCAAGTCCAGAACATGGAACCGACGGATGCGGCGCTGAATGCTTATTATAATAAGCACAAGGCACGTTACGCCAAAAAACCCGCTTTCAGTTTTGACCAGATATTTGCAGGCGACGATGAAGGGGACGCGAGAGCTATGGTCAGTGCCCTGAACGCAGGCAGGCCTGTGAAAGCGGAACCACTTAGCGTCGATGGCAGCATGGACAAAGCCCCATTTGACGATGTGGAACGCCAATTTGGCGACGTCTTCGCGAACAGCTTGCGCAGCTTACCCGTCGGGCGCTGGAGCGGCCCGGTCCAGTCCGGCTTTGGCTGGCATGCAGTGCGCATCCGCAATGTTGTTGCCGCCGAAACGCCGCCTTTGGCAGCCGTCCGCCAGCGCGTCGCGAACGACTGGAGCGCCGAGACTCAAGCAAAGCGGGAAGCCGAAGCCTACCAAGCGCTGCTTGATGGATATGATATTCGTATCGCTAAGCCATGATGTTCCGAATATTCCTCTTTTGGTTGTTTACCGCTGGCTTCACCTCGGTTGTCTGTGCAGATGACATGCGTCCGGGCTATCTGGAAATCCGGGAAGTCGCAGCGACGCCCACTGCTTTGCATCAGTATAAAATCACATGGAAAGCACCTATCCGGCCGGGCCTTGCTGCCCGGGTAATGCCTGTGTTTCCGGGTGACTGCACGGCGACAGTAGCCGAACGCACTATTGATTCTGCTGCGCTTCTCGCCCGCTGGACCATCAATTGCAAACAGGCGCTGGCGGGTCGTACCGTTCGGTTGGGCGGTATCGAAGACATCGCAGCCGATGCATTGATGCGCTATCAATCCGCGACAGGCATTACGCAAGCAGCGCGTTTCACCCCGGACAATCCCGCTGTTAGCATCGCGCAACGGCCGGACAAATTGCAGGTTGCGCGGACATATTTTGTGACTGGCGTGGAGCATATCCTGATGGGATATGACCATTTGCTGTTTGTGCTGTGCCTTGTGCTTCTGCTCAACGGCGCATGGCGTGTTGCGGCCACTGTCACTGCTTTCACAGTGGCGCATTCGATCACTCTGGTGGCGACCACGCTGGAATGGATCAGCGTGCCGCGCGCCCCTGTTGAAGCAGCGATTGCGCTGTCGATTGTGTTCCTCGCGGTAGAAATCGTGAAACGCAAACCAGGTGAAATGCGTTTGTCGGAACGTATTCCATGGGTGGTGGCATTCCTGTTTGGCCTTTTGCATGGCTTTGGATTTGCTGGTTCACTTGCCGAAATCGGTTTGCCGCAGGGCGAAGTGCCAGTTGCGCTGCTTACCTTTAATCTCGGCGTTGAAGCCGGCCAGCTGGTAATCGTTATCTGCGCCATGCTGCTTTTATGGATATTGCGGCGTTTCAGCGCACGCTATTTGCCGCAATTTCAAACTATCAGTGCATATGCCATTGGCTGCATTGCGGCCATGTGGTTACTTCAGCGGATCATGGCCTATTAACCAGCTCGGCAGACTGCGTGACTCAGGCATGGTTGCTAACCCTCGTCAGATGCATGTGATCAGCCGATTTCGCGCATATTCGCCAATTGCATACCCGTTTTAACCCGCTGTTAGACATTTCTTAATGCAATTCAGACACGTCGGTGATCCGAAGGGAAACATCCGTGTCATTGCAACAGCGAAAAGCGACGATCGAAACCACAACCGACAATCGGCAGCGCCGTCGGCATCAGCTGTTTCTCGAAGTTGAAGCCCGTGGACTGGATTCGGGTTCTGGCACCGTCATCGTGCATGACATCTCGGACACCGGACTGTTGATTGAAACCGACGCTGAACTGCAAGTCGGGGAAATGATCGAAGTCAATCTTCCACAGGCTGGTCTTATGGAAGCTGAAATCGTATGGGACGGCGGGCGCGTATATGGCAGCAGGTTCACCCGTCAGCTGACATCCGCAGCCGTTAGTGCAGCGCGGTTGGGTGGGCGTTTCACTCTAACGAAGCCGAATAGCCCAGCCGAACAGGTTGTCGCGCAACAGTCCCAATACAATGCGCAATATGGCATTGCCCTAAATGGTGAGCTTCCGATTGGGGCAAAGTTGTGGATCATTTTCGGGCTCGCACTTTCCTTATGGATTATCATTGGCGCGATAACATATGTGATCATGGCTTAGCCATCTCTCCAACTGCCAACTGATCACTTACCGGCGCTCTGCCGATTTATCCGATGCCATAACACTGCCGCGTTGATGCCAAACAAGCGCTCTGAACCGGGATGCAATTACCGCGTCTGACTGTCCAGTGCCGCTAATATCGATGCGTCGACTCTCCCCATACGTATGCATTCGGCAAAAGGGGTTGTTGCAACAATCCGCAACGTTCATATCGAAGCCATAAAAGAATGCGCACCTTGCGACGTTAAGGCGCAGCTATACATCAGGGAGAGAGAAAATGGCTTTGGCACCGGGCGCGGCTGCGGCTGCAGATAATGGCGATAGCCATATCGATGCACCGCAATTGCAATTGTTTGTGATGGGGCTGTTTTTCATCTTCGGCGGGATCACCAGCCTGAATGATGTCATCATCCCGAAATTGAAAGAGCTGTTCACGCTCAATTATACGCAAGCGATGCTTGTCCAGTTCTGTTTCTTTGCGGCTTATGCGGTCATAGGTATCCCGGGCGCTCGTCTCGTCAAGAAAATCGGCTATATGCGCGGCGCGGTTGCCGGGCTTCTGACGATGATGGCCGGATGCCTGTTGTTCATTCCCGCCAGCCAGACGGCGACCTATGGGGTCTTCCTGCTGGCGCTGTTTGTACTCGCAAGTGGTGTGGTCATTGTTCAGGTCGTTTCCAATCCCCTGATCTCCATGTTGGGCAAGCCTGCTACAGCGCACAGCCGCCTGACCTTTGCGCAAGCGTTTAACTCGCTTGGCACCACCGTTTTCCCCATCGTTGGCGCTATCCTGATCCTTGGCAGTCTCGCCACGGTGTCGGCCAGCCAATTGTCCGGCGCCGAACTCGACGCATACCGCACCGCCGAAAGCCAGGCGATCGTTCATGGCTATCTGGGCATTGCCGTTGCCCTCGCCATCGTTGCAGCCGTGGTCTGGATGTTCCGCAACGCGCTCAAGGGCGAGAGGCACGAAGCCAGCGAAGGTTTGGCAGGCCTCGACCTGTTAAAGCGGCCGCGCTTTGGTTTCGGCGCACTTTGCATCTTCCTGTATGTGGGCGCCGAGGTCTCGATCGGTTCGCTCATCGTCAGCTACCTTATGCAGGACCATGTTATGGGGCTGCAAGAACAAGCGGCCGGTAAGCTGATCGGGCTTTATTGGGGTGGCGCCATGGTTGGCCGCTTTATCGGATCTGCGGTGTTGCGTGT
>JANMJX010000156.1:0-1729 GCA_031371575.1 Sphingomonadales bacterium
TATTGGTTGCCCAGAATTTTCAGCAGCAAAGGGCGCAGGCCGAAAAGATCGAGGATCTTGAAGAATTTCTCGCGGTGTATCGCAAGGTGAAATCAAGCTATGTCGACAAGGTCGATGACAAGCAGTTGATGGAAGGCGCGATTCAGGGGATGCTTGCGAGCCTCGACCCGCATAGCGGCTTCCTCGACAAGACCGATTTCAACTCTCTGCAGACCCAGATCGATGGCGAATATGGTGGCCTTGGCCTCTCGGTTACGCTTGAGGACGAAGCGGTCAAGGTGATCGCGCCGACCAAGGACACGCCAGCCGACAAGGCCGGAATCAAATCGGGTGACTTCATAACGCATCTTGATGGAAAGCTGATCGTCGGCGGGACGCTGGACGAAGCGGTTGAGGCGATGCGCGGTCCTCCGGGAACGACCATCAAGCTCTCCATCTTCCGCCCCGGCCGTGACGCGCCGTTTGACGTGACGCTGACTCGCGCGATTATCGATCTGAAGCCCGTGCAATGGGAAGTGAAAAACCGTATTGGCGTGATTTCGGTGACCGGTTTCTCCGAGCAAACCGGCGCTGATGTGGTTGCTGCTGTTGCGGGCATCAAGAAAACCCTCGGCGGCAATCCGCTTGGCTATATCGTTGATTTGCGTTCCAACCCGGGCGGCATACTGGACGAAGCCGTTGCCGTGTCCGACGCGTTTTTGACCAAAGGTGAAATCGTTTCGGAACGTGGCCGTGACAAGGGCGATATCAACCATTGGTGGGCAGAACGCGCTGTTCCCGGCGACGTCACCGGTGGCGCGCCCATCATCGTATTGGTGGATGCCGGGTCTGCCTCAGCCTCCGAAATCGTGGCTGGTGCATTGCAGGACAATCACCGCGGGCTGATCATGGGCGAACGCAGCTTTGGCAAGGGGTCGGTGCAAAATGTCCTGCCGCTGACGCGGGACACTGGCCTTCGTCTCACGGTCGCGCGTTATCATTTGCCGTCGGGCCGCTCGGTTCAGGAGGGCGGGATCAAGCCCGACATCCGCGTGCCGCAGTTAACTGACCCCGATTACAAGAACCGTGTGTCCATTCGCGAATCCGATTTGCGCCGTCATCTCGTCAACGAACTGAAGGACGACACAAAGGATCTGGAACAGGACAATGCCGACGATCCCCGCTTCGCGATGACAGCCGAACAGCTGAAGGCGAAGGGCATTGACGACTTCCAGCTGTATTACGCGATGGAAACGCTCCAGCGGCTTGGATCGCGCACGATGAAGCTGGCGGCCAAGCCAGTGACGGGCAAGGCGCGGAACTGACGACAGTAGCGGGAGTATCGACTGCGTTTCAGCATCTTACTTTTTCCCCGGCGCTCGCGTAAGAAGCCAGCCAGACCATATATGACGACCAAGGTTTCGACCCGAAAATGATATCGAAATATGACAAGGCCCATTGGCTCGCGCTGTTGTTACCCGCTGCAATGCTGGCGGGGGCATATGGGTCGCAATATATCGGCGGACTTTATCCCTGCGAGATGTGCTGGTGGCAGCGTTACCCGCATTTTGCCGCCGTCGCGATTGCGGTCATTGCCTTTGGCGTCGGAAACGCCGCGTTGCGCAAGACACTGGTCGCGCTGGCTGCATTGGCTGTTGCCACCAGCGGCGTCATCGGCGGATATCATGCTGGCGTTGAATATGGCTGGTGGGAAGGGCTTACCGCGTGCACCGCGACAATTTCGGGCACA
>JANMJX010000212.1:0-1779 GCA_031371575.1 Sphingomonadales bacterium
GCGGGCCTTGGAGGCGTCGCGGTGATATTGGCGGGCCGGCTGAGCGGACACTATACCAGCGGGCATCTGTGGGGCGCTGCGGCGGTGTTGTTTTCTGCGGTGGTCTTTGCCTATAATCTGATTCTCGCCCGGCAGCAGGCGCAGATAGCTGGCCCAATCGAAATTGCGTTTTTCCAGAATCTGTTCGTTGCTGCGACATTGAGCCTGGCCGCTCCTTGGTTCCTGCAACCCATCGCGGCGTCGGATGCCCCGATGATCGGCGGCGCAGCGGCGCTGGCAATCATTTCTCTTTTGCTTTTAAGCTGGGCCTATGCGCGCGCAGAGGCGCAGATCCTGATCCCGGTTGAATACACCGCCTTTGTCTGGGCGGCGTTTTTTGGCTGGCTGTTTTTTTCCGAACCCGTCACGCTGCCGGTGCTTGCCGGCACTGCATTGATTGTTTGCGGAAGCTTGATCGCCGCGCGCGCCAAGCCCGAGCCCATGGGTCAGGTCGAGGTTGCGACGGTCTAGGCCGCCAGCGCGGAATAGATCATCGTCTTGATCTCGCGCCGCACGGGATAGGTGCTCGACGGCATCAGCTGAGTCATGAAAATCATGATGATGTCTTCGACTGGGTCGACGAAAAAAGCGGTGGAGTACATCCCGCCCCAGTAGAAATCACCAGTTGAGCAAGGCGTCAGCGTGGCCGCGCTGTCGATGGTGGTGGCAAAGCCAAGTCCGAAGCCGATGCCAGCCATCTCGGCTTCGCTGAACAATGATTTCGACATCTGGGTCAAATCCTGACCGCCAGGAATATGGTTCGCAGTCATCAGTTCAATGGTCTTGGGGCTCAGGATCTGAACCCCATCCAGCGCGCCGCCGTTGAGCAGCATCCGGCAAAAGCGGTGATAATCCGCCACACTTGATGCAAGGCCACCGCCGCCTGAATTGAACGACCAGCCTTTGGTCCAAAGGCTGTCGGCACCCGACTTGTCAAAAAGCTTCATCTTTTTATCAGGATCGAAAGCGAAGCCTTCAGGAATGCGCGCCGCTTTGTCGGCTGGCACGGTGAAGAAGGTATCGGTCATGCCCAATGGCGCGAAGATGTGCGTCTGGAAATAATCGGGAAGCGACTGGCCGCTAATGCGTTCGACCAATATGCCAAGCACGTCGGTCGAAACCGAATAATTCCATTGCGTGCCGGGGTCGAACTCTAACGGAATTTGCGCCAGCGTATCGATGAAGCTTTGCGAACTGCTTTTGGCCCAGCTTTCGACGTCGGTCTTGCGGTAAGCGGCGTCGATATTGCTGCGTTCCTGAAAGCTGTAGGTGAAACCGGCAGTGTGCCGCAAAAGGTCGATCACGCGCATCGGTGAAGCCGGTGGGCGCGATACGAAGGGCACATTGCCGCCGCCAGCGACAAAGACACCGAGCTGCGCAAATTCGGGAATATATTTCGCGACCGGATCGGTGAGCGCGACCTTGCCCTGCTCAACCAGCTGCATGAACGCAACTGAAGTGATTGGCTTGGTCATCGACGCAATGCGGAAAATGGCGTCGTCGGCAACGCCTGAATTCCACTGCAAGGCGACATCGTCACCGCGTCCAATCAGGAGCGCGGCAAATGGCAATTTGCCATTGTCGAGATAATTCGCCTGAATGAAGGCCGGAATCCGGGCAAGCCGGTCGGATACAAAACCTAGGTCTTCGGCGCTCATACTGCGGTTTGTCCTGTCAATTGGCGAGTCACGGGGTGCGAGCTTGAAAGTCCGCCATCAACGGCGATGGCCTGGCCGTTGA
>JANMJX010000232.1:0-1782 GCA_031371575.1 Sphingomonadales bacterium
GGTGAATTAGGGTCCAGCCGGAAATCGAGATAGCCATTCACCGATGCCATCAACATATCCATTTCATTCTCGAAGAAATGGTTCGCGCGGGGAATTTCGTCATGATGGATGGTGATGTGACGCTGCGTCCGCAGCTTATCCACGAGCTTTTGCACGGCATTTGGGTTGACGACTTCGTCATTGACGCCTTGAATGATGATGCCCGATGACGGGCAAGGCGCCAAAAAGCTGAAATCATACATATTTGCTGGCGGTGCGACCGAGATGAAACCACGGATTTCGGGGCGACGCATCAAAAGCTGCATGCCAATCCACGCACCAAAGCTGAAACCGGCAATCCATGTTGTGGACGCCTCGGGGTGAAAGCTTTGTACCCAATCCAGCGCTGAAGCTGCGTCGGACAATTCGCCGATGCCGTTGTCAAATTCGCCTTCGCTTCGGCCAACACCGCGAAAGTTGAACCGCAAGACGCCGAATCCGCGCGCAACAAAGGTCTTGTAGAGCTGTTGCGTGATCCGGTCATTCATCGTTCCGCCTGCTTGCGGGTGCGGATGCAATATCATGGCGATGGGTGCACGTGGACGCGGTGGTGGCGAAAAACGGGCTTCGAGGCGGCCTTCTGGACCGGGAATGGCAATGGCAGGCATATTATTGTTCGATTCTCAGAAATGGTGCCGGGCGTGCCCGAAGGTTCAGGCTTTGCATGAATGGGAAGCGCTATATAGAAGCAGTGACGATTTTCGCAACTGTCATGGAACCCATGCCCCGCCAAACACGCATATATCTCGATCATGCTGCCACGACGCCGGTGCTCCCGGCGGCCCGTGATGCCATGATCGACGCCATGTCGCGCTGGGCCAATCCCTCGTCGCCCCATCAAGAGGGGCGGGCTGCCCGTGCGGCATTGGAAGATGCGCGCGCCCGCATTGCAGCGGCGTTGCATTGGGACGGAGAAGTGCTGTTCACAAGTGGTGCCAGCGAAGCCATCGCTATCGGCTTGGCTCACACCGCGGCTGTGGCGAGTTCCGTGGAGCATGACGCCGTGCTTGCGGTGGCCGGTCCTGCACGCCTACCAATTACGTCCGATGGGTATGTCGACATCAATGCCATGGATAAGGCTGCAACCTATGCTGTTCAATCGGTGAGCAACGAAACGGGCGTTATCCAACCCATCGAAGATGTGGCGTTTGCAGTTCGCGACGCAGGTGGCGTATTATTTGTGGATTGCTCGCAAAGTGCAGGCAAGCTGCCCCTACCAGATGCCGACATGATAGCCGTTTCCGCACATAAATTAGGTGGACCGCCTGGCATTGGAGCATTGCTCATACGCGATCTCGGCCTGCTGACGCCGACTGGGGGGCAAGAGCAAGGCTATCGGCGCGGCACGGAAAATTTGCCAGCGGCCATTGGGTTTGCTGTCGCCCTTGAAGCGGGGTTTTCCTGGATGGAAGATGCTGACCGTCTGCGCAAAATGATAGATGGTGCAATAATAGCTTCGGGTGGCGTTGTTGTGGCATCAAAAAGTAAGAGACTTGCGACAATTGCCAGCTACCGCATGCCCGGCATGGCAGCATCAAGCCAACTTATCAATTTCGACATGGCTGGGATCGCAGTGTCTGCCGGGAGCGCCTGTTCGTCGGGCACACTCAAGACCAGCCATGTGCTGCGCGCGATGGGGTGGGACGAACGCTCTGCCTCAGAGGTGATCCGCGTGAGCTTTGGACGGGACACCAATGAAAGCGACGTCAACCGGTTTATCGAGGTTTGGCGCAGTATTGCGAC
>JANMJX010000252.1:0-2077 GCA_031371575.1 Sphingomonadales bacterium
ACGTCATATTCAAACACCATCGCTCGGCCGTTTTCCTTGTCCATGCCATGTTCGCCGATGTTGCTGTTGGAACCGACCGAGATGTATATTTTCTTGCCGTCCGGCGATGCTGCCAAATTTCGCGTCCAGTGATTGTTGGGCGCCAGCGCATTGAACTTGGTGAGTTCCTTGCCCTTTACATCAATTTTTGTGTCGCCTTCCTTGTAGGGAAAGGCGAGCAAGCGGTCGGTGTTGGCAACATATAATGTGTCGCCGATGAGCACCATGCCAAAGGGGGAATTCAATCCAGTGATGAAAGGCGTTTTCAAGTCGGCTTTTCCATCACCATTTGTATCGCGCAACAGCGTGATTCGGTTGGCTGAAGGAACGCCTGCACCGGCCTTGTCCATGAGCCATTTCATCACCATCCCTTCGATGCCGCCGGCATCACGTGGTGGTGAATTGGATTCGGCGACCAATATATCGCCATTAGGCAATGTGTAGAGGTTGCGGGGATGATCGAGACCTTCGGCAAAACGCTCGACAACAAATCCGGGCGCGGCAACCGGTGCTTCGCCGGCTGTCCAGCGGTCAACATCTGCGACCTTAATGGTTGGGAAAATCTGGGGGCGGGCCGTCGTAATTTGCGGGTTTGGACCAGTGACCGCATCAATCGAAAGCTGCGCGACATCCGGGCGAGTCATGTACCAAATGCCAGCGATCGCCAGCACGATGAAAATCAACGTGATATTGCGGACATGTTTCCACATTTTTTTCGGCCCTTTTATTTCAACGACGTTTGCTGTCGATCACCCAGATGATAATCGCGATTACGATACCGATGACCATACCGATTATGGCGCCGGCAGACGGTTGGTCGAAAACGACGCCCAATATGAGACCGATGAGTAGCCCGAAAGCGATGAAGATGCCACCGGCAAGGCGGGGCTGGTTGTTTTCTGTTCCTGACATACCCGTCCCTTGCCACCAACTGTCATGTCCTAGCAAGCGCGATATCTATCCTTAATTTTTGCTAACCACATGCTTTGACGGAAATGGCGTACACAGTGTGTAAATGGGGGAGGCAGACGGGCCCTATACCCCCAGGCCCGTCTGCTACCTGCACATATCGAAAGTCCTGCACTTCATGTATCTGTCGCTTTATGTCGAACCGCAGGATGTGTCTGAAGCGCAGATTCTGATGGACCAATTTGGTATGGCGGCCGGTATTGAAGCTGCGGAACGAGCAATCAAAAGCCGGAATGTCGGCAACCATTTGCATTATTGTCGCTGGCGCCAGATCGAACGGCTGATTATCATGCTCAGTATTCGCACGACCTTTGGCACTGTGCATTAAGAAGATACTGGCAGAGGACCGTGAAATTCCTCAGCGGCATTGTTCACCCGCAAAAACAGCCTAGTTTCCGTCATCCAGCGACAACAAGGATGCATTGCCGCCAGCGCTTGTGGTATCGGTGCTTGTCGTACGTTCCGCACAGAATCTGAAAAGATAATGCGGACCGCCTGCTTTGGGGCCAGTGCCGGAAAGGCCCTCGCCGCCAAATGGCTGACTTCCGACAACCGCGCCAATCATTGACCTGTTGATGTACAGATTGCCTACCCGCGCCAATTGTTCGACGAGCGCGCTGCTGCCTGCGATCCGGCTGTGCAGCCCCATGGTCAGTCCGAAACCCTTGGCGTTAATCGTTGCAATGGTAGATTCCAATGTGCCGGCTTTCCAAGTGGCCACATGCACCAGCGGCCCGAACCATTCTCGGTCCAACGCACTCGCATCGTCCAGCCTGATGACCGTCGGCGGCACAAAAAGGCCATCGGCAGGAACAGCTATTTCATGAAGAATCCGATCCTTCATGCGCGCCCGGTATGCCATAAGCGAATCATAAGCGGCTTGATCGATGACCGGGCCAATGTCGGTGGCCGGATCCGATGGATTCCCGACGATGAGCGTGTCCATGGCGCCGCGAAGCATGTCGAGCGTATGTTCCGCAATGTCCTCCTGAAGGAGCAAAAGACGCAGCGCTGAACAGCGCTGACCAGCAGATTGGAAACCTGACAAAATGACATCCCGCACGACTTG
>JANMJX010000260.1:0-23898 GCA_031371575.1 Sphingomonadales bacterium
GCTTGATCTCATTACCTTCTTCACCGTTGGCCCAAAGGAAGCGCGGGCTTGGACCGTAACCAAAGGCGCCACCGGACCAAACGCAGCCGGCGCGATCCACAGCGATTTCGAAAAAGGCTTCATCCGCGCCGAGACCATGGCCTATGAAGACTATGTCCAGTACAACGGTGAGGCTGGCGCAAAGGAAGCCGGCAAATGGCGTTCGGAAGGCAAGGAGTATCTTGTCAAAGACGGCGACATCATGATGTTCCGGTTTAACGTTTAGAAACTTTGGCTTAGACGCTATCGGCAGCGCCGCCACGCGAAAGTTGATTCTGCATGGCGGCGGCCAGTTGATCGTGATGGGCTTAGTCCGCGTCGGGGTCCTTGACCTTGAACGGATCGGTCACAGCTGGCTGAATTGGCAGCGGCTGGCGCGGCAATGTCTTGGCGCTGTTTGCGGATTGCCATAACATGCCGGCCATCACCACCGCAGCCTGACGCATATCCTCGGCCTTCAGATGGTCGAACGTGTCGGCATTGCTGTGGTGGGTGCGGGTTGAATAATCCAGCGGGTCCTGAATGAACTGATATGCGGGCACGCCAACGGCCTGCATGAACACATGGTCAGTGCCGGTCGTATCGGCAGCGACCACACGGCCTGCGTCCATCCCGCCAAAGGGTGATAACCACTCCTTGAGCAAGGGCACTGCCGCAGCGTTACCCTCGGCGTAGATGCCGCGGAATTTGCCCGAGCCATTGTCCATGTTGAAATAGGCCTTTAGGTCGTTGTAGCCAGACTGCGGGACGATCGGGTAACGGTAGGTCCAGTCGTAAAAAGCCTCAAGCCCGTTCGGGTCCTGTCCGGCTTTTGGTTCGCGGCGGGCGAGATATTTCTCGGTATAGGCCCGCGAGCCGATCAGGCCCTGTTCTTCCCCTGACCACAAAGCAAAGCGTATCGTGCGCTTTGGCGTTCCCATTTTTTTGAGGATCCGTGCAGCCTCCATCACCACTGCGCTACCTGCGGCATTGTCCGTCGCACCGTCGCCAGCGACCCAGCTATCAAAATGTGCGCCTGCCATCACATAGCCTGCTTTTGGATCGCTGCCCGGAATCTCGGCGATAATGTTGTAACCGTTGCGGTCGCTGTCATCGAAACGGACATTGTTTTCGAATTCGATGACTGGTTTGCGCCCCGTCTTCGTCAAGCGGACCAGTCGGCGATAGTCTTCCGCGGCCAGCTCAATCCCTGGCAGGTTCAATGTACGACCGGTCCGGAAATTATAGCCGGCACCATGAACCAGCTTTCCGTCGCGGTATGAAATGCGGACCCAGCCAATGGCACCCTCCGCTTTTAAAAAGGCATCCAGCTTTTCAACAAACTCAACGCGCTTCAGCCGGGCATTCAATTCTTCGGGATCATATTCAGACTGCGTGAACGCGTCGAGTTTGCCCAGTTCCTCGCCGGTAAATCGACGGAAAGCCGGCTTGTCTGGTTCTGACCCCGTTCCGGGCAACGATATCATCACAATTTTCCCAGCCAGCTTACCTTTCCACTCATCAAAATGGCGCAACTTCGACATGGGGGCGACAATGACTTCGCCCGAAAGCACGCCATTTGTCGGCGGAGTCCAAGCGACAGGAATAGCTGTAAGCTGAACCGTTCGCGGCACTGTCATCCGCGCGCTGGAGGAAACGATTTCCCAACCGCGGCCAAAATCAAAGGGGTCGCGACGCACATTTTGCAGGCCCCAGCCATTGAACTTTTCAACGGCCCAAGCCTCCGCGCGACGCATCGCAGGCGAGTTTGTCAACCGCGGGCCAATGTCGTCGGTCATTTCCTGCGCGAGGTTCATGACCTGCGAACGGTTCATGCCTTCGTCAACCAAGCGGTTGGTTTCATCGACCTGAGCCGCTGCCGGCAATGATGCCAGAGCGATGAAACTGACGGCAGTGATGACCCGATATTTAAAACGCATATTTCGTACCCCATCTCTAAAGCGAGACAAATTTAGAGCGTTTTCGTTTGCGCGATGCAAGGGCAATAAAGTTGTTTGCGCGCGCAAATATCGGTTGCACGCTGTTAGGTCATTTCCGGCCAACCAGCTTTTCGATTTAAGTAGCCAAGAAACGCGCCAGCGAGGATGCGTCTATGGCGCAATGCCCGCCATAAAGTGGGTGCCACTCAACGGAAACGCCACGCTGTGCGGCTTGATCAGCGAGCATTTGCGCGCCTTCGAAATTACCATATGCGTCGTACAGGCCGTTTGACAGATATAGGGCCGGATAGCCCGCATCTGCGCGTTTCACCAATTCAAGTGGTGACATACGCCTCCACTCGGCTTCATCGGCAACATATTCTCTTGCCCAGAGCCAAGTCCCAAAGCCGATTTTGGGATCGGCACCCGTTCGCTTCAATGTATCCTTGATCGCTGTCCATGACGCAAATGGTGATGTGGCATAAACGCCCGGACAAAGTGACGCGATTTTGGCGAAACGCTGCGGATAAGTGAGACCCGCGATGAGAACATTTAGGCCACCCATGGACTCGCCAAGCAACAAACGTTGCTTTGGCTTGCCGGTTTTTGCGTCGATGTCGGGTAGCTTGGCCATGAATTGCTCAAGGAGCCCGCTGTCCTGTTTCTTGCCCTTTGGCGCCAACAACCAGGTCGGGCCATATGAAACAACAACAACTGTGGGCGGCAGAATCTTGGCCTGCTGCCAGCTCGCTTGCACCATCGACGTCCAATAGGTGTCGTCATTCCAGATTTGCGCATCGAGGTTGCGACCATGAAGATGGTACACAACATTTCCGTTCTTGCCTGATGTCGAACGGTAAATGCAGTATTTTAACTGGCCAGACGAATGACAGCTTTCGCTTGCCGGAATGAAAGACACTTTTTGACTGCCTTGTGGAGCGGTCAGCACCGTCCACAAATAATAGCCGCCCACAATTAACAGGATCAATATAAGCCATTTGCGAAATGATTTGAGAAAGTATGGCTTACTCATCTTGTCCCCCGTCCGATAAAATGCGTGCTGAGCAAAAGCGGCTTTTACATTGTCGATGCCTGTGGAGCGAAGCCTGCATCAACAGATGCGTTACATGACTACGCGCCTCTCATTTCCGCCCAAACAGCTTTTCCACGTCACCCAGTGCCAGCTTTACCCAAGTAGGCCTGCCATGGTTGCATTGGCCACTGCGCGGCGTCACTTCCATTTCGCGGAGCAGCGCATTCATCTCTACGACGGAAAGCACGCGGCCTGCGCGGACGGAGCCGTGGCAGGCCATCGTTGCAGCGACATGGTCAATGCGCTCCTTCAGCGACAATGCATCGTCATAAGCCGCAAGGTCGTCGGCCAGATCCTCAAGCAAGGCCTTGGCATCGCCGCCACCCAGCACCGCTGGCGTTGCACGTACCAGCATCGCGCCAGGGCCAAATCGTTCCACATCAAGCCCAAACGCAGAAAGCTCTTCTGCGCGCGCCTCAAGCCGGTCACAGGCGGGTTCCTCGAGCTCCACCACTTGCGGCAGAAGCAATGCCTGCGACGGCACAGAACCGCCTGCCGCGGCCATTGCGGCGCGCATCCGTTCAAGCACCAGCCGCTCGTGCGCGGCATGCTGGTCGACGATGACCAGCCCGTCTTCTGCCTCAGCCACAATATATGTGTTGGCCACTTGCCCGCGTGCAACCCCAAGCGGATGGCGATTGCGTTCGGGCACCGGCTCATGCGCCTCGGCTGCCCTGCCCCACAAGGGTGCGAGGTCTTCGCCCGTAATCGCACCGAGGTCAGCGAAACTGCTACGGTTGTCATAGACAGACGGATAAGCCGGACGCTGCCCATATTGTCCCTGGTAAAAAGTCGGCCCAACAAGTGCCGGGCGCGCGAAAATGTCGCCTTGCGCAGTTTGCACAGGCTCTTGCTGCCACGCGGCAAGCGCATCGGCAGATGGTCGCTGGACCGCGCGAAAGCCCGACTGGTCGAGCGCATGGCGCAGGCCGGACACAATCATGCCCCGGATGAGGGCAGGATCACGGAAGCGCACCTCGGTCTTCGCCGGATGGACATTCACGTCGACTTGCGTTGGCGGCAGGTCCAGAAACAACGCGACTACGGCGTGGCGGTCACGCGCAAGCATTTCAGCGTAAGCGCCGCGCACCGCACCAATGAGCAACCGGTCCTTCACCGGACGGCCATTGACGAACAGGAACTGGTGGTCGGCAACGCCGCGATTGTAAGTCGGCAGGCTCGCGACCCCGCCAAGCCGGACGCCTTCGCGTTCAAAATCAAGCGCGACGCTGTTTTCGATGAGCTCGCTGCTGGTCAGCGCAGCCACCCGCTCCGGCCGCTTGGAGGTTGGTTGCACGGCAAGGACGCGTCGCCCGTCATGTTCCACGACAAAGCCAATATCCGGCCGCGCCATGGCCAGCCGTTTCATGGTGTCCAGCGCGGCAGCATATTCGGCGCGCGCGCTGCGCAGGAATTTGCGGCGGGCAGGCACATTGCCAAAAAGATTCTCGACCCGAACGCGCGTGCCTTTTGGCAATGCCGCTGGTCCCTCATCTGCGACCAGGCCATGATCGACCGTCCGTCTCCAGCCCTCGGCACCGGCCGGCCGGCTTTCCAGCGTCATTTTCGATACGCTCGCAATCGACGGCAATGCCTCCCCGCGAAAGCCGAGCGTGGAGACCATTTCAATATCTTCGTCGGGCAGTTTCGACGTCGCATGTCTTTCGAGAGCTAGCGCCATGTCGGACGGCGACATGCCGCAGCCATCGTCCGTTACCTCGACTAGATCGATCCCGCCCGCGCTTAAGCGGACCGAAATATTTTTAGCCCCCGAATCGATGGCATTTTCCACCAATTCCTTCAACGCGCTGGCCGGTCTTTCAACCACTTCACCAGCAGCAATCCGATTGACCAGATTTTCAGGGAGCCTTCTTATTGACATCCGCTGGTTCCTAGCCCAAGCGCTCAGTTCAGGCGACTCCTTAATCGTTCGCAATCCAGCCAAATACCTGTTTTGAAAAACAGCAAATTCCGCTAGGACCGCGCGATTATTTTGGGCGCGCTCCAATGGACTCTCACCAAACCGAACTGGGTGGATATTACATGGTATTTGGCAAGTTTTTCCGTTTCGCATCACAAGACATGGCTATCGACCTCGGCACTGCCAACACGGTGGTTTATGTGCGTGGCCAGGGGATCGTTCTCAACGAACCTTCAGTCGTCGCGATTGAAACCCTTAATGGTATCAAGCGGGTAAAGGCTGTCGGTGACGACGCAAAACTGATGATGGGGAAAACGCCCGACAGCATTGAGGCTATTCGACCGCTACGTGACGGCGTGATAGCCGACATTGATGTCGCCGAACAGATGATCAAGCATTTCATTCACAAAGTGCACGGCAAGCGCCGCATGTTCAGCTATCCGGAAATCGTCATCTGCGTACCATCGGGATCTACATCGGTTGAACGTCGCGCGATTCGTGACGCTGCATCGAATGCCGGCGCGTCGGAGGTGTTTTTGATTGAAGAGCCGATGGCCGCTGCGATTGGGGCCGACATGCCAGTGACCGAGCCTATTGGTTCTATGGTGGTCGATATCGGCGGAGGCACGACCGAGGTGGCAGTATTGTCGCTGCGCGGGCTGGCTTACACCACCTCAGTCCGTACAGGCGGCGACAAGATGGACGAGTCCATTGTCTCTTATGTACGACGGCACCATAATTTGCTGATCGGCGAAGCAACCGCCGAGCGGATCAAGAAGGATTTCGGAACAGCCCGTCCGCCAGCCGATGGCATCGGCCAGACCTTGCATATCAAGGGCCGCGATCTCGTCAACGGCGTGCCCAAGGAAATCTCGATCAATCAGGGCCAGATTGCCGAAGCGCTTTCTGAACCCATTGGCACCATCCTTGAAGGCGTGCGTATCGCGCTTGAAAACACTGCGCCTGAACTTGCCGCCGACATTGTCGACCAAGGTATCGTTCTCACTGGCGGCGGTGCGTTGATGGCTGGCCTCGACGAATTCTTGCGCGATGAAACGGGCTTGCCAGTAACGGTTGCCGAAGACCCGTTGACTTGCGTCGCCATTGGCACTGGCAGGGCGATGGAAGACCCGATCTTCCGCGGCGTCCTGCTTACTGCATAAGGCGGGGCCGGCATGGCGCCGCCACGGCATCGGCGCCCCGGATTTTCCCGGAAGGCGCAATATAGCCTGTTCGTAACCTATGTGGCCGCGATTGCAGGGACGGTTGTCGCTGCGCTACTTTTGGCAATTTCGGTGGTCGACCCGACAGGGTTTTCCGCGCTGCGCACATTTGGTGCTGAAATTACCGCGCCAATTGCACGTGTGACAAGCGCAGTACGGCTGACGACCCAAAGTTTTGCGCGTAACGCATCCGCCTATATCGATGCAGCGTCGAAAAATGCCGCGTTGGAAAAAGAGGCAAAGGCCAACCGCGTCAAACTGATCGAAGCGCAGGCGCTTCATGTTGAAAATGCCCGTTTGCGCGGGCTGTTGAAATTGTCTGATGATGATCAACAGCAAATCGCTATTGGCAGGCTCATCAGTTCTACCGCGTCTAGCACGCGTCGTGTCGCCACATTGTCCATTGGCCGGAATTACGGCGTAGACCGCGCGCAGCCCGTTCGGGGTCCGGCAGGCCTTATCGGGCGCGTAATTGAAACGGGCCCGACCACCGCCCGTGTGCTGTTGATCACGGATACCGAAAATCTGGTTCCTGTTATGCGGATCAGCGATGGGCTTCCGGCTTTTTCCGCAGGATTGGGCAACGGGATGGTTCTGATAAAGCCGCTGAATCTCGGCGAAAGTCCTTTTAAAATTGGTGATGTCATCGCCACATCGGGCAATGGCGGCTTATACGGGCCGAATATCCCATTTGCGCGAGTCATCCGCAAAACAAGTGACGGCGCGCTTGGCCTGCCTTTTGCGGACCCGGCCAACACACCTTACGCAATGGTCATGAAACCATATCTCAATGAAGCAAGAGATGCGCAGCAGCAAAGCGACCCTGACGGAAAATTGAAAGCGATCGCGGAGTGAAAATTCCGGTAAACGCCATCCGCCTGCCCGCACGGCCAGCGCGCGAATATGAAAGCCGTTTTGACCGCGAACAATCGCTCCTCAAAATGCTCGCTATTCCTATCGCCTCGGTGATTCTGGCGTCCATGGTCACGACATTGCCTATATTTCCTCCGGAACCGTTGTTGCCGCCCTTTGGACTGTTGATGTTCCTCAGTTGGCGGTTGATGCGGCCCGGCTTGCTTCCTGTTTGGTCAGGTGTGCCTTTCGGTTTGATGGACGATCTGTTCAGCGGTCAGCCCTTTGGCAGCGCTGGACTTCTGTGGTCTCTCGCTATGCTCGCCATCGAGATTATCGACTCCCGGGCCATCTGGAGGGATTATCTTCAGGACTGGCTGATTGCAGCCCTGCTGATTACCGCAGTTTTGTTCGGCGGACTTTGGGTAGCGCGGCTCGCACATGCCGCGCCGGATCCCAACCTTTTGCTACCACAAATCATTGTATCCATATTGCTATATCCGTTGGTCGTGCGAATATGCGCCCGTCTCGACAGCTGGCGGTTGGCAACATGAAGGTCGAAAAGCAGGTAACATCAGGACAGCTTGATTTCACATTCACGCGTCGCGCCTTCTTTATCGGCACCGTGCAGGCCGCGGTGGGTCTGACGGTGGCGGCGCGCATGTCCTACATCGCCGTTGCAGACAATGAAAAATACAAGCTGCTTGCCGAAAGCAACCGGGTTAACCTGACCATCATTCCGCCGCGCAGAGGCTGGTTTATTGATCGTTTCGGCAAACCAATTGCCACCAACCGTGCGGATTTCCGTGTGGATATCATTCCGGACCGGCTTGCTGAAAAAGACGAAACAATCAACACGCTGGCACAATTGCTGGCGCTATCAACCGACGACGTCGACCGCATTCACCGCGAATTGAAACAGGCGCAGGGTTTTCAGCCTGTCCAGGTTGCCGCCGGCCTCGATTATGAACGTTTCGCGGCAGTCAGCGTGCGCCTCCCGGATCTTCCCGGGGTCAGTCCGCGCCAAGGCTATTCGCGGTTTTACCCAAGCGGCGCCGCGGTTGGTCATCTCATTGGCTATGTTGGCACGGTGTCGGCTGAAGAATATCAGAAGAACAAGAATCCCTTGCTGATTACGCCTGGTTTTAAAGTCGGCAAAGACGGGCTTGAAAAGACACTCGAAGACCGTTTGCAGGGCAAGCCGGGGGCGAAGCGCACCGAAGTGACGGCGCGTGGCAAAATCGTCCGCGACCTTGCAACGCGCCCGGATACACCCGGCAAGCCAGTCCAGTTGACCATTGATATCGATTTGCACAATTACGCTGCACGCCGGCTCGGTCTTGAGTCCGGATCAGTGGTCGTGTTCGATTGCCTTACGGGCGACATCCTGACGATGGCATCAATGCCCTGTTACGACCCGAACAGTTTTTCCGACGGCATTGGCCGTGTCGAGTGGAAAATGTTGAACAGCGACGATCATATTCCGATGCTGAACAAGGCGCTTCAAGGTCTATATCCCCCGGGCTCGACACTCAAGCCTGTCGCTGGCCTCGCCATGTTACGGCATGGCGTTGACCCAGAAGAGATTGTCGTGTGCGGCGGGGGATACCGCCTTGGAAATCGCGTATTCAAATGCCTTGGCCGCCATGGCCCAGTGAACATGCGGACAGCCATCATGAAAAGCTGTAATACCTATTTTTATTCAATGGGTCACCGCATTGGTTATGACAATATCGCGCCCGTCGCACGCGAGTTGGGGCTTGGTCAGGAATTTCCATTGCCTTTTCCGTCGCAACGGTACGGCACAGTCCCGGACAGCGCCTGGAAAATGCAAAAATATGACCAGAAATGGACTGAGTCGGACACGCTGAACGCAGTCATTGGCCAGGGTTATATCATTGCCAGTCCTTTCCAATTGGGGCTGATGGCTGCACGCATTTCCGCTGGCCTGAATGTCCAGCCTGAAATTCTGCTACAGAAGCGCGCGGCACCAAAACCACTGTCCTTTCCAAAAGAACATCTCGATGTTGTACGTGACGGCATGAACATGGTGGTCAATGGCGCCGGCACGGCTGTCCGGAGCCGGCTACAGCTCGACAACATCACCATGGCAGGCAAAACCGGTACGGCGCAGGTTCGCCGCATAGAGGGCGCGCAGCGCGGGCAATCGGGTGCATGGAAATATCGTGACCATGGACTTTTCGTATGTTTCGCGCCCGTCGCCGAGCCGCGTTATGCCGCCGCTGTCGTCATTGAACACGGCTTGGGTGGCGCGCGTGCCGCAGCGCCGGTCGCCAAGGACGTGTTGACGTTTCTGTACGACCGCGATCAGGCCATGGCGTCGCTTGAGGCACTTGAGGCCGGCTGGGGAGGCAATATCGAGCAACGCATGGCTACAAAATATGCGGCGTTTCAAAACCAGCCTGCACCGCCTCCGCCGCTAGACCCGACAGCATGAACGGAATCGTTCCTGCACCGATCGCGGCGTTGCCGTGGCGTGTCATCTTCATTCTCATGGCCTTGGTCGGCTTTGGCGCTACGGTATTATATTCGGCTGCAGGGGGTCATCTCGAACCATGGGCGGGAAAACATGTTCTTCGATTTATCGCCTTGCTTGCCATGGCCATTGCGATGTCACGCATGCCTCTGGAATTCTGGAAAAATACCACTTTCCCAATGTACCTGATTCTGGTGGCGCTGCTTGTCGTGGTTGAGCTGATGGGGTTTGTCGGCGGGGGCAGCCGGCGTTGGATCAATCTGGGTTTTATAACAATCCAGCCTTCCGAGTTGATGAAGCCAGTGATGGTGCTTGCCGCTGCCTGGTTTTTTGACCGGCTACCGCCCAACCGCATTTACGGCATTGACGCGATCTGGCCGCTGGTCGCATTGTTGGTGGTGCCAAGCGCGCTGGTTGTCATCCAGCCCGATTTTGATGCCGCAATCGCCTACGCCTTTGGGCTTGGTGTCGTCGGGTTCATGGCGGGGCTGCCACTCATTTACTTCATCGGTGCTGGTGTAAGTCTCGCGGTCATTGCGCCCTTGGTCTATTTTTTCGGGATGAAAGCCTATCAGCAGGATCGTGTGCTCATTTTCCTGCACCCGGAAAATGACCCTCTCGGCACCGGCTACCACATTACCCAGTCCAAGATCGCAATCGGCTCAGGCGGCATCTTCGGGAAGGGTTTTGGCAACGGTACGCAAAGCCATCTCGATTATCTGCCAGAAGGCCACACTGATTTTGTCTTTGCGACCATGGCTGAGGAATGGGGCATCGTCGGCGGGTTCTTTATCCTGTTTCTCTACTTTCTCTTGATGCGTTGGGGCCTTACCGTCGCGTTGCAAAGCAAGACGCGTTACGGGCAGCTGGTCGCAGCTGGTCTTACATGCACCATTTTCTTCTACATCATGATCAATCTGCTAATGGTGGTGGGCTTAGCCCCGGTTGCGGGCATTCCGCTGCCCTTTGTCAGCCATGGCGGGTCCTCGATGCTGACCATGATGATCTGCGTCGGGATCATCATGTCCATTGAGCGCCACCCAGGCGCAAAACGGGGACAATTCCAATAATTCCCGCAGCTGTGCTTGACAAAGTACACGAATCCCATCAAAGGCGGCGCTCCAAACGGGGCTGTCCATCTGGCCGCTCCGATATGGGGACGCTTAGCTCAGTTGGTAGAGCAGCTGACTCTTAATCAGCGGGTCGTGGGTTCGAACCCCTCAGCGTCTACCATTTTTATAAAATATAACAGCCGCTTATGCGGCATTACAAACTCCCACATTATATTACAAAATGTTGTGTAAGTTTGGTGTAAGTTTTTGCTACTCATCCCATGCAGTTCACGGCGGGCTAAATGCCGCCCTTAGTCCTGTTATCCGCCTTGCATAGCATTTGGCAGTTGGCTGCAACTGACTTACCCCCTTGGCTCCATGGGGTAATGTGGTCAGCTTCCATCTCTTCTAATGCGAAAGTATCTTTACAAGCAGGACAGGCGCCATTTTGACGTTCGTAGCCTTCCCTCTTCATGTTATCGGTGAAAGCTCTAATCGATAGCGCCCGTTCTTTGCCGCTTAAGACATAATCGTAGATCCCCGATTTTTTCGTTACGTCCTCGTCCTGCATAAATCGAGAAACTTCTTTTTCCAGATTAGCTGTATCCTGCTTGTCTTTCCCATACTTGTTATAGAGCGGTCCCCATGGAACCCCCTTCATCTCTTTGCGATATACCAAGAACGTCAAATTCACCCAGTTGATTACATTCTGGAAATAAGTCCAAAGTTCATTGGCGTTCTGTTCACTTTGGTGCTCGGCCATATAATGTTCGATTGCGCCATTGGAAAACCAGCTCAGTGCGGTTTCGAGATATTCCTGTCGGATAGGCGTGCCATTTACCAGCTTACTTCCAATAGCCGCTGCGGGGGCGCCACTTTTTGAAAACCATCGCTTCGCGTCGGCAAGCCATGGGCCGGTATATATTGCATTGCGCAATTCCTGTTCGGTTAGTTTTTCGCCCGCTATATTGATGACTTTAAACCAATCTAGTTTTTCGCCATCTGTTCCGTCGCATACATATACTGAAAGCTGATAATCAAGAATCTGTTGCTTCTTTTCGGCAGTAAGGTTGGCGAAGAATCTGGGCGACCCTTCCATCTCAACTGGAAAATCACCTTGGACGTATTGGCAAATGCTCACGGTGCGTTGTTGACCGTCCATCAACTCAAATCCATCGCCTGCTACCGCCCAGTACATTGTATTCAGTGGAAAATCTTTGCGAACCGTGTCGATCACGGCGTTGCGCTGCTTTTCTTTGTATATAAATTCCCGCTGGTAGGCCGGGCGGATGTTCAAACGGTCGCTGAACCCCCGCACTCCTTCTTCGCCTTTATCTTCGTAGCCATTTACCAATTCTGAAACTTTAATGTTTCTGAGCGCAATTTTCATGCAACAGCCCCTGTGCGTCTAATTAAAATACGCGGATAAGTTTGAATGAAGCAATCGTCACCAACTTTATAGTAAGTCTTTCCGCTTGGCGGAGTGGCAACCTTCAGCGCTGCTCCATCATTGAGTTTTGATACGTCGCTCTTTTTGCCGTCAGTACCGATTTGTTTTTGGGTCGGATATTTCTTCGATGCCAGCCCAAACCATGTTTTAGTGATACCGACGATCTCGAACTGATCTGGATTATGCTTCGCTAAAAAGCCAAGAGGCACGCCCATGACACCATCAAAGTTCACCGGAATGTCCTTGTAAGCAGATACCTCGATGGCATCGAAATTGTCGTATGACGGATACTCGCTAGGCAGGTAGTTTTTGTACAGAGGCAGTTGCTCGTGTCGCTTTGGTAGGTCTAGATTAGTCATCCAGCACATAGTTCCGAAGCTTCGCCACTTCTGACCATTTTCATCGATCCAAAATCTGGTTTCCTTCGCTGGATAGGTGTCAGGAACCCTAAAAGACATGTCACCGTTGTTTGCCCCTAACCACAGCTTGCCTTGATGCACTAAAGCGAACACCTCTTTGGTGGTCAGAGCATTTTGACTCGCGAGGATCACAAATTTCTTTCCATGCTCGATGAGCAAAGTCACGTATTCGCGAAATAATGAAAATGGGGGATTTGTAACGACAACGTCCGCTTGTTGCAGATATTCTACACATTCACTGCTCCGGAAATCTCCAGCACCATACAAACCATCGCCCTTAAGCGGTCGCGCAGTATTGGCATCGTTTTTGAGAAGATACTCTACATCGGCAAGGTCTGTCGCACCGTCTCCATTGTGGTCCGGTACTTCGTTGATTTCTACCGCATATGGTTCTTTCCCCTCAGGCATCAAACCTTTAATATCTAAAAGAGGCAAATGAACGCCGGCGACAGGGGACTTTGCATAGCTGGTTGCAATGAGTTTTTTTAGTCCGAGAGCATTAAAATTGAGAGCGAAAAATTTGAAAAAATTACTCTCGTAAGGGTCATCGCAATTGCATAAAATTGTCTTGCCTTTTAGTTGCGTTCGGTAATGCTTCAATTCATTGCTAATGTCACCAAGCTGCGTGTAAAACTCGTCCTGCTTAGCTCTTTTTGCATCTGATAATGAATGATTTTTCGGTGACTTGGCTGACATTGACTGGTCACTCATCCTTCAAACTATGCTTTCGGTTTTGCGCCATAATGCACAGTTTCAGTGGTAGGTTCAATTTCCATTTGGGTCCAGTTTTTATGCATCCAGACAGAACCATTTTCGCCGCTCCCAAATTCGCTCATGACTCCACGATGTGTAACGCCCCTCGCTCTCCCAACCCACCATGGCGATTATCGAGTTAACTTTTTTGTGTAAAATGCAGCAAGATTGCCTGCCCCATCGTTCCCTTTTATTCGTGCGGGATTTGGCTCGATTTGCCAATCGGGTACACCTAGCTCTTCGGGCCTTCTAGAACCCTAAACCAGTCGCGGATGGCGAGCTTGAGGCGATCCACCTCATCGTCAGCTAAAACCCCGCAATGCGCGATGGTGCCGCGTAGCATGTTGAGGGCCGCCATAACCCGCGAGACCGCTGACTGATTGCTCAGCATCCCAGCGAAATCGGACCAGTTGCCTCGAATGATGTCTCCAAGCTGCCCGAACGTGGTGTAGTCGATATCGTCATCCGACCGGACAGTTACGGCAGCTTGAGTCTCCCGCTCACGATTCTTCCGCACTTCTTCAAGGACACCGGGTGGCACGCGAGTGTCCCACCACTTGGCACCGTGGGCAGCCTCCATGGTCTCAACAATAAGGCGGCGTATGTCGTTCTCTAAAAGATAAAAGATCTCATAATAGCGTGACATATGCGCCGCATTCTTGCGGTTAGCCAGGTCGAACTGCTTGATGAAGGGTTCGAGCTGCTCGTCATCCGCTTGGCTCAGGCCTCCAGATTGGCCCGTGTCATACTCGGCAAGCGTTGTTCGTAGCCCTGACTCAATGACGGCACACTTGAGGACAAATAGTTCGACCGTGTGGTCACTCATGACAATAAATTCGCCTTTAGACTCCTGAAGATCGCGTTGTAGACCTCCACGTTCGTTGTCTCCGGCAGAACGACGTTGATGTTGTAGGCGAGTTGGAGACGGCCACCACCGTTCAATTTGGCGTCGGCTTCCGGTGGTGAAGCATCGAACGACTGCCCATTATCGGTCGTATCTTCGGCAGCACCGTCTTCCCGAGCCAGCTTGGCCGTTTCTTGAAACGCTTGAAAAGTAGTCAGGATATACCGAACTATGCCCTCTTTCTTCGGCAGCCCAGTTATGGCCACGACCACATCAATAAGGGCAGCCTCATCGGCACGATGGGCGTATTGGTTCCGCCTGAACACCTCCCCAAACCCATTACGAAGCGCTTGCAACGCGGCTGCCGGTCGCCCTGCCTCAGTCTGGAACTGAGCGTAGAGTTCCGTGGGCGCGCCGGTTTGATTAAGGAGGCCAGTCGCTTTCAGGATCGGTATGATCGGGCGCGCTGCACCACCGGTTGCACCCATCACTGTGCCAAGAAAATCGTTGTTGAAAATACTTGGCTTTTCGGAAGTCGGAATTTTCTCCAAGACGCGCCTCAAGACTCCGGGGCTGGACGTGTATGGAAGTCCTCCCGGAATTTTTCGCCGAACGGTTTTCTCTGAATTCGTGGATGCCGCTGCTGCCTCTTGTTCAGGTGCCAAGTCCAATCCCCTTTAAAGCGTGATCTTGTCTTAATGCGATGGGAATCGCAAGTCACTGTCCAATACGCTTGCGCATGAAGAACTTACAGCCGTTACCGACACAGCCCTTGCACACCGACCGTGAACGCCCCGCAGAATGAGAAGTCTTGGAATCGCTTGCCGGTCCAGAGCCGCAAAATGGGCCTTAGACGGCCATCATTGGAGTTACCGCTCTTCGCCATAACGCGCCAGCACGTGCGCCAGATCAGCATTGGCACTGTCCAACTGCCGTTTACAAAGCTCTGCTCGCTCCTCAATTGTAAAGCGGTGTTGCCTCGCCAGCCGCGCACCCTCGATTTTCCCATCTTCGCGTGTCTCACCCATCTGACGCTTGAAGCTGTCAGGCCACTTGGCAAGCGCGGGTCCGTATGGATCAAAAGGCGCTTCTTGTTGAGGCGCAACAAAACCATCGCAGGCCCCAAGTGCATAATAGACGTTAGTGTAAACCGTGATTAGCGCCTCAAGCTTTTCGGTTACCTTGGCGGGGGTTTGGTCAGGGCTATCTTCCGAGCGTAAGGCGGAAGCGGATGAGGCAACTGTCATCAATGTACTGCAAACGAGCAGTGCCATCGTCCAGCCTGCACTTCTACACACGTTCATATTCAGCGCTCCTTCTGGGTTTGCCCGTCCATAATAGCCAATAGGGACTATATTCCCTAGAGAATATATGCTCGATCGTCATGCATCTGCCAATGCAGGATTGGCGCGCCATTGTAGGAAAAAATGTTAGAAGGTTGCGCCAGCAAGCCCAGTTAACGCAAGAACAGTTGGCATTTGCGGCGGAGATTGACTTGACCTATGTAGGCGGAATTGAGCGGGGAAAAAGAAATCCCTCGATGCTTGTGCTTGTTAGAATTGCAAACGCCTTAAACACCGAGCCTGCGGAGCTGTTAATCAGCAGATAGCCACGTCAATGCCGCGCTCGGTCCCACGTACCGTCACCTTCCCATTTGCGAAGAGCAGTTAGAATGTCGATCATATCCTGACAGTCTAATGACCCGTCAAGAACACCTGACCGTATTGCAACCTCAACAAACTCGTCGAATGAACCATACATAACCACTAACGGCGAACGCTGTGGCACATCAGCGCGCTCTAGCCTTGCCAAACGTTTGTGCAATGCGCGGATGCAAACCATGTAGCTATGCTCCAGCGTCCATTACGTGGTCACCACACCAAGCTGCGCCAACATATTGAACGCGGTAGCCCGTAAGACGGGAGTATTGCTATCACGCAAGATCGCGGCCCAAGAATCAACAATAATCTGCCGTACTTCGGCGCGCTCATGATCATTCATATTCGCAAGGAATATGCGGAATGGTTCAAAGCGACCGGTATTGAAAATGTCGCGGTGGTTTAGTGGTAAAACATGTATTGGATGCGCCATCTTGTCAGCCATGCCTACCGCCCACTCAACTGCTACTGCATATTCGCTTATGGGTGCGTAAGGCAGTCCAACGGGCGTTGCGTGCGTTCCATCACCAAATGGTGCTGGCCACGATACGTCCACCAGTACGTCATCCGGTTGCCTGTCGTATGCGATGACCATGTTCCGCTGTGTTTTAATGATCGCCATCAGGTTTTCTACCTCCCCCTAGTGTGGCAATTTTAACTGAACCAATGCGCATCGCCCGCTTTCGCAAACGATGTGCTTTTTGCCCAAAATGCTTCATCTAACTCTCGCTTCTTCCAGCGCGATGATGCGCGCTTCAAGCTCCTCTGCCGCACGTATTTGGGCCAGTGAACCAATCCCGTCGATTATCTGCTTGCCTACATCGGGCGCAATAATGCCGCGGCTTACCGCCCCAAGGACGGCTTCCACCTGCTGGCTGACGGGCGCGGCGGTGTCAAAATCGAACTGGACTTTTTCAGTCTGCGCTTTGAGCGTGGGCAAAACACGTGAAAGAATTAGTGACGCAGCCGCTGTGTCTCCCTCAAGTGCTTTGGCTACGACAGCGTCAACGATATCGTCAGCGTCAACCAACATCCGTTCTATTAATAACGATTTCGACGTTGCGCCTTTCGGTCTACCCGCCGGGTTTGGCGAGGGCATTCCGGGAACCCATTTTGGGTTGCCGACCGGCTGTACTTCTGCTTCGACTGACGGCGAACTGGTACTCGTGCCGTGCAGCCATGGCGGTGCCGAACCATCGGTCATAGTACCACCGCCGATTGATAGATCAGGCTGGAAACAAATTTCTCGGGCATATTGCGCTAACTTTCAGGGCGAAGCTTACATTGCCCTTACATGGTACATTGTCGCCAGCTAGGTCCGCAAGAAAATATATTTAATACAGAATGTTAGTTCAGGATTCTGACTATCGAACGTCAAACTACATATTTCTTGTCCGCGGTTTGCTGACGATAACCACATTACGCCAACCAAACATTCAAGGCGGTTATGCAACGCCGAAATTAGATGCCAGCTGCGACTTCATCATTATGACAACCCGTAGTTATCAAAGTGGGAGGTATGTATGACCACACATGTGGGGCGGCTTTGCGGGCGCTACAGCGCTGGCAACGGTGCAACGCTACCCTAACGGCGGCAGTGCTGCTTTCGTGCCCGTGCGTAGCTACTACCAGCCTTAGCGCAATTCTAACTGGTAGCGCTGCGCGGCGTTGCTCCGTGTCAGCTTAACCACACCAGCGGCGATCAGTGCTTGGGCGAAGTTCTTTGCCCCAGCCGCGGCTTCTCCGCGCTCCTCACACCATGCGACATAATTGGAATGGAGAGATTTATGCGCGGTGGCACCCTGTTGCACTGTGCGCTCCGTGAGCCACTGTTCGACGTTCGCCGCGCTATCCAATTCATCGAGTAATTTTAGCAGCGCCGCCTTATCAAACC
Organism: Sphingomonadales bacterium; assembly: GCA_031371575.1. Classification (GTDB taxonomy): domain Bacteria; phylum Pseudomonadota; class Alphaproteobacteria; order Sphingomonadales; family Sphingomonadaceae; genus Sphingorhabdus_B. The sequence goes on from JANMJX010000260.1 coordinate 17,615, forward strand.
TATTGATCACAACCAGTTCGAACCTCGGGTTCGGCATCAAGTTAGTGACGGTCACGCCTTTTCCCTCCTTCCCTATTTTTATTGAAACCTCGCGCTCCGAATGTTCCGACAAAGATGCAGTCCAACCCTCCCAAGGTTCCGGATCAAACGGAGATCGGCGCTTGGGTTTTGGCGGCGTCCGCAGATGTCTACGATAGAGGCGGGTCATGCGCAGAACCGCTTTCCATCGGCGGTCCGTGACAGGCTTGTCGCTCATGAACATGGAGTCGGGCAGCCACGCGCGATTACGGGACCGACCGCCTCGAACAAACGGAATGAGCGCAGTGGTGGGTATGTCTGACCAGAACAGCCCATGCGCGTCAGGCCGACGTGGTGCACGAGTGAAGTAGGTACGGTATAGTGAGGAGAGGTTTTGCTTTTGCAGAGCGCGCAGCGCCTCCGCGTTCCCATTTTGCAACCGTACCATAAACTCGGGGGTGACCCGCACCCCTTCGTGATCTACGGAATAAAGCCATTTCGCTGCCATGCTAGCGTGTATGATGTGTAGGGTTTAAGAAATCGTTCATCGCAGACCACACCATACACAAGTTACACGATATTACCGGCTGTAGCCGTAGGCGGTTAGCCACCCTTGGCGGGTTAATATATACAAAGTTTCGGTGTATTAGCGAATTTACGAGAGAATATGGGGACTGTTGCTAACACACTAACACACACATATTTTATATAAAATCCCTAGGGTTTTTGCGGGTTTGGGGCGTTAGCCTCGCGCGAGCTAGCGCAGGCTGCAGTTAGTCCTGCTTAAGGCTGATGGTTGGGCTACACAGGCTAACGCAACCGCTGGGTGTAGCCTGTCGCCGTCGTCACCTAGCCCGGATCGAGTAGTCTGTAGCATTCCCCTTGGTAATTATAATTCTCGGCCATCTTGTCCTTCTTCACTTCCATAATCTTGCCGTTCGCGATGGCGGTCTTTATGGTCATGTTCAGCGCCGCAGTGTGCTTTTGAGGGTGGTTCTCGAACATAGACAGCCGTTGAGTTCGTTGCTGAATGTATCTGCGCGGTATAATGTTCGCCGCCTTCATAGCTCCGCCGTGCTTATACTCCCCCAGCTTTTTGTGGTTATCGGGCAGTCGGAGGAACTCGACACAAACATCAATCACTTTCTGCTCGCGCCCACTATCAGTTCCGACGCCGACCTCTCCAGCGTCAATGCGGCGTAAAAACGTGCCATTCCCGTATTCAACGAGGCCGATGGCCCACTGCGCGTGCTCCTCAATAACGACAGGGTGGAGGTGGTTTTCGCCGACCGCCAGCAGCGCCGCAATGCGAAGCGCCTTAAGGTGGGCGCGGTTCCACACCTGCCGTTGCGCCTCGTCGTCGGTTGCACGGACCCCGTCAGCACACTTTTTGTCAAACCGCTCAAGCAACTCCGCCGCACCCGCGTTAAATAACACCATCTGATTATTGCCCGCAGCCATGGACATGTCGGAATGGGTCATCAGATTAGCAAGACGCTGGACCAACTCCGCTGGCGGGTGCGCAAATTGTGCACGGTTCTTTTCTGGCCTGTCACCTTGGTATTCGATCACGCAGAACCGCGACATATAGCCGTCTTCCATCATTGCGGGCGTCAGTGACTCGTAAAACGTGCCCGGCGTTGCCTCGCCAACGATACTAAACGCAATCCCTTTTATCGACTCGACGTTGTTCTCTTGGTTGCTGTAAGAGATGCCGCCCGCGATACTGTTCGGTGCCGACTTGCCATAGAGGTTAGTCATCTGCGTTCGGAGCGTCTGCATACTGGGGTCTTTATTCACTGCCATTGCAAGGAACCTTCGACCAATTTCGCCGCTTACATTCACAAAGCATTGGTTGGATGCGCACGCTTTGATAAGTGCAGGTCCAGATGCGTATTCGGTGAAGTCAACGAAGTTGCCTGCCACAGGGCATAGCGGCAGAGCGGCATTAATCAAATCGGAAATGCCGTCGTGCAGCGCCTCCTTGCCAATCCCCGAGCGGGCTACGAGGACGATATAGAGGTTCAGCCCGCTCTTCGGGATAACCCACACCTTTCCACAAATCCCCGCCATCAGCCCTAGGGCGGCTGTGATTGCAACTTCGGACACGGGGAGCAAAGCGTTCTGATAAATGAAGCGCGCTACGTCCCCGACGAAGCCTGGTGGCATTGGCAGCGCGCCTTGTACTGGTAGTGGGTGACCATCAGCGTCATACTGACCGCCATTTCGCGCGCGCTCTGCCGCTTCAGCGAGTTTCGCTGTGTAGTCTGCTTCGCCCTCCGCTTCTACTCGCAATCGGTCAGATGCCCCGCCATTAAGAAAGGCTGCGCTGTAGGTGACACCGTCGACAATTTGCTCACCCATGATGCATCTCCCAGCCGGTGGCCCTAGAAGGGAATTTCTTCCCCTCGCCATCTGCAGTCGGCAAAGATTTGCGCGGCGCGCAACTTTGTCCGGAACCGTTGAGGTATGATGATGTTTGCGATCTGTCCAAGAAGTCAGTATATTTAGTTGTGTTCACGATGATACCTTTCAGCGGCATGGCTCACGCCTGCCGTTAATTTTCAGGCGAATGTCAGGCGTTGTCGGGGTGCTGTGCGGTGGCAGCGCTGGTGCTGCCAAAGGTGCGCGCAGCGCGCCAAAAGAGCACATCTGCCTCCACGTAAGCGACACCGGCTTGTTTTGCCTCGCCGAGTTTTACGAAGCGGGGACCGCGCCCCTTGCAGCGCCAAAAACGCAGAGTGGCAGGTGTTACTCCGATCAGAGCAGCAGTTTGTTCATTATTTAGAATTTTGACCGTCTCGGCCATGTTAATGACTCCAGCTAAGCCCTGAACGCAATTATGGCGTCAAGCAGGGCGTTGTTAAGCTGTGGTCATCAGCACCAGAGGAATACCCATCTGGCAAAATGTTCGGGTCCTGGGGCTTGCGCCTTACTCCACCGACTGCGTCACGGTTATTTCTTTAAAAGGCGCTCCGTGCAGCCCCGAACAACACCCGAACGCCGGGTACGTGCACTTTGTTAGCACATAGTAGCGAGGCGGTGGTAATTTAATTTGTGCAAAACTGTCCCAGTACGGCGCAGGGTAGTGATTGCGGCGTGATGGTAACAAAAATTTTGATTCAAAAAAGCGTATGGGGGGTGCGCAAACGAAAACGTGCTCCCGGTCAAGGCAAGCAACGTCGGTGTCAACAAGGTATTTGTAGGTCAATAAAAAATAGTTATTGATGGCGGATGAAGGGAGCGAAAATGGAGGCGAGTAAAAGAGAGAGATTTATATTGTTTGGCGCGGTGCCAATTGTTGCAGCAGTATTGGGAGCGGTAACAACGGTGATTATCGGCCAAGTAAGTGGCGGCAATGATACCAATCAGGTTTTGCTCGAAATTGTGAAAATGGAGGGCCTTACCCCAGATCAGCGTCTCAAGCTGATGACCGAAGCGAATGCTGCTACCGGTAGATTTTACAACTGGCTTAGCTCCGTGGGGTTACTCTTCATGGCGACTTTGGGCTTCTTAGGCCCCGCCATCTCTGCAAGAATAAGCGGACGCTGATATGGCTGCTACGAAGCTTTCAAAGTCCGCTCGCGTCACGATAATTCAAGACATTGCCGAACATATGCAGGCAGAGGATTGGACGACTATCGACCTCACACTTAAGCAATTCGGCTTTCCAATTAGTGATGTTTGGTCGGGAGATAACAAAAGTTACGTTATCAAAATGGTCGAAGACTCCAAGGATCACGATTTAGTTGAATTAGGACAGCATTTGGGGATGCAGCTCGACAATGGGGAAACTATAATTGCTGAACATGAGACGCCATATTGGACAGAAGGACACTTAAAAGTGTTCATTTCCCATTTGACCACGTCAAAAGAGGAAGCAGCAAATCTCCAAGAAGCCCTGAGCCGCTTCGGTATGAGTGGTTTCGTTGCACATAGTGATATCAACCCTACAACTGAGTGGCAGATTGAAATTGAGACTGCGCTTTCTACGTGTGATTTGCTTGTTGCCTTAATTCATCCTGATTTCGTTCTGAGCAAATGGTGTGACCAAGAAATTGGATATGCGCTAGGACGAGGTATTCCGGTGTTTGCAGTTCGGAGAGGGGCCGACCCGCACGGGTTTGTAGGCCGGTTTCAAGCCTTCAATGGCAATGGCAAGGAGCCAACACAAATTGCCAAAGAGCTTTTTCTGGCAGCTTTGGACCACAAGAAACTTCAGGAGCGCATGGCTGACATTGTAATAGATTTGTTCGTAAACAGTGCGAGTTTCGCGACTGCAAAAACACGCGTGACTTATGTTGAGCGGCTTAATGTATGGGACCCATCTTACTCAGCAAGAATAAAGAAGGCCGTGAAAACAAACGACCAAATTGCTAGTTCTTGGGGCGTGCCAGAGCAAGTTGAAGCGTTGATTAAGAAATGGAAGTAAGGCACGACGTCGTCGCGAAGCTTATTCGAAGGAACTGTTCCGGAAAGTGGCGGACTGCGATGCAGATTGCGAACTACTAGTTCTTTAGCCAGTTTCTCATTTCTAGATATTAGGGATAGCAACCTGCGCGACGGGGCCATGTGGGGCACGAAAGGTAGCTTGCTGCACCTATACCGTTACGGGTTACATATAGCGCTGTACGGGCGAGTATGCTGAGATAGCAATACGTCAAGCTCGTTGCGTTATGGGTACAACATTCTTGCTGGCTGCGACAGCCGCTTGCTGCTCAATCCAATCACCAATTTTCTGCACTTCGGGCTGCAGCCAGTCGAGGTGCGCAAGGTCCAAATAATTCCGAGACGTGGTATCTTCTTGCGCCGGCTTATGTCCGGTGAGCAAGTCGGTGCGAAACTTCTCAATGAGGCATTCGCGCATGGAAATATTCGTAAACGTGCGCCGCATGTCGTGAAGGCTAAGGTGCTTACCAGCTACCTTACCGACAGACTCAATCGCCGCCCGTGGATCGCGAATATATCCAACCTCGCTGCGAGTTGGGAAGACAAAGGGGCTGGCGTCCCCGCCGTTCGCAATTGCTTTTTCTGCCAGTTCGCGACGCGACTTTAGCAGCGCAACAGCTTGCGACGATAGCGGCAGCCAGATCGGGTCACCACGCTTGCGGTCGTCCAGATACCACCAGCAGTTTGACGGGTCGTGGTCATCAATGTTCACAAACTCCCAAGTCAATGCGGCCATCTCGTCTCGGCGTCCGCCTGTAAGAAGCGCAAAGATTGTGAGATCGACACCTGCTAGTGTGTCTGCCTTCGATGCAGTCTTGCGCATTTCCGTAAGTTTGTTCCAGACTGCACCGATTTTGCGCTTGTCGATGTAGCGGTCGGTGCGCGACCCCAGCTTTGCCCAATGGTGCTTGAGCGCTGCCACAGGGTTGCGAGCGATAAGCGGCTCACCATCCGCACGGCGGTATTCGTCCATCGCAAAATTAACGAGGATGCGCAGCGTTACGAAAGCGGCATTGGCGCTAGCAGGTGCGCCCTTCTTGCCGTCAAGACCGCCCGTCATTAGTTCGCGGTGCCGCTCTTGCACCATTTCCCGCGTTATCGCGGCAATGGGCTTGTCCTTCCATGTGGTAAACACCTTCTCGACGTGGCGGCGATACTCTGCTGCCGTGCCGTCTTTCAACTTGCCAGGACGACCGACATAGGAGTCGCAAACCTGTTGAAGTGTCACCAGCATCGCGGCGTCCTGCTTCTTCTCTTCGACAGGGTCTATGCCGTCCTCAAACTTGTGCTTGTATTCCTCAGCACGACGGCGAGCATCGTCAACCGTCCACGCGCCATAGCTGCCAATGGTTATTCGCCGTTCCTTAGCCTGTCCCGCGACTGTGCCCTGCACGATGAAGCTGGCAGCACCCGAGGCGGTGACTCGAAGACCGAAACCCTTCGTGTCGGTATCGAAATACATGACCGTGCCAGCACCCGCTTTGCGAACCCTGTCGATATTGGTTTTGCTGAGCTTCATCTTCGGCATAGTGACCTCGTGTAAGTTCTGTGTAAGAGCGTAGAGCTTATCTATGCTAACTTACACTAACGGTCCATAGGTCAATTTTTGTCTAAAATACCTGTATTTATACGAGTATGCTAACTTACACAAACCTACGCTAACGCGTCTATTGCCAAACTCTTAATCAGCGGGTCGTGGGTTCGAACCCCTCAGCGTCTACCATTTTTTCCTTTCGGGCATTCAACGGTGTGATTGGCTATAACTGCTTTCCACATCTCGAAATGCTGTTGCCGCATGTCATGACTTATCCATGCCG
>JANMJX010000012.1:0-6144 GCA_031371575.1 Sphingomonadales bacterium
AAGCCCGGCAACCGCGCCGCGCATATAGCCGATTTTCTTGACGAGACGAGCGCCCGGGATACCTATGACCGCATAAGCCGCAAAGAAACAGAACTGGACAAGCATCGCTTGCGTATAATTGAGCGTGAACAGCTCTTTCAGTTTCGGGATGATGACATCATTCAGGCTGGTGATCCCGCCGAAGATGAAAAACAGCCCCATAACAAACAATTGCAATTGCGGTGCATCGATATGGCTATCGCCATTATCTGCAGCCGCAGCCGCGCCCGGTGCCAAAGCCATTTTCTCTCTCCCCTATATTTTAGCGCGCTTTGCCGGGGCAAGGCGCATTTTTCTCATTCGTCGTTTCGATACGAACGTTGCGAATTGTTGCAACAAGGCCTTTCGGCGCCTGCATACGTATGGGGGAACCTACCGCGTCCAATTTTGCGCCTGTTTCGGCGAAACAACGCAGCGGAATGCGAGTTTGGACAGAAGATCGGGTGGGTAGCGCCGCCATGGTCTGTTGTATTTCCAACGACCCGCCGCCAAACGACAAAGTGACAGGCCCTGAAGCTGGCTGGTCAATCCGCCAGTCAATGAGCAATGTCCAATCTTCCATGGCCTGCTTGCTCAGGTCAACTGCCGGTCCATTCACCACAAAGGACCCATCCGCGTTCCAAGTGAATTGCCGGGAGTCCTCCTGCGCAGATATGTCGACTGCCCTTGAGCTGATTGCCCCATCCATTTGCAAATTCCAAGGTGCGGGAACTTTGCCCCGGACCATATATTGCGTTGCGATCCTAAGCGAGGAGAGATCGACCCGCGGGTCTTCGTTAACTGGCGCAAGCGTGGTTGAGCGGGTATAGTCAAGTCCAAAGCCCAAGGGGAACAATGGCGTCGTGATCGGTGATCGTGCATCGGCAGGCCAAGCAAAGGACAAGCGTCCCGTGAAGTCAAGCGCAGGCTTTCCATTCGGACCCGCGACCAGAATGTCAGCAACACCGCGGCCTTGTGTTCCAGGCAACCATGCGGCCACAAACGCATCTGACTGATTTATCAACTTGCCCGTAAACATAGGCCGACCCGATAGAAACACGATCACGACCGGGATGCCTTGCGCTTTGAGTGTCGCAATCAACTCTTCTTCAGCCGGCTGAGCGTGGAACGCAAGATTCGGCACATCGCCTTCAAATTCGGCATATGGCTTTTCGCCGATTACGACCACGGCGACGTCGGGCTTTACGTCATATGCCCCGGCTACTGAAACCGTGGCAGCGCCGCCGCCCGCCTTTACTGCGTCGGTAATCGCACGCCCAATGGTCTGACCGTTCTTAAAATCTGCAGCTGTGGTGTCGGTGCCTTGCCAGCTGATCGTCCAGCCGCCAGCCTGCATCGCCATGTTGTCGGCACCCGACCCAGCCACCAGAACATGTGCGCCGGGGCGGATGGGCAAAACCTTGTTATCATTTTTAAGTAGAACAAGTGATTTCGACACGGCTTCGCGCGCGAGATCCAGATGTTGCTGTTTCGCCACCAAGGAAGTGCGTCCACGCACAGCCGGGGCTTTGCCCATCAGGCCCAATTTGTACTTCACGCGCAATATTCGGCGCACTGCATCGTCGATGCGAGCTTGGGGAATTCGGCCATCTTGGGCGGCAGCAAGCGTGGATGCAAATAATCCCTTCCAGCTGTCAGGCGCCATGAACAGGTCAAGGCCAGCATTGATCGCTGTAGGGCAATCCGTCGCCGAACAGCCTGCGATCTGACCATGGCCGTTCCAGTCCCCAACAACCAGCCCCTCAAAACCCATTCGTTTCTTCAAGACATCGGTCAAAAGCGACGCGTTGCCGTGATTTTTCACGCCATTCCAGCTGGAAAAGCTAACCATCACAGTAAGAGCACCTGCATCAATCGCTGCAGGATAGCCCTGTGCGTGTTTTGCAACCAACTCGGCTTCGCTGATTTGTGCATCACCCTGGTCACGCCCATCCATCGTTCCGCCATCGGCAACGAAGTGCTTGGCCGTTGCTGCAACATGTTCTGGCTTCAGCGGGGCACCGGCGACCAGATTGCCTTGCAAACCAATCGTCATCGCGCGGGCATATTTGGCAATCAAATCCGGGTCGGATGAATAGCCTTCATATGCGCGTCCCCAGCGCAAATCCTGCGGCACGGCAAGCGTGGGGGCAAAGGTCCATTCAATGCCGCTGCCAGATATTTCCGCAGCCGTGGCCACGCCAATGCGCTGAATGAGGTCAACGTCATGGGCGGCGCCAAGCCCTACATTATGCGGGAAAATTGTTGCTTGCGGCAAATTCGAATGCCCATGGACGGCATCCACACCGAACAATATGGGGATAAAAGCACCGGACTTACGCGAGGTGTCGCGAAACGCATTGACTAACTGGGCCCATTTGTCTGCACTCGCACGCTCGTCGCCATAGGGGCCAGAATTGCCACCGGCCAAAATGGAACCCAGCGGATATTGTTGCAAATCCGCAGGCGCGATGGCGCTGATGTCTGCCTGGATCAACTGGCCAACTTTTTGTTTCAAAGTCATTTTTGATATGAGCGCAGTGATCGACTTCTCTGTGCGATCATCGGTGATTGCAGACGGGCTTGCGGCGCGCGGCCATATATCCGGATGGGCTACGCCTAGTGCTTTAGAAATTGCGGGAATGCTATTCTCGGTCGGCGTCTGGGCCGCTACACTGGCGGCTGACAGGACGGCAAGAAATGCCATTGAACGATTAAACTGCATCAAATCCACTCCGCGGGACATGTTCACGTTACTTGTTATTGTGAACGTTATCATTATTTGATGCCAGCAACACTGCCTAAAATCAAGCTTCATCATGGAGATACATCAAGAAGCAGCCATCACGCGAGATATGAAGTCGGCTAGGAATGCTTCACATAAAATGGGTAGATCAAAAGACTACACATTTTATGATGTGAGGTGGACGCCCAATTTAGGTATGTATAAGCAGTCGAACCCTTTTTATTGTCCTCCTAAAGGCGGACAGTCGTTCATGGGCTATTAGCGGCCGTTCTACTTGGTGCCCAATTGCAGTTGATCTGAGCGCCGGCTGATACCTCCTGAAGCGGCCGTTTGTTCATAGAACCACAATGGCAACGTTGGCCAATTTGCTATTTAGAACGCGTTAGCTTGGTAGACGGAAAGCTCCATTTTTTACGTCGTTGTCTTAGGGTTTTAAGGCTAAGGCGCACTCAGCCATCGCGAATATTGACTTGGACTTTTAGGTGGACCATTTTGCCCCAATGGTATCCAGCCCAAAAGCTAAGGTCAGTGTGCGCCGAATGGGGCATGAAGGCGAACCCTTGGTTATAATAGATCAGTTTAGCGGCATAGCTGATCAGCTACTTCAGGCCGGGCGCGCCGCGCGTTATCAGTATGCCGGTGCATCGTATCCAGGCATCCGGTCTTGGGCTGATCCAAGCTATCTTGACCTGCAACGCGAATTGATGATGCAGGTGATGCAACAGGTTTTTGGCTTCTCAAAAGGGGTGCGGCTTGACGCTTCGACATTTTCGCTTGTTACGGCTTGCGAAAATGAATTGTCTCCGCTCCAGCGCATTCCCCATTACGATCATGCTGGGGGCGAAGTCATAGCGGTGATGCACTACCTGCTTGGCGTGGAAAGCGGAGGCACAGCCTTTTACCGTCATCGCCGTACCGGATTTGAAACGGTCACGCCTGTTCGCGAAGCCGCTTATAATGCCGCACTTGGCGAAGATGAACATGTTCACGGCATGCCATCGATGAGCTATTGTTACGGTGATAGCGCTTGGTTCGAGATGATCGACGAGGTTGAAGCAAAACCTGACCGGCTCATACTATATCGCGGGCGACAGCTTCACTCGGGCGTAATTCCCGACCCGGCGAAGCTCTCTTCGAACCCTGACAGGGGGCGGTTGACTATCAACATGTTTCTAATCGGAGAGTGAGAAACTCTCGATCATGGAAATGTAGAGCGCCTCTTTATAACGCTTGGCGCCATCAAAGTTAGCGAACTGCTACGGCAGCTACGCGCCGGTTGCGGCCAAAACTGCCTGACCGCTCTCGGCCCAAGAACGGTCATATTTGCTGGCAGTGCCAAATGTTTTGACGACGGACATCGCTAAATTCCGATCCGTATATGTCGTTAATTATCTTGTAGCTAAACCGACGGTGTTGGGCGCCAGTCGTCAGAGCAATACATGCAGGTAGCAAATTTAGGTACCGCAACTATGGGTTTAGCACTAGATGACAGAAAAGAACAAGAAAGCAAGGAACGCCAAACCGTTGACTTAGCACTAGCAACTTTGCTCTCCAAACGAATGCCGTTTGTATATGCGATTGCCATCATCAATTTATTATTGATAGCGAAAGCCTTCTTAGGAACTGTCTCAAATCTCCATTTAGCTATCGTGACTGCCCCACTCGTCGGCATTGGTGTTTTGCGGGCGATCCATTGGCACCCTCGTATGGTGAGAGCGAGGGCACCTGAACAAATCTCACGTGATTTACAAATGCTACCTTGGACTGGAACAGCGTTCGCCTCCGGGCTTATGCTTTTTGCGCTAAGTCTTTATCCCTTTGGCGACACACAACAACAAAGCTTAATTCACTACATCGCCACTCTCACCAGCTTTATTGGGATTTTAGGATTGAACCCGTCGCCCAAAACAGCAATCGGCATGACGGTCGTTAGCGTTGTTCCATCAACCACGATGTTCCTGTACATTGGGCACGAGAATGCGGGATCCATCAGCGTGACAATGGTTTCTGTTTCATTGCTGCTTCTATTGATAGCTAGGACGCAGTATCAAAGCCTAATCGAATTGATCATTTCAAAGAATGCATTGCAGCTACGAGAGAAAGAAGCCGACCTCCTTAATGAACGTCTCCATCGCCAAGCATATTTTGATGATCTGACCAATATTCCAAATAGGCGGTGTTTTGTTGAGAGTTTCGAGACCCAACTTGCTGACAAGGTTAACAAGTTGCCATGGCTTGGCCTCATTGACCTCGATGCCTTCAAAACGGTCAACGATCTTTTCGGGCATCGTTCCGGAGATGCAGTGTTGAAGACCGTCGCAAACCGGATCGCTACATTTGCGGACGTGACAAGCTGCGGCAGGTTGGGCGGTGATGAATTCGTTTTCCTGTTATCAGGTTCTTTGACTAAGCAAGACGCCTTCAAGCGATCGCAAGAACTGGCATCGCTAATCGCGGAGCCCATTTCAAATGAGTCCCAGATGCTGATCGTTAAAGCGTCGATAGGTCTTCGCAAAACAATTGGCCTTTCCGCATATGAGTGCATTGAGCGAGCCGACTGGGCACTCTACAAAGCAAAACTAGCCAAAGACAGCGTCGTTATCTTCTCTTCAGAAGATGAGCTAAGTTTAAAAGAAAAAACTCGCATTACGCAATTATTCGATATTGCTAATCTGGCCGATGACTTACGGATTGTTTATCAGCCGATAATTGATTTCGATAGCCGACAAATACAGTCGGTCGAGGTTCTCGCGCGTTGGCAAACCGCTGATGGATCAATCGTGATGCCCGATGTGTTTATTCCTATGGCTGAAAACACGCAAAGAACTTGCGAACTTACTAAGATCATAATCACTAAATCGTTGAATGAACTACCTGCTATTTACCATGACTCGTCAATACACATAAATCTCTCCGCGAATGACATCGCTAACCAAGAATGTATTGATTGGTTATTGAGCCGCGACCAATTTAAAATTGTTGCGCGTAATAGAATTTATCTCGAAATTACAGAAACCGCCCTCATGGTTGGCGGAATAGCTGCGGCGCAAAGCTTGGAGAGGTTGCGGACTGCAGGTTTCAGAATTGCCCTTGACGATTTTGGAGTTGGACAATCGAGTCTCTCCCGCATTCACAAATTGCCATTGGACCAGATTAAAATCGACAAATCCTTTTGCGCGGATTCAGGTTCAACCGAATGCGGTTGGGAAATTACCTCAACAATTTTAGCCTTGTCTAGACAATTGGGCTTAGAGTGCGTTCTTGAGGGAGTTGAGACAGAAGCACAAGCATTGAAAGCCCGGTCGCTGGGTGTGCGTCTAATGCAAGGCTATTACTTCGCGAAGCCAATGAGTTCCGAACAGCACGACGAAACTCGATTT
>JANMJX010000019.1:0-4903 GCA_031371575.1 Sphingomonadales bacterium
ATGGTCCTAATGTCGCCGCCACCCGCCATCCTCGTGAGCAAGAGGCCGAATGGAATCGAGCCAAGCCCATAGCCCAGCAATAACCCCCCACCCATGTTCAACCAAAGATCATTCACCAGCCGAATCCTCTAAATCTCTGTATTGCGTAGCTGTTTTGTTCCACCCGCTCAAGGCCGTCGGCTTGCCAGTTATGCATGAGCGCATTACCAGCAAACGATGAATTCCCGTTCCTCTGCCGCGCCGTTGCTGTTTTTCGATTCCGGTATTGGAGGTCTGTCCGTATTGCGGGCGGTTCAATCCGCATTGCCAAACGCCCCGATCATTTTTGCGGCCGATTATGCCGGCCTGCCTTATGGCACCAAAACCGAAGCTGAAATCTCTGCACGTGTCCCTGCCCTACTAGGTCGCTTGGTCGAACGCTATCAGCCACGTCTCGTCACCATTGCCTGCAACACCGCATGCACCATTGCGCTCACCCATGTGCGCGCTGCGTTAAATGTGCCCGTCGTGGGGACAGTCCCCGCCATCAAGCCCGCAGCCGAAGCTACGCAGACCGGCGTAATCGGCCTGCTTGGGACGGCAGCTACCGTCCGGCAGGGGTATGTCGACAAATTGCATGCCGATCATGCGGGGGGGATGACATTGCTTCGCCATGCTGCGCCTGAATTGGTCAGTGCGGCGGAATCCAAGCTGCGCGGCGAAGCGGTCGATCCAGAAGTCTATCAACGTGCCATGCGCGGACTTATGGACCAGCCTGGAGGAAGTGAGCTTGACGTCGTTGCCCTTGGCTGCACACATTTCCCGCTGGTAGAAGACGAACTGCGGACCGTTGCACCAGCTATGAAATTTGTCGATGGAGCCAGCGGCATTGCCCGACGGATTTGCTATCTGACAAAAGACCAGGATTGGCCTGACCAAAAGACACCTGGAACATTCGTCACAACCGGGGAAATCGATGCATTGAAGTCGCTTCTTCCGGCATTATCATCCTATGGATTGACGCAGATTAAATCACTGTGAGCGAAAATACCGCAAAATACGCATCAGATTGACGCTTGTTGCAAGTCGTTCGCGCTGGATTTTTATATTTTCCGCGATTATTGGGCGACGTAACGCCGCTGCTGCGGCATAAAACCGGGGTTAGTATCCGTGAATTACGATGCTGTTTTCGAAAAGGCGATTGACCGGCTTCATGCCGAAGGCCGCTATCGCGTGTTTATCGACATCCTGCGCAACAAGGGTTCGTATCCCAACGCACGCTGCTTTGCTGGACATAATGGGCCCAAAGAGATCACCGTGTGGTGCTCGAACGATTATCTGTGCATGGGTCAGCATCCAAAAGTTGTGGCCGCTATGGAAGACGCGCTGCATGATGTTGGTGCTGGCTCCGGCGGGACTCGCAACATTGGCGGCAATACGCATTACCACGTTGAGCTCGAGTCCGAACTCGCCGACCTTCATGGCAAGGACGGCGCATTGTTGTTTACGTCTGGCTATGTATCCAACGACGCGACCTTATCGACGCTCGCCAAGGTCCTGCCTGGCTGCATCATTTATTCGGATGAACTGAATCACGCTTCCATGATCGCAGGCATCCGTAATGCGGGTTGCGAAAAGCGCGTGTGGCGGCACAACGATCTTGCACATCTCGAAGAATTGCTAGCTGCCGACGATTCGGAAGTCCCAAAACTCATTGCGTTTGAAAGCGTGTATTCGATGGATGGCGATGTCGCACCCATAAGCGCGATCTGTGACCTTGCCGACAAGTATAATGCGATCACTTATTGTGACGAAGTTCACGCCGTTGGTATGTATGGCGCACGCGGTGGCGGTATTTCCGAGCGTGATGAAGTGGCGGATCGAATCACAATCATTGAAGGCACGCTGGGCAAGGCATTTGGTGTCATGGGCGGCTATATCGCGGCCGACCGGAACATCATTGACGTGATCCGTTCTTACGCGCCCGGCTTTATCTTCACTACGTCCCTGTCGCCCGTACTGGTAGCGGGCGTGTTGGCTTCTGTCCGTCATTTGAAGGCATCAAGCGAAGAGCGCGACGCACAGCAGGCCAATGCCGCCATGCTCAAAATGCTTTTTGCCGACGCTGGTCTGCCGGTGATGATGAGCAACACGCATATCGTGCCCTTGATGGTCGGTGACCCGGTCAAGGCCAAGAAGATCAGCGACATATTGCTCGCCGAATATGGCGTCTATGTGCAGCCGATCAATTATCCCACCGTTCCGCGCGGCACGGAGCGCTTGCGCTTCACGCCGGGTCCGCAACACGACGAAGCCATGATGCGTAGTTTGACGTCTGCGCTTGTGGAAATCTGGGAACGGATGGAAATCCGGGTTGCTCAGGCCGCCTGAGCCAACAACTTAACGAAGATTTCCCGATCCACATTGCCGCCGGACAATGTCACCGCAGTGACGCCTTTCGGCTGCAATTTGCCGGCAAGAACAGCGGCAAGCGCAACCGCCCCGCCCGGTTCAACAACAAGATGCAGCTTTTCAAACACCACACGCATGGCTGCGGCAACTTCGTCTGTTGTCACCGAGACGCCACGCGACACTCGCTGCCGCAAAACTTCGAAATTGATCGGATAGGTCTGTGGCGTCTGCAAGGCATCGCAATAAGTCGGATGCAACAGATCTTCGACCGGAAGTATCTCCCCCGCCTCGAGCGACCTTATGATATCATCCCATCCTTCGGGTTCAACAATGGCTATTTCTGCGTTCGGACATGCCAGCGCAAGGCCTGATGCCAATCCGCCCCCGCCGCAGCACGAAACGATCATATCTGGTCCAGTTAGGCCAATCGCCTGCAACTGGTCGGCGATTTCGAGGCCAGTGGTGCCTTGCCCTTCGATTACCCACGGATCGCCAAAGGCATGCACGAGCGTCGCACCGCTCTGAGCAGTCAGGCCAGCAGCGACAGCATCACGCGATTCGGTGGCGCGGTCGTATAATACGACTTTCGCACCCAGCGCTCGTGTCGCGTCGAGTTTCATTTGAGGTGCGTTGGAGGGCATGACGATTGTTGCGTCTATTCCAAGCCTTCGTGCGCCCCATGCGACGCCTTGTGCGTGGTTCCCGCTCGATACGCCCACAACGCCAAGTGCCCGCTCTTGCGCGCTCAAGTCCGAAAGCCGGTGCCATGCGCCCCGGATTTTGAACGAACCGATCGGCTGAAGCATCTCGGCCTTGCACCAGATGGTCACGCCATCGACTTCAAGCGGTAGCAACGGCGTTTTGGGCAGGATATCTGCAATTTTTGCCATCGCGCGTTGGACACCTTCATGTGTTGGCGTTCTGCTGGCTGCAGCCAATTCTTGTCCTGTCATAAAAGGCCCCTATATGCGTGCGCTGAACGAATCTCTGATAAGAGGAAACTACAGATGAGCAAGATATTGGTAATTGGCGCAGGCGGCGTCGGATCGGTTGCTGTCCACAAGATGGCCATGAACCCCGATGTCTTCAGCCATATCAGTCTCGCCAGTCGGACCAAATCCAAATGCGACGCCATTGCTGCCTCGGTCAGGGAACGCACGGGCGTTGTTATAGACACCTACGGTCTTGATGCCGATGACGTTGCTGCCACGACGGCATTGCTGAACGATATAAAGCCAAGCTTGGTCGTGAACCTCGCGCTCCCTTATCAGGATCTCAACATCATGGACGCCTGCCTTGCTGCTGGCGTGCATTATATGGACACCGCGAACTATGAGCCGCTGGATGTAGCAAAATTCGAATATCATTGGCAGTGGGCCTATCAGGATCGCTACAAGGATGCAGGTCTGACTGCGCTGCTGGGTTCAGGGTTCGACCCCGGCGTGACAAGTGTGTTCACTACCTATCTGAAAAAGCATTATTTCGACCGGATTGACACGCTTGATATTTTGGATTGCAATGGTGGTGACCATGGCCAGGCCTTCGCAACCAACTTCAACCCCGAAATCAATATCCGCGAGGTCACCGCTGTCGCCCGCCATTGGGAAAATGGTGCGTGGGTCGAAACGCCAGCCATGTCGGTCAAGCAAAGCTTCGACTTTGAAGCTGTCGGCCCGAAGAACATGTACCTGATGTACCATGAGGAAATCGAAAGCCTCAAAACCCATTTGCCTGAAATCAAGCGAATCCGGTTCTGGATGACCTTTGGCGATGCTTATATCACGCATCTCAATGTGCTTCAGGCCGTGGGCATGACGCGGATTGACCCGGTAATGTATGAGGGCAAGGAAATTGTCCCGTTGCAATTCCTGAAGGCTGTTTTGCCAGAGCCGGCATCACTTGGACCAACAACCAAGGGCAAGACCAACATCGGCTGCATCGCCACTGGCCTTGGCAAGGATGGCCAGGAAAAGACGCTCTACATTTACAATATCTGCGATCATGAAGATGCCTATGCTGAGACCGGCAATCAGGCCGTAAGCTACACCACTGGCGTACCAGCCATGATTGGTGCGGCTATGCTCGTTACTGGGGCCTGGTCCGGCGCTGGCGTGTGGAACATTGAACAGTTCGATCCCGATCCGTTTATGGACATGCTCAATAAGCATGGCCTGCCGTGGCAGGTGAAGGAACTTGATGGGCCGCTGCAGTTCTGATGGAAACCAGAGCAGGCGATCCAGGGGCATTTGCCCGCTTTGACCTCCACCGCGTGCCCTCGCCTGCATTTGTGGTGGACGAGATGGCGTTGCGGCGCAATCTTTCCATCTTGGCGGATGTGAAGGAGCGTTCCGGCGCAAAGATTTTGTGCGCGATGAAGGCATTTTCGATGTGGAAAGTCGCACCGATAATCGGGGAATATCTGGATGGTGTGTGCAGTTCAGGCCTGTGGGAATCAAGGCTTGCCCGTGATTATTATCATGGCGAAATTGCAACTTATTGCGCTGGGTACAAA
>JANMJX010000033.1:0-3720 GCA_031371575.1 Sphingomonadales bacterium
AGCCGTTTGAACTCAAACATCACGCGCGCACGGCGTTGTGGATTGGTCATCGCCCAGGCAGGCTGCGCGGCCAATGCTGCTTGCACTGCGCGCTCCAACACAGCCGCGTCGCCTAACGCGACATGCGCCTGAACGCCGCCATTGTTCGGGTCCATGATATCGCCAAAACGCGTGGCAGTGGTCCCTGACCCGCCGCTGATGAAGTGATCAATCTGACGCATGCATCTTCTCCTGAATTGTTCTAAACACCTTAGGCCCTATTTATTTGCATATAAAGATATAGAAATGCATATATAACCTGCATTTATGCAGGAGGTGACATATGCAATGGGATGACATGCGTTTCTTCCTTGCCGTGGCACGCGCACGCACGCTTTCGGCTGCTGCCAAAAGCCTATCGGTCGATGCGACAACCGTGGGACGCAGGATAGACAGGCTTTCAGGGGAGCTCAAAACGACTTTGTTCGAGGTCGGGCCTGCGGGGCATATGCTCACAGCTAGTGGCATAGAATTACAGAAGCATGCGGAAGAGGTCGAACGTTCGATTATCGCTGCTGCAAGTTCGATTACGGGCGAACAAAGCAATTTTGCGGGGACCGTGAGGCTAAGCCTTTCAGAAGGCTTCGCGACATGGGTGGTCGCAAAAAATTTGACCTCGTTCAAGGCGCTTCACCCCCAAATCAAATTGGAAATTGTGACAACCAATGGCTTTCTCAATCCCTCCAAGCGCGAAGCGGACCTTGCCGTCATGCTTGCGCGACCTATCAAGGGCCCACTCATTGCGCACAAGCTCACTGACTATACGTTAGGGCTTTACGCGTCCCGCGAATATCTTGAAAAATTTCCAACGCCGCAAACGGTCAACGATCTTCGGCAGCACGACCTTATTGGCTATATTTCAGACTTCATATATGCAGAAGAGCTGAGATATTTGACTGAGATCAGCGATGATCTCACGCCCAGCATAAGCAGTTCGAGCATCAATGTTCAGCGAGAACTTACCCGCGCTGGTCTTGGCGTCAGCGTATTGCCAAACTTCATCGGTTCGATGGACGAACAATTGATACCCGTCATGCCATCCATTCAGATACAACGCAGCTTCTGGATCGTGGTGCATCGCGATTTGGCAAAAGTGGCACGGGTGCGCGCGGTAATCGAATGGCTTGACCAGCTGGTCCGTGATCGCACGCTCATGCAGGAAAACTTTAGCTGATCAGGCGCGCCAGTTGTTCTTCAGCCGTGGCGAGATAGCCCCTGGTTATGGGCACGCTTCGGCGGTTGCGTATGTACTGGATCTGGTAATTGCACATTCCGCCGGATTCAAATGCGGCCGTGGCACCGGCAAGATAAAATATCCACATGCGGAAAAATCGTTCCCCGTTTTGGGCGACGATCGCTTCACGGTTTTTGAATACGCGCACGTACCATTCCCGCAGTGTCAGGGCATAATGCAGCCGCAAATTTTCGATGTCGCTATGGATAAGCTTCACTTTTTCGCTTGCCGCCAACGTCTCCGAAAGCGCGGGAATATAGCCGCCTGGAAATATATATTTGCGTGTAAAGGCGTCAGTCGATCCGGGCGATCCCATCCTGCCGATGGTGTGTAGCAGCATGACGCCTTCATCCTTCAGCAAATTTGCACAAGCGCGGAAAAAGGTCCCAAACTGGGGTGCGCCAACATGTTCGAACATCCCCACAGACACGATCCGGTCAAAATGCCCCGGAGAGCGCTCCGCCAAAATTCGATAGTCGAGCAATTCGAACTTTACATGATCTGATACGCCAGCTTCTTCCGCGCGTGCGCGCGCCAATTTCAGTTGTTCCTCACTTAGTGTGATACCAAGCACATCAACGCCAGCGACCTTATGCAGGTACAGCGCCATGCCACCCCACCCGCAGCCGATGTCGAGAACTTTCTGGCCCGGCTCCAGTACAAGCTTGGCGGCTATATGCGCTTTTTTAGCAAGCTGGGCCTCCTCAAGCGTTGCGTCCGCCTCAGTCCAATATGCGCAGCTATACTGCATGTCGTCATCGAGCCACAGCTGGTAGAAATCATTCGAAACATCATAATGGTGTGCTACGTTCGACCGGGAATTGCCCAAAGAGTTAAGCTGACGAAACGGCCGCGCAAGTTGATCAAATATCTTTTTGATAGGCTTGCTGTCGCCAATCTCTCCGCCATATTCCCATGGGTTATTGCGGCGGACGAGTTCAACCAAGCCCATGACATCGTCATCATCAATCGTGACATCGCCATCCATATAGGACTCGGCAAGACCGAGACGTGGGTCGAGCAGTATGCGGCGCGGAGCTTTTGCCGATTGCAGGCGCAAAGTAACATTTGGCCATCCGGCAGCTTCTACACCGAATTTCTGGGTTTCACCCGCCGGGCTGACTACCGTCAAGACACCGTTATGAATACGATCGTTTAAAATACGTCCGAGTAATGACACAGCATAGTCCTTCGAAAAGCTCGACCCTCCAATCGAACTACAATCTGCCGACGATGTAACCGAAACGGTCATATGCCAAGCATTAATATAGCTTTTTCTCAATTATTGCGCATTTTACCTGTCACAAAGAAGGCAACACAATTGGGCGGACTTCCTTGGCCGAGGACATGTTTCTAGGTCTTTGCCTCAGCAATCAACAACCGCACGATTGGGTTTGGAAAACGCCGCTCCAACGTCACCGCATAAAAGCTTTCGGTCATGCCGGGCAGCTTGTCGGCCTCAACCAACAACCCGCTTTGCAGCTCGTCGCGCACGGCAATGGGCGGGAGTATCGCCAAGGCAAATCCTTCGCGCACAAGCAACCGCATCATTGCAATATCGTCAACTTCTGCCGCAATTTGCGGCCGGATCCCGAGCCGATCCACATAGGCGTCGAAACTTATTCGGACACTGCTGTCAGCGGTTGGTACGATAACGGGATGCGCTTCAAGCAATTGTGGAACCGTCCGCATCTGGCCGACCAAATCGGCTGTGCCAACTAGGCTGACGGGTTGTTCCGACAATTTGTGCGCAATATAAGGCGTCAGCAAATCTGTGGGCGGTGGACTGTTGGTCAGCACGACATCCAGCTTGAGCGACTGAAGGCTTTGCAGAAGCTCCCCTGGGCTGCCGGACTTCAAGATGACTTCGACATCGGAGCGTTGCAACACCGGCTTCAAAAAGCTGATCTGGAAATTGCGCGACAAGGTGGCCAACGCACCAATGCGCACGGCTTGCCTGGCAACCCCGGTTTCACGAAGCGTTCCAAGCAATTCATGGCCCGTCGCAAAGATCGTGTCGGCATGGTCCAACGTGATACGTCCTGCCTCTGTAAGATGAAGCTGCCGGCCCCTGCGTTCGAATAAAGCGTGCCCAAGCCGATCTTCGAGCTTTTTGATCTGCACCGACAAAGCGGATTGCGAAACGTTCAAGCCCTCGGCAGTCCGCGTGAGATTTCCGTCAAGTGCCACCGCCCAGAAATACCGCAAATGGTTGTAGTTCAAATCAGACATCATTCTATTAAACAGAATGATTACTAATAAACAATGCATTTTATAAATATGGCATTAGCCAGTAGTTGCCCACAATCATTTCGTAACAATGGCGGGGGCACGCATGTTATCAGCTTTATCCACGTTGGCACCAATGTTGCTGATAGCAGCAGCAATGACAGGCTTTTTTGTACCGGTTTCCAAAAGCCGACTATCGTTAAAACTGATCGAGCTGC
>JANMJX010000037.1:0-9882 GCA_031371575.1 Sphingomonadales bacterium
GCTGCGCCGTCTATCCTTTTTATCGATGAAATTGACTCGATCGCGCCAAAACGTGACCAGGTGCAAGGAGAAGCCGAGAAGCGTCTGGTGGCGCAACTGCTCACGCTGATGGACGGGCTTGAGCCACGTACCAATTTGGTGGTGATCGCCGCAACCAACCGGCCAGAGGCAATCGACGAAGCGCTTCGTCGGCCAGGCCGGTTCGACCGGGAAATAATCGTCGGCGTGCCTGACGAGAGCGGCCGCCGCGAAATATTGGCCATTCACACGCGTGGCATGCCATTGGGTGCACGGGTTGACCTGAAAGAACTTGCAAGGACGACTTATGGATTTGTAGGTGCCGATTTGTCCGCGCTTACGCGTGAAGCCGCGATTGAGGCTGTGCGGCGCATCATGCCTAAACTGGATTTGGCCAGCGGAACCATCCCGGCGGAAGTCCTTGAAAGTCTGAAAGTAACACGGGACGATTTTTTTGAAGCATTGAAGCGTGTCCAGCCATCAGCAATGCGCGAAGTCATGGTGCAGGCGCCTGATGTCCGCTGGGATGATATTGGCGGGCTTGATGAAGCGAGGATGCGCTTGAAGGAAGGGGTCGAACTTCCCCTGCGCAATCCAGATGCGTTCCGGCGGCTGGGTATTCGGCCAGCAAAGGGATTTTTGTTATACGGTCCGCCGGGCACAGGTAAGACATTGCTGGCAAAGGCCGTCGCACGTGAGGCACAGGCCAATTTTATTGCGACGAAATCTTCGGACCTCTTGTCCAAATGGTACGGAGAGAGCGAACAGCAAATTAGCAGATTATTCGCCCGCGCACGCCAGGTTGCCCCCTGCATCATCTTCTTTGATGAAATAGACAGCCTTGCGCCATCACGCGGAGGTGGGCGTGGTGAGCCGCAGGTTACCGAGCGGGTGGTCAACACATTGCTTGCCGAAATGGATGGGTTGGAAGAACTACAGTCCGTCGTTGTTATAGGCGCGACCAACCGGCCTACTCTGCTTGACCCTGCGCTCCTGCGTCCAGGCCGATTTGACGAGTTGGTATATGTTACTGTCCCCGATAAAGGCGGCCGCAGGCGGATTTTGGGTATTCACACCAGCAAAATGCCGATCGGCAAGGATGTCGACCTCGACGAAATTGCCGAGCGGACCGAACGTTACACCGGCGCTGACCTCGAAGATCTCGTTCGGCGTGCCGGGCTCTTCGCTTTGCGCGAAGGCGGAAACGACGTGAAAGAAGTCAACATGGTCCATTTCAGTCAGGCGCTGAATGCGTCACGCGCCACTGTCACGGTCGAAATGGAAGAAGAATATGGCACTATGGAAAGCAAGCTGAAAACCGCAGCGCTTCAGCCGCAAGGGATGGGATTTGTGTCGCCTGGCATGGTCAAGCCAGTGCGCGATTCCAAACATGAAACATGAAAGTCAGGCGGGAATCGATAGTGCCCGCCGACCCCAGATGATGAGGAACAGCAAAGACGCAGCGATCAGGATGAAAGTTGCTGGCTCCCAATAATTGAACAACGCAACCCCGACGGCAGGGGCAACAATATATGCCGCGCCGTTGATTGAGGCTATTTTGCCGGCAACGTCTCCTTGTTCGTGCCGGCGCACGGCCAATGATGCTCCGGCGGTAAAGCCTGGCCGGAAAAGCCCGAAGCCCAATGAGGCAATCGCAAACCCCGTGCTTATGCCGTAGAAATCGTGGCTGATGCCGGTCAAGATTGTCCCTATCAGTGCAAGGACCGCGCCCAAAAGCACTGAACTGCGCGCTGCCAGCGACAGCATCGGGATGAGTCCCCATTGAGCGAGCAATGTCGCCATGGCGCCGATCAGCATGACCGACCCGCTGGCCTGTACCGCTTCCCACGGCCGGTCGTGCAATCCAAGCCGGTCGCGGACAAGAAATCCGACAACGCCCAGCATGATGGCTTGCGCATGGCCGCCAATCAGGCCTGCAACAAGCCATGATGCCATTCTGTCATCGCGCCAAGGCAAGCGAACTGCCGTATCGGTGGGTAGTGATCCAAGGGCTTCGCCCGCCACATCTTCGGTCTCCAGCGCGTCCATCGCTGCTGAATTGGGATAGGCGGCCACCGCTCCTCGCGCCTCGAACCGAGGTGTATCGTTCGGCAGCTCAATGTGCAGCGCAACAAGCACCGCAATGCCAAAAGCTGCAAATACAATCAGGGGGCCAGCAAGGCCAAATGGTGGAAAGAGAAAATAATGCGCCGTAGCGGGCCCGATCACGGTTCCCACCCCGAATGATGACGCCAGCATCGACAATGCCTTTGTCCGTTCGGCGCGTTCGGTTCGTGCAGCGACATAGGCCTGAACAGCAGGTGGGGCTGCCGACCCAAACCCACCGTAAAGGCTGCGGAAGATTGCAAAAAGTACGAATGTCACCACTGGCCCGATCAATCCGGCCAGGCCAAGCCACAAGACCAGTCCGCACAGCCCCATGGATGCGACAAAGCCGGTAATGCCAACGCTCATCAATTGCTTGCGCCCCCTCCGGTCCGAAAGGCGAGCCCATTTGGGTGCTGTCATCACCCACAATAATGCAGACCAGCTGAATGCAAGACTTACCCAGACATCGGGCATTTTCAACTCGCTAGCGATTGCAGGCAGCGCCGATTGCATGGCGGTGTTGCCCGCCGCGGCAACAAGCATGACGAGAAACAGAACCACCACTCGGCGGTTGGGAATGGCTTGGACCGCGCTCAACGCTTGTTCCAGTCATAGCTGCGGGTCACTTCAGCGACATGCAGGCTGTAACGGCTATACCACCGGTCGCGGCCGGCATCACGGATGGTGGCATGGTCAGGATGGTCACGCCACGCCTTTGCGTGCGCGTCACTCGTCCAATAGCTGACCGTAATTCCAAGCCCGTCTGACCCCCGCACCGAATCCATAGATATATAGCCCTCTTGTTGCGCAGCGAGACGATCCATCATCGCGGCGGCACAGGCATAGCCGTCAGTATCGGCATCGGTACGCTGTGCCACAAATATGACGGATACCGTTCCACTGGGAAGCTTTGCCATTGCTGCGGCATAGGGCCGATATGATATTGAATGCAAGCAGGGTGGAACAGATTATTACTTAATGCGGTTGCATAATTGGCGTCAATTTGCGACTGGAGGCGCCTCGTATTCATTCCCCCCGGACCCATCGCATGACATCTTCAACACTTGCTAAAACGACTGCGATTGACCGCATAAAAAATCGGACAAGCCGGTTTTTTGGCCCATGGGGTGTTTTCTTCAAGGGATTTGTCAAGCATCCGGTGATGGTCGGATCGATCATCCCGTCGTCTTCGAAAACCGTGAAGAAGATGCTTGCGCCCGTCGATTGGGAAAATACCAAATTGTTCGTCGAATATGGCCCGGGAATCGGCACCTTTTGTCAACCGGTTCTGGATCGGATGCGCCCCGACGCGACATTGCTGGTAATCGACTTGAACGAAGATTTTATCGAATATTTGCGCAAAACGATCCGCGACAGCCGCTTCATTGCGGTGCACGGTTCGGCGGCAGATGTGAATGAAATAATCGGCAATTTCGGCTTTGACCATGCAGACTATGTTTTGTCTGGCCTTCCGTTTTCGACGCTGCCCAATGATCTAGGGCCCGTCATTGCCGCCGAAACGGCACAGGCCATCCGTCCAGGTGGCGCATTTCTTGTTTATCAGTTCCGAGCCCGGGCGCACGATTTCATGGCGCCCCATTTCCGCAAGATCGACAAGGGCTATGAATTTTGGAATGTCCTGCCGTGCCATTTGTTCTGGGGCTGGAAAGATTGACTATTTATTCCGTATCAGGTTGAACTTGATGCGCCGGCCAATCGTGTAATCGACCGAATTCACCAGGAAATAGGCGAGGCCAGCCTTAAAACGGCTCCACCAGCTGTCGCGTCTTTTCAGCAACAGACTGGTCTGCTCCTCGGATTGCGCCGCCAGCGTGTCAACCAATTCACGCAAATGTATTGCCAACGATGCGTCCTTGATCCGTACCATGATTTCAAGATTGATGAACATGCTGCGCACATCCAGATTGGCCGAGCCGATATAGACCGTGTCATCAATGACCATCAATTTCATATGCAGGGGACGCGGCTGGAACTCGAAGATCCTGGTCTTGCGCCGCAACAAATAGCGATACAGAAGTCGCGCGGCTGCAATAGTTGCGCCATTGTCTGTCTTCCCAGCCATAATGAGCCGCGAGCCCTTGTTGCGTTTTGCAGCTTTCGCAATCCTGCGCAGTATTGTCTGGGACGGTGAAAAATAGGCCGACACAATGTCAAATCGCTTGCCTGTCTCAAGTGAGCGCTTGAATGTCAGCGCCCAGGGCGAAATGCGGTTTGTCGGTCCACCCAAAAGCCATTGTACTTGCCCGATGCCCGGACGCCATTTCTGAATTATCGTTCGAATGCTGCGATAGCGCACCTTTCCGTTGTTGGACGCCCGCGCCATATCCTCAAAATAATCGCCAAGCTTTTGTGCCTGTGGTCCCGTTACAATGATGCCGAGATCTTCCCAGCTTTTGTCTCCTGCGCGCCCGAAATAAGCGTCAGTGATATTGAAACCGCCGACAAGCGCATGCGCCCCATCGATTATCAAAATCTTTTGGTGGTTGCGGATAAGATAGCCAAGACCCTTGCGCGTACTGAAGCTGTGATAGGCCCCGCCAGCTGCGATTAATGGGTCAAAGAAGCGGTCACGCACCTGGCTCGATCCGAAACTGTCGATAATGAGTTGGACATCGACGCCGCGTTCTGCGGCTGCAGTTAATGCCGCGCGTACAGTTTGGCCGGTGGCATCGTCATTGAACATGTAAAAAAACATCTGGATCGACGTTTGTGCCTTCCCAATGAGGCGCAAGACAGCGTCCAAACGGTCCTGGGGCAGATGGACCAAGTGCAGGTCGTGCCCCGCCACCTGAAAGTGCCTTCCGGGGAAGCTTGGCCTGCCTGATTGCACTGTCATGGTTGTGGGATAGCTTTTTGCCTGAGCCACGGCAAGCCATCCGCCCTTTTCATTGACATTTTGGGCTGATAACTCTACCGGCAGGCAACTTCCCGAAATTTACGAAGAATCAGGAGCCAAGATGGCACGCGTTACTGTTGAAGATTGCATCGACAAAATCACCAACCGGTTTGATCTTGTATTACTCGCCGCCGAACGTGCGCGTGAAATATCTGGTGGTGCTGAACTCACGATCGATCGCGACCGCGACAAAAACCCAGTGGTGGCTTTGCGCGAAATCGCCGAGGAAACCGTCCGTCCCGACAAACTGCAAGAAGGCCTCGTGCAGTCGCTGCAGAAGGTTCAGGTTGACGAGGACGAGGAAGCGGATGAAATCGGTTCGATCAGCCTTTCGGCTGAAGCGTTGCGTTTGACAGCAGCTGCTCCAGCGCGTGGTGCTGGTATGCAGCGCGATTACGACCGGTAAGTATCTTCCGTCTCGCAGTTCAAAGAAGGCCCGGCTTGTCCGGGCCTTTTCTTTTGGCTTTCCGCATCATGGCTGATAAATAGCCATAATGAATGGGGAATTGGCAGGGGCAGCAGATATCATCACCGGGGCAGCCATTGCGCGCGCGGTGGAGCCACAGGCGGGCGAGGGGCATGCAGTCAAGGCCAGTAACTGCCTGAACTGCGGTACCGGCCTTATTGGAGCGCATTGCCATACCTGCGGACAGAAGTCGCACGTTCACCGAACGCTTCATGCATTTGGCCATGATATTCTCCACAGCGTCCTGCACTTTGACGGCAAGATTTGGCGCACGCTGCCCATGCTGTTCTGGAAACCCGGCGACTTAACCCGGCGTTATATACATGGCGAGCGTGCCAAGTTTGTGTCCCCGCTGGCATTGTTCCTTTTTACCGTTTTCCTGACCTTCGCGGCATTCAATTCTCTTGCGCCAAATGCGCCTAACGTAAATCCCGTGATCGGCAGCGATCAAGCCGAAGAGCAATATCAGGAAGACCGCGCCGATACCCTGAAAGACATCGCCGAGTTGGAGGCAGACAAGAAAGAGGCGCTGGCACAAAAGTCCGGTAGCACCGAATGGCTGGACCGCGAACTTCAGCGTCATCGCAAAAATCTGGCTGCATTAGATGAATCGCGCGGCAAAGAGGTGAAAGTCGCCGATTTGGCGCAACGCAAAATGGAGCAGGCCAAAGCCAAAAGTGATACCAATATTGCACGCCTTGAAGAAGAGCTTAAAGTGGCGCGCGCGGCCAAATTTCCAACAGCATCGATTGAAAAGCGTCTTGAAGCAGAACGCGTGGACGCCCGCGTAATGCGCGGTGCATTGTCGACCTTTGGCACATCCTCCGGAGACGATGGCGAGTGGACCTTTACTGACCTGAAGTTTCCAGGGTCAGATCGTCTCAATGCAGCAGTAAAGCACGCAGCTGAAAACCCACAATTGCTTTTCTATAAAATGCAGTCGAACACATATAAATATAGTTGGGCGCTGATACCCATTTCAGTGCCCTTTGTATGGCTGCTGTTTTTCTGGCGACGGCGGTTCAAGATGTTCGACCATGCCGTGTTCGTCACCTATTCGCTGACATTCATGATGCTACTTGGTGTGATTTGTGCTGTACTCATTCAATATCCTGCGACCGAGCCTATTGGGGGGATCGCGCTGGCCTTCGCACCGCCAATCCACATGTACCGACAATTGCGCGGTGCATATGAGACGTCACGCTTTGGTGCATTGTGGCGGACGTGCCTCTTGTCAGGTTTCGCAATGGCTGCCCTTGTCCTTTTTGCCATGTTAATCGTCACCCTCGGCGTCACTGGCTAAAGCGCGCAGCTTAATTTTTCCGCTTTCCAGAAATGGCGCGACAATGGCCGCCATGCGCGCTTGCCGTTCCGTCACCATCGCTCGGTTAAAAAATGTATTTGCGATCACGTCGGCAATTTGAAGCCCGGCTTGCCGGTGACTCAGCTCTAAAGTTGCCGTGGCACATGGGCCAATATGTGCCGCGATGTCCGACCGAATGAGCGCCAAAGTTTCTGGACCGTATCGGCCATCGTCGATGACAACGTCCGTGCAGGCATTCATAGATTCAAGTGTCGTTGACACCACATCATTTAGCAGATGAACATATATGTTGGCGTCGTGATCGCCGCGATCCTCGCCCTTGTCCGGCACCAGCGCGGATATCGCAATGCCGATAGTGGCATGCCAGCTTTGATGTGCGAGTATCTCGAATAAAAGTCCGCGCTCGGCCAGATCAATCCTGCTGCCCTTGAGTTCGCCTGCAAGGCCAGTAATTGCACGAAAGCGGGCGAGGACAGCTTCGGCAGCTTCGGGTTCGATTGCTACTGCAGCCATTGTCATGACCCCGCGCCCGACGCCACCTGACTCGTCACAATATATGGGCATGCGCGCTGCGCTCCAGGTGGTTAACTACAGGGATAGCGCTTCTTCATGAGATCGGAGATCGCAGTTATCATCGAAATGCTTGACCTTGCAGATGCAGGATAGGTCCGCAAATGGGCAATCAGCTCGTCCGACTTCACGCCGGTTTTGGCAGGTGGGCAGCTGTGCGGCGTGCGCTTTTGTACCCGATCGGCCTTTATACGTTGCCGATATGCCGCGCCGGCAGCCTTGGCTTCGGATTGAAGCAAGGCAATGTCCGGAGAACCGAGTGCCAGAAACCCTTTTGATTTAAGATTATCGGCCTTTGCGAGAAAAGCCGCCACTGTCATATCCCCACGCGCTGCGGCCAGCGGGGTAGCAGCAACAAGAGCACCCAACATCATAAACGGAAAAACTCGGTTCACTTGCATATCCTTACGTCCAACTCGGCAACGTTTATGGATAAGCGCGATGAATGCAACAAATATGGCTGCTCCGTCGTATGGCCGCCATGGCCTTCTAATGTTTTCAATCTAGCATGGAAAACGCCGGATCACAATTTCGCGCCATGCCTCACGTACCGTTTGCAGACGCCGCCGCTCCTTCGGAATGCGACCAAATTCGACTATGAACTGGTCTGCGGTCAGTCGATATTTTTTAGGCGCACAGAATAAGGGCGAGCCTGCAGCGCGCGCCACTTCATTCTCGGCTTTCACCGAATTTGCCGCAGCTTCGAAAATTCTGATCATTGGCTTGAGGTCCGAGGCGAACATCGCACCCATTCCCTTTTTCTTCAACGCTACCGCTTTTACAAAAAAAGTTTCTGCGTCCATCGCCATTGCAGGAACGGCGCACAACAGCGCGCCACCCGCCAAAAGCACAGGGAATTTCATATTGCGACCTCGACTCTCTCTCCCGCTTCGGAGTATCGCGTCGAGGCCGCGAATAATAGCCGGAAACTATGCGCCTTGTGGCGATGGGCCTCCAACCGGCGTAGACTTGCCCCGTCCTGCCTTAGGAATGGCTGTTCCAACGGTCGGGATGCCAGATGGCTTGATAACCTTGCCGTCGTCCCGCTCAAATTTGCCAGTTTCCAAAAGCTGGGTTATTTCGTCGCCGGATAGTGTTTCAAACTCAAGCAATGCGTTGGCAAGCAGGTGCAGTTGATCATTATGCTTCGTCAGAAGCTCGGTTGCACGGGTATGACCGCCTTCGACTAACTTGCGGATTTCCGCATCAATCTTCTGAGCGGTTTCATCAGACATGGCCGCGCGTTGCGACATGCCGTAACCCAGATATCCATCCTGACGCTCTTCATATTGCAAAGGACCCATAGCGTCCGACATGCCCCATTGGGTGACCATGTCGCGCGCCAGGCTTGTGGCATATTGAATATCGCTTGATGCCCCTGAGCTGACCTTGTCATAACCAAAGATCAACTCTTCAGCGACCCGGCCACCCATCGACACGGACAGGTTGGCGTGCATCTTGTCACGGTGATAGCTGTAATTGTCGCGTTCGGGCAGACGCATGACCATACCCAAAGCACGGCCACGCGGAATGATCGTGGCCTTGTGAATTGGATCAGACGCCACTTCGTGGATCGACACGATCGCGTGCCCGGCCTCGTGATAAGCAGTCATCTTCTTTTCGTCTTCGGTCATGACCATCGACTTGCGCTCGGTACCCATCATCACCTTGTCTTTGGCATCTTCAAATTCTTGCATCGCGACGAGGCGTTTGCCGCGACGTGCCGCAAGCAAAGCCGCCTCATTCACCAGATTGGCAAGGTCTGCACCCGAAAAGCCTGGCGTTCCGCGGGCGATTACGCGCCCGTCGACATCAGGGGCCAGCGGCACTTTCTTCATGTGCACGTCGAGGATTTTCACACGACCATCAATGTCGGGACGTGGCACAACGACTTGCCTGTCGAAACGACCGGGACGCAGCAAAGCGGGATCGAGAACATCTGGGCGGTTCGTTGCTGCCACGATGATGATACCTTCATTGGCCTCAAAACCGTCCATCTCGACAAGTAGCTGGTTCAGGGTCTGCTCGCGTTCGTCATTCTGGTTGCCAAGACCAGCGCCACGGCTGCGCCCTACAGCATCGATTTCATCAATGAACACGATGCATGGTGCATTTTTCTTTGCCTGTTCAAACATGTCGCGCACGCGGCTTGCGCCGACGCCAACAAACATTTCGACAAAGTCTGAACCCGAAATAGAGAAGAACGGGACGCCTGCTTCGCCGGCGATAGCACGTGCGAGCAGAGTCTTACCTGTTCCTGGTGAACCAACAAGCAGGGCACCCTTTGGAATCTTGCCACCCAAACGGCTGAACTTATGCGGGTCTTTCAAAAATTCGACGATTTCCTGAAGCTCTTCGCGGGCTTCATCAATACCGGCAACATCTTCAAAGGTAACCTTGCCATGCTTTTCGGTAAGCAATTTGGCCTTAGATTTACCAAAGCCCATCGCACCACCGGCGCCGCCGCCTTTTTGCATC
>JANMJX010000100.1:0-4180 GCA_031371575.1 Sphingomonadales bacterium
TACCGCCCACCTTCGCGAAGACCGGCGTCACATTCGCGATGCTGATATCGAGCGAATCATGGCGGCCACCAATTTGCCGCTCAATCTCGAAATGGCGGCAACCGAAGAAATGTTGGAAATCGCGCTTCGGCACAAGCCGCACGCGGCGTGCATCGTGCCCGAACGGCGCGAGGAACGGACAACCGAAGGTGGTCTCGACGCCGCGGGCCAGCACAACCACCTCGCCCCCATTGTCACTCGGCTGCTGGATGCAGGGATCCGCGTCAGTCTGTTCATTGAGCCCGACGCCCGCCAATTGGAAGCCGCGATTCGGTTGCGCGCACAGATCGTCGAATTCCACACTGGCAAATATGCCCATTCGGAAGGCGAGGCGCGCGAAACAGAATTGCGCAGAATTGCCGATGCCGCGGCGCTTGCATCGAAGAACGGTATTGAGCCGCATGCCGGCCACGGCCTGACGTTCGAAAATGTCCAACCAATTGCGGCAATCCCACAATTCGCCGAGCTCAACATCGGGCATTACCTGATTGGCGAGGCCATTTTCATTGGTCTTGAGGCAAGCGTGCGGAAAATGCGGACATTGATGGATCTTGCCCGGTGATAATCGGACTTGGCTCCGACCTGTGCAATATCGAACGCATTGCCCATTCGCTCGAGCGCTTTGGCGAGCGGTTTGAAAATCGCGTGTTTACCGATGTCGAGCGGGCAAAAGCCGCGCGCCGTCCATTCACCAAGGCAGGCACATATGCGAAAAGATTTGCCGCAAAAGAAGCTTTTTCGAAAGCCGTTGGAACGGGTTTCAAGCATGGCGTGTTCATGAAAGACATTGGCGTCGTCAATGCGCCTTCGGGCGCACCGACGC
Organism: Sphingomonadales bacterium; assembly: GCA_031371575.1. Lineage (GTDB taxonomy): Bacteria > Pseudomonadota > Alphaproteobacteria > Sphingomonadales > Sphingomonadaceae > Sphingorhabdus_B. The sequence goes on from JANMJX010000100.1 coordinate 863, forward strand.
TTTCCCTTCAGGGCGGTGCAAAAGCGCGGCTCGACGCCATGATACCTTCGGGTTATGAAGCCCATATCCATCTGACCCTAACCGACGACCACCCATGGGCGCAGGCTTTCGTCATTATAGAAGCATTGAGATTGCAAAAGGCATGAACAGTTTGACCACCGACACGAGCAACCCCGCCCCGCCGCCCGCACCGACACCTGAAAAACAGGGCTGGGCTGCGTCTGTCTGGGCCGAGATCAAGGGTATGTTATGGCTGCTGATGGCCGTTCTCGCCTTTCACAGCTTCATCGCAAAGCCATTTTACATTCCTTCGATTTCGATGATGCCCACACTGCTTGTCGGTGACCGGTTGTTTGTCAGCAAATACCCCTACGGATGGAGCCATGTTTCACCCACCATCCCAAATCCGGTCGCGATTTTCCGCTGGTTGGTGCTGCGCGAAGACGTGGAGGCGCTGGCCGTGCCCTTGCCCGAAAGCAACACACGTGTCTGGGGCAAGATGCCCGAGCGCGGCGATATTGTGATCTTGACGCCAAAGGGCAAATATCAGGACTGGATCAAGCGTGTCATCGGATTGCCCGGCGACACCATATCCCTGCGCGAGGGACAGATCTTCCTGAATGGCAAGCCCGTGCCGCAGGACACCCAGCCGAATCTTTCATTGCCAGTGGATGCCAATAACCCATGCAACGATTATGATTTTCCGGGCGCACTCACACGCAGCGATGACGGCGTTATGACCTGCAATCTGCCGATTATCCGCGAAACGCTGCCCAATGGTGCGCAATATGACACCATCGATGCCCGAAGAGGCGAGACCGATAACATGGATCCGGTTAAGGTTCCTGCGCACCATGTTTTCCTGATGGGCGACAACCGCGACAACAGCTCTGATAGCCGCGTACCCGCAGAACTGGGCGGCCTTGGCGGCCCAGTATCATGGGATCGCATTGGCGGGCGCGCCGAGATTATCACATTTTCGGTAGACGGCAGCACAAGCCTTAATCCAGCTACGTGGATCAGTTCGCTCCGGTCAGGCCGCGCCGGAACCAGCTTACGTCCGAAAAAAGGTCAGCCACGATGAATGATATGCCTGTCCCAGCGCCAAGCAAGCCGCGCCGCGCGCGCAAAAAGCCCGTGGTTCAGGAAGAGACATTTCGGGAAGAAGTAGGGCCAACCGAGCTTTACGACCCGGTCGTACGCTCTGAAGTCAAGCGCGCGGCAGTATGGATCGGCATGGCCAGCCTTGTCGTCGCCTTGGTCTGGCTGGCGCAGCCCATACTTCTCATCATTGGCGGGCTCGTGCTGGCCGCCATGTTTGATGGCGGCGCGCGTTTGCTTGGTCGTATATTGCCGATCCCACGTGGTTTCCGCCTCACCATTGTCGTGCTTGCGGTCTTTGGATTCATTTACTGGACATTTGTCTTCACCGGTTCTGAACTTGCGGCGCAGGCGGCAAGCCTCCAAGCGATCGTTGAAACGCAGGTCGCATCGATTGGCAACCGCATGGAGGCTGCCGGATTCAACATTTCGGCTGAGGATATGAAGGGTTTTGGTACCCAGATTTTGAACTCGGTAGGCCGAGTTACCGCCGCCGTATCATCAGCCGTCGGGGCCGTCACAAACATTGCCATGATGCTGGTCCTTGCTATTTTTATCGCTGCCGAACCGCGGATGTACGAACGCGGCGTGGCATGGATGCTGCCCTTGGCCGAGCGCGAGCATTTTTATGTCACCGCCGAAAAAATCGGCAGCGTCTTGCGTCGTCTGATGGCAGGACGATTGCTTGGCATGGCAGTTGAAGGGTTCGGCACCTGGATATTACTCAGCCTTGGCGGCGTTCCCATGGCTGCGCTGCTTGGGGTATTGACGGGCCTTCTGGCATTTCTGCCGAATATTGGCGCGATCGTGTCGGGCGCCCTCATCATTCTGGTCGGATTTTCAGCGGGCGTTGATGTCGGCCTATATGCCGTGTTTGTCTATTTCGTCGTCCAGATGGTCGATGGCTATTTGATTGTGCCCATGGTGGCGAAGCGCGCAGTTGATCTGGCCCCGGCCCTGGTCCTTGGCGCGCAGATCCTTTTTGGGGCCTTGTTCGGCGTATTGGGACTGGCTCTGGCGGATCCTATCATCGCGATGATCAAGGTCGCGCTTGAAAGGCAATCGGCGCGCAATGAAGCCCGCGGCATCCGCGAGGGACCATGACGCCTATACCATGCTGCTGATTTTTTCTTTCTTCATGGGTATTGCAAATTTTGCGATGCACAAGGCGGTTGCGGAATCCGGCCATCCCATCGTCGAGCAAGCCAAACAATTTCTGGGGCCATATGGCAGTTACGTGTTCGAGCTTGCTTTGCTGATCGGAACGATGTCCTTTGTAAATGAAGGCGCGCGCGCGATTGCACTTATGTATATGGTTTATACCGCTGTTAACGGTGTCGCCAGTTGGCTGCTTTTATCCGGCCGGGCGTGATCGACATTTGTGCTTTGCGTTAATGTTCCTATATGCCGCCTGTGCCACCATTAGCTCCCACCTCTGATACTAAGCCGGACTTCGCCGTCATGCGGCGATTTCTGCCCTATCTTTGGCCTAAGAACGAAACAGGTTTGCGCGCGCGCATTGTCTTTGCGCTGCTGCTGGTGGTGGTGTCCAAACTTATCCAGCTAAGCATGGCCTGGGTATATGGCCGCGCGATCGACCGTATGGTTCCAGGCATGCAGGACAGCGTAGCCATCGCGATCGCGTTGGTCGCCGCTTATGCCGGTGCGCGCTTTGGCGGTGTATTGTTCGACAATTTGCGCAACGTGGTATTTGAACGAGTCGGGCAAGAGGCAACCCGACGACTAGCCGAAAATGTATTCAGCCATTTGCACAATCTGTCGATGCGGTTCCACATGAACCGGCGGACGGGCGCCGTCACTAAGGTAATCGAACGCGGCACGAAGAGCATCGACATCATGCTCTATTTCCTGCTGTTCAACATCGCTCCTACATTGCTCGAACTCATTCTGGTCTCAACCTATTTTAAGGTGGAATTCGGCTGGGGCATGGTCGCGGCAACGCTGATCATGGTCGTCAGCTATATCGCATACACGGCGGTCATCACAAATTGGCGCAACAAATTGCGTGGGGAAATGAACGAACTGGATACGCAGACCGTCGCCAAGTCGGTCGACAGCCTTTTGAACTACGAAACCGTCAAATATTTCAATGCCGAAAAGCGCGAGACCCGTCGCTACGCCGAAGTGGTGCATCATTATGCCAACGCCGCCGTAAAATCGGAAAACTCGCTTGCCGCGCTCAATATTGGCCAATCG
>JANMJX010000103.1:0-2693 GCA_031371575.1 Sphingomonadales bacterium
GGCAGACGCGCTGATCGACATCGGCTTCGACGGCTATGCGGTTGGCGGCCATGCCGTGGGTGAAGGGCAGGAGGCGATGTTTGGCTGCCTCGATTATGCGCCAGACCAATTGCCCGCCGACCGGCCACGCTACCTCATGGGCGTTGGCAAGCCCGACGATCTGGTTGGCGCGGTTGAGCGCGGGATCGACATGTTCGATTGCGTGCTGCCCACGCGGTCGGGACGCAATGGCCAGGCCTTCACCCATCATGGCCCCATCAACATCCGCAACGCCAAATTCGCCGAGGATCAAGGGCCGATTGATGACAAATGCACCTGCCCCGTCTGCGCGACCTGGACCCGCGCTTATGTGCAACATCTGATCCGCTCGGGCGAGATATTGGGCGCAATGCTGATGACTCAGCATAATCTGCATTATTACCAGATGCTGATGGCGGGCATGCGCGCCGCGATTTCGGAGGCGCGCTTTGCGGCGTTTGCGCAGGATTTCCGGCGGGATTATTTAAAGGCATGAGCGCGGCATCGATACCCGATGCTATTATACGCGCACGCGCGCACAGCCCGTTTCTTGCAGGGCTGATCGACCGCAACCCTGACCTGCTGCCCCTGATCGAGGCAGGCGATTTCGACGGAGCACTCGCCAGTGCGCTTGCCCGAAGTGCGGACCATGTCGGCACGACCTTGCGCAAACAGCGTCAAGGCATAGCGCTCGTCACCGCGATGGCTGATCTTGCAGGGATCTGGGACCTTACACGAGTCACGCATATCCTGTCCGATTTTGCCGACCATGCGCTGGATGCAGCGATTGCCGCTGCAATAGAAGAACGTGTTCCCGGCGCCCCAAATCAGGGCTTTGCCGTCATCGCGCTTGGCAAGCATGGCGGGCGCGAGTTGAATTACTCGTCGGATATCGACCCGATTTTCCTGTTCGATCCCAAGACCCTTCCCCACCGCGAGCGCGACGACGTCGCCGAAGCAGCCGTGCGTTATGGCCGCCGCGTGATCGAGCTGCTGTCTGCGCTCGATGGCGACGGCTATGTCTTTCGCGTCGACATGCGGCTGCGTCCCTCGCCTGAGGTCAGCCCGATCGTCCTGCCCGTGGAGGCGGCGATCAGCTACTATGAATCGAGCGCCCTCGCATGGGAGCAAGCCGCTTTCATCCGGTCGCGCGTTAGCGCTGGCGACCGCAGCCTTGGCGATTATTTCCTCGGTGCCATCCAGCCGTTCATCTGGCGCAAATCGCTCGATTTTGGGCAGTTGAAAAATATCACCGCGATGACGGCGCAGATCCGCGACCATTATGCCAAGGGGCAGAAAATGGGTCTGGGCTTTGACCTGAAGCGTGGCCATGGCGGCATAAGGGAATGCGAATTTTTCGCGCAGGCGCATCAGCTGATTCACGGCGGCCGCGACCCGGGTTTGCGCATGGCAGATACACGCGACGCCTTGGCAGCTTTGGCGCTGGCTGGCCCGATCACCGCGCAAGAAGCCGACATTTTGTCATCGGCTTATGACATGTTGCGGACCTTCGAGCATCGCCTGCAAATGCACAGCGACCGCCAGACGCACGAGATTCCCCAAAACCGCGAAACCGCCGACGCGGTCGCGCGCCTGCATGGGCTGGTGGATGCCGACGCCCTGATCGAGGCGATCCGGCCGGTCACGGCGCAGGTGGCAGCAATCTATGACCGAATGGTCGATGCCGGCGGCAGCGAAGGCCCGCGATTGGCGCATGACGGCCTGCCGCTTGAGGAGCAATTGACCGATCTGGGCTATACTGACCCTGCAGCGGTGATGCAGCGGATGAAGCGGTGGCGCAGCGGCAAGATCCGCGCCATCCGCAGTGCATCTGCGCGTGACGCATTCGAGGCGGTGTTGCCCGCAATCATGGCAGCGCTTGCGCAAGCGCCCGATCCCGACCGCGCGATTGCCCGTTTCGACAATATGATCGAAGCCATGCCAAGCGCGATCAACGTCTTCCGCTTGCTTGAGGCACGCCCCGGCCTGCTGCAACTGGTCGGCAATATATTGAGCTATGCGCCAACGCTGGCCGACGACCTTGGCCGCCAGAGCCGCTATCTCGACGCACTCATCGACACCAGCGCGATGCACTTGCCCGGCGACGTCGCCGCTCTTGAGGCGGCGATGGAACGGCGGATTGGGAACGTGGACTATCAATCGACGCTTGATATCGTCCGCGATTATGTCGGCGAAAAACGTTTTGCGCTTGGCGTGCAGCTTATCGAAGGACGAAGCGACGCGCTGGATATCGCGCGCAGCTATGCGCATCTCGCCGAGGCAGCGTTGCAGACGCTGACAGCAGCGACGGTTGCCGAATTCGAAAAGGCACATGGCAGGATAGCCGGCAGCGAATTGATCATCCTGGCGCTGGGCAGGCTCGGCGGTGAAGCGCTGACGCATGCGTCGGACCTTGACCTCATCTTGCTGTTCACCGGCGACCATCTGGCCGAATCCGATGGCCAGCGCGTGCTTGGCGCGACTCAATATTTCAATCGGCTGGCGCAACGCGTTATTGCCGCAATGTCGGTACCCACGGCTTCAGGCGCGCTGTACGAGGTGGACACAAGGCTTCGTCCATCGGGCGCCGACGGTCTGCTGTGCGCGTCGGTCAAAAGCTTTGACCAGTATCAGCGCGAAAATGCGTGGACTTGGGAGCATATGGCGCTGACGCG
>JANMJX010000108.1:0-7825 GCA_031371575.1 Sphingomonadales bacterium
TCGGTCAGTTCGATACGGTCGGCTATTGGCAGGAAGAGATTATAGATTTCAGCGCCACCAATGACGCAGACATGCGGGCCGTTGGCGCGCTTCAATGCTTCTTCGACCGAATGCACGACCTCAGCGCCTTCTTCTTCCCACGCGGTGTCGCGTGTCAGTACGATATGGCGGCGGCCATCGAGCAATCCGGGCAAGCTATCAAAGGTCTTTCGGCCCATGATCATTGGCCGCCCCTTGGTCATCTGTTTGAAATGCCTCAGATCGGCGGGAAGATGCCATGGCATTGCCCCATCCTTCCCGATAGTTCCATTGGCGGCGCGGGCGAGGACAAGAACGATTTCGGGATGATTCATTGAGGGTCAGAACCTGCTAAATACACAGTTGAGGCGTCAAAATGGCAAAGATATCGAGCGTAAATGCCCGAAGGATTTGGTGGTTCTAAATTCAAGGGCATTTACGTTCGAGATCGAAGCCATTTTGACGTCCTACGGATTTGACCGATTTTGTCCATCGCTGCGTTGGCACGGCTCGACTTAGAACCACTAAGCCTCCGCCCTGCCGCCTTGCACTGGACAAAATCACTTCAAACCTCAGCTGTGTATTTAGCGGGTTCTGACCCTAACCGTCTTGCCGCCTTTTTGTTACCGATACAAGCGGGTGACGTGGCCTATTTTACGTCCCGGTCGTGCCTCGGCCTTGCCGTACAGATGCAGATGCGCCGCCGGATCGGCCAATATCCGTTCAAAACGGTCGCCGTCGTCGCCAATCAGGTTTTCCATTTCTACCCGTTCGGCAACGGTCGCTGTGCTGCCAAGCGGCAGGCCACAGATAGCACGGATATGGTTTTCGAACTGGCTCGTCGCGGCGCCTTCAATCGTCCAATGCCCGCTATTATGGACGCGTGGCGCGATTTCGTTAAACAGCGGCCCCTGCGCGCTTGCGAAAAATTCGGCAGTAAACACGCCAACATAATCAAGCGCGGTCGCAACCGCGGTAGCCATATCGCGCGCGGCTTGCTGCTGACCTTCGACCAACGGCCCTGATGGCAGCGTTGAGGTCGATAGAATGCCATCAACATGGTGGTTGCGCGTGCTTTCCCAGAAACGGATTTCGCCATTTTGGCTACGAACCAATATGACCGAAAACTCGACATCAAAGGATATCATTGCTTCGGCGATAAGGGGTTGCGCACCGGTCTTGGCCCAGGCCTCCAATATGTCGGACGCCGCATTTATACGCAGCTGCCCCTTGCCGTCATAGCCCATGCGAATGGTCTTCAGAATGCACGGAATGCCAACCGAATCAATTGCAACCTGCAAATCCAGTTGAGTCTGCGCGACTGCAAATTGCGCCGTCTGGCCGCCAAGCCCGCGCACAAACTGTTTTTCAGCCGCACGATCCTGCGCAACTTCAAGTGCCTTGAGCGGCGGGTAAACGGGAACAAGCCCAGTTATCGTTTCCAGCGGCGTGACGGGTACATTTTCAAATTCGAAGGTTACGACATCGCATGCTTGAGCAAAGGTCCGCAGCGCCGCGAGGTCGTCATATGCGGCGATCGTCGCGTCGGCAGCGACGTCGCAGGCGACATTATCCCCGGGAGGTGCATAAATGTGGCAGCGATAGCCCAGTTGCGCGGCCGCCATAGCCAGCATCCGGCCAAGCTGACCACCGCCCAATATGCCAATGGTGGAACCGGGGGGTAACACAGTCATGCAGCAGCCTTCATTCCGGCGTTTCAGTGACCGAGGCCGTTTGCGCCGCCCGCCATGCATCCAACCGCTCGGCAAGCGCTGGGTCAGCATTGGCCAGCATCGCCGCAGCCAATAAGGCAGCGTTGGTTGCGCCTGCCTTGCCAATGGCCAGCGTTCCCACTGGAATGCCCGCGGGCATCTGGACGATGGACAACAGGCTGTCCATGCCGTCCAGCGCCTTGGATTGCACAGGCACGCCCAACACAGGCAACCTGGTCATCGAGGCCGCCATACCTGGCAGATGGGCCGCGCCGCCAGCGCCAGCAATGATGCATTTCAGACCGCGATCAACGGCACTTTTTGCATATTCATATAGCCGTTCAGGTGTGCGATGCGCCGACACCACTTTGCACTCGTGCGGGACCTGCAGCGCAGCCAGCGTTGCCGAGGCCTCTCGCATGGTTTCCCAATCCGAACGGCTCCCCATGATGATCCCAATGAGCGGCATTGCTTCGGCCATCTGTAATCCCCCGACAACGTGATTGCCAAAGGCCTTAGCGACGTGACAGGCAAGGCGCAATCCAGCAACGAAGCACCGCCGCCAAATAAGTTAAGCAGAAAATTAACTGTAAACTCTTGCTTTTATGTGAAAAATTGTTTTCAGATTTGCGAAAAATGCGCTATTCCGCTCGCGATCTTTGGGTTTCTTGCCCAGAGTTGAACACTATCGCAAATGCCCAACATGATTGTAAAGCTGACATCCATAACACAAGCCCCACCGCGGTCAGGACTTGAACGCGAGAATTTGGCGCTCAAAGCGCGCGTGGCTGAACTGGAACAGCTTGTTGTCCGCGACACGCTCACGCCCTTGTTCAACCGACGCTATTTTATTGATGAACTTAACCGCTGGTGTTCGCGCAGCAACCGCTACGGCGGCGACTACGGCCTGCTTTTCATTGATGTCGACAGTCTCAAAGCGGTGAACGACCAACATGGCCATTTGGCTGGCGATGTCGTCCTCACCGCTGTTGCAAACGCGTTGCTGGCTTTGGTCCGGCGCTCCGATATTGTCGCGCGGGTCGGCGGCGACGAGTTTGCGATATTGCTGGTGAATATCTCCATCGATAAATTAAGCCGCAAGGCCGAGCATATTTCAGATACGATGCGCCAACTGGAAGTGCCTTACCAAGGCGCGCGATTGACCCCCAACGTGTCAGTGGGCTTCACGCCGCTTGAACCGGGCGTCAGAGCACTTGACCTGATCATGCGCGCTGACCGCTCGATGTATGCTGCAAAACAGGCAAAAAGCGCAGATGCGCCGCGCAAATCTGCCACGCAACAATAAGACTAAAGTTCCGACAGATAATAATAGTCGCCCGTCAGATTATCATCCAGTTCATACACAATCGGTTGACCGGTCGGAATTTCAAGCCCGCTTATGTCGGCATCGGAAATGCCGGAAAGATGCTTCACCAGCGCCCGCAAGCTGTTGCCATGGGCTGAAATCAGGACCGTTTTTCCGGCCTTCAGTTCAGGCACAATTGCTTCGTCCCAATATGGCAGAACCCGGTTGATCGTGTCCTTCAGGCTCTCCGATGCGGGGATATGAATGCCTGCATAACGGGGGTCATGTGAGAGGTCATACAGTGACCACTCTTCGAGTGGCGGCGGCGGAATGTCGAAACTGCGGCGCCAGATCTTCACCTGATCATCGCCATGCTTGGCCGCTGTTTCTGCCTTGTCGAGACCAGTCAGCCCGCCATAATGCCGCTCGTTCAACTGCCAGTTCTTCGTCACCGGCACCCAGAGCCGCCCCATCGCCTCAAGCGCGAGATTCAGTGTCTTGATCGCCCGGGTCTGCACGCTGGTAAAGGCGGTGTCGGGAGCGATCCCCTTTTCATGCATCAAAGCGCCGGCCGCCCATGCCTCGGCAGCACCCTTTTCGGTCACATCGACGTCCCACCAGCCCGTGAATCGGTTTTCCAGGTTCCACTGCGACTGGCCGTGACGAATGAGGATGAGTTTAGGCATGAATGGCTCCAATCTTGTTTGGCAGCGCCCTAACGCAAGTTGATCAGATCGCCAAGGTCATGAAACGGCTGAACGGGTCGGCCTGATAGTCGCCAAAGGGCTGGCAATAGGTGAACCCGAATGCCTCATAAAGTGCACAAGCGGGCATGAACGCTGCGGATGATCCCGTCTCAAGGCTTAGCCGAACATATCCCCGCTTGCGCGCTTCCGAGATAATGTGCGTGAGCATATCCGCGCCTGCACCTTTGCGCAGATGGTCGGCATGGGTGCGCATCGATTTGATCTCACCTTCATCGGGCGAAAGTTGCTTCAATGCCCCGCAGCCTGCCAGGCTTTCACCGTCCCAAATCGACCAGAACGTCACATCGGGCGCGTTCAGCCCGTCAAAGTCGAGGAAATGACAGCTTTCCGCTGGCGAATTTGCCAGCATCCCGGCGAAGTGCGTTTCCAGCAAAGCCCGAATTTCGGCGCCAGTAAGGTCGTCCTCGATGATCCGCATCATGATCGCGTTTTTTTAGACCATCTCGGCCAACGTAGCGAGGCACTCGCGGGCCAGCAAACGGCATCGTTCGGGTGACCAGCCCTGGTCGGGATCATTGCCGTGCACCGTGTCCTTGTAAGGCATTTCAAGCGTCATTGAAACGCACTGATGCGATGGCCCAAAACGTTCGGCCAACTGGTTGGTGGACATGGACAGATTAGCCTTGCCCGGACCCGCTTTGGTGTAGCCCAATTCTGTCTGGAAGTCGGGTGTGCGCGCAGCCACGCGATGGACGAATTGGTTGTACCGATCCCCCTGGCCGTCGGTCCACGACGGAATGCCTTCAAAGCCAGCCATGAAGGCCGCCGGAATGGCCTCGTCGCCGTGAATATCCATCGCCCAGTGGACGCCCTGTTCGTCCATAACGCTGCGGATCGCCAGCACTTCGGGGCTGCGCTCAGCGGACGGCTCGGCCCATTCGCGGTTGAGGTTCACGCCCAGAAAATTGGTGCGCAAATGGCCGCGATAGCTGCCGTCAGGGTTGCAATTCGGCACGATATGCAGGCGGCATTTTTCGAGCAATACCCGCGTGTGCGGATCGCTGAGGTCCGTAAGCATATCGATGGCACCCTCCATCCAATATTCAGCCTGCGTTTCGCCGGGATGTTGCCTTGCATATAACCAGACCTGCGTGTCGCCATTGCCCATTTCTAGGCAGTCAATGGCGCGCCCCTCAAGAGTATGACCAAGGCAGCGATAATTGACGCCTTCGACCGATGCTGCCTCGGCAACAAGATCATGGTGCCGCTCCATGCTGTAAGGCGCAAAATAGGCAAACCAGGCGATGTCGCTTGCTGGTGTATACCGAATCGTCAACGTGCCGCCTGCAGCCGCCGCGTCATAGGACGTGTCAGCGCGTCCCCAATAATCGCGGTCTTCGGACACGCAGGCGCGGTAGTTGGGCCAACCGCCGGGATAGGCGCTGCTCTCCAGACCCGTGATCCGCAATTCCAGCTCCTCGCCAGCGGTGCAGGCGACGCGAAAATGGAACCATTGCGCGAATTCGGAATCCTTGTCCTTGCGGATGGCGAGTGTCGCAAGATTGCCGTTTATGGCGTGGACAATGATGTTACCACTGTCAAAGGCGGCATTAACGTCAGTAATCGGCATGTGTTGGTTCGCTCTCGCTTACAAGGCGGCACCAGCCCGGTACCGCAATTAAAATCAGGGCACGCGAATAGTCTCGCCAGACACGCCCGGGAAGTCCTTAAACAACGCCTGAGCCAATTTGGATGCCGATATGCCCGGTTGCGCAGCGGGTGAGCCTGCTTTTGCCGATTGCACGGCGGTGCCTTCCCAGATCACCATCTGGTCCCCGCGCCGCAAAATGCGCACAGATAGCGTGGTCTGCACCTGCGACGCGCCCCCACCACCTAAATTGATGCCAAGGCCAATGCCCAGGCCAGAGCCGTAGCTGCCTGTTGAGCCGCCGACTCCAACAGAAACCGGCGATCGGCGGTCAGGACGAATCGTGGTGGTACTAAAGCGCACTTCAGCGATGACGTCGGAGCCGCTGCCTTGATCGAGATAGCCCACGCGCTGCATTTCACGCGCAACTGCAGCCAGATAGGGCGCGCCTGCCAGAGGTTGGTCCGAAGCCGATTCGCCCGCAAGCCGAACGTTAAAGCTACCCGTTCCATAAGCCACACCATCGGCCGCGCGGTTGAACCGCATTACCTCGACAGGTCCAGTGGGAACAACGCATGCCGTGAGCAGCGTAAGGGCAATAAGCGGCAGTAAGCGGGCGTTTTTCGTCATGGTCATATCCTTAAGCCCCTCCTGTAACATGGCAAGCGATGTATAACCGATGAATTCGTGTCAACGGCCAATCGCGCTTGACTTTCCGCGGCCTGCCCCATAGGAGCGCGCCTTCAATTCAAGCTTCATGCATTTTAAAGACGGGTAAATCCGATGAAAGTCGTTAATTCTCTGAAGTCGCTCAAGGGCCGCCATCGCGACAACCGCGTGATTCGCCGCCGTGGCCGTACTTATGTGATCAACAAGACCCAGCCGCGCTTCAAGGCGCGCCAGGGTTGATTTGGCCCTGCCTGCGCAATGCAGGCAGTTGGTTCAGGCAAAATACCGCTCCCGATTTGATTCGCGGGCGGTTTTTTTGCGTCCAGTTGACCTCACTACCGGGACAAGACCGTGACCAAAATTAACACTGTTGTATTTGATGTCGGCAAAGTGCTGTTCGAGTGGGACCTGCGCTATCTGTACGCAAAGTTGATCACAGACGAGGCCAAACGCGAATATTTCGTGACTCATATCGTTACCCCCGAATGGCATTATCAGCATGATACCGGCCGGACGCTGGAGGATATGGTCGCGGAGCGAACCGCCCAATTTCCGCAATATGCCGACCTCATCTGGGCATATGAAGACAGGATTTTAGAGACAATTCCGGGGCCCATCGCTGGCACGCACGACATCGTGCGCGAACTGTCCGATAACAATATCCCCTTGTTCGTCATCACCAATTTCGGAGCGCAGTTTTGGGAAAGGTTTCGACCTACCCAGCCGATCTTCGATCATTTCGGGGATATCATCGTCTCCGGCGTGGAGAAGCTCGTGAAGCCCGACCCAGCCATCTACGCGCTTGCGCTTCATCGTTTTGGCCTACAGCCCGGCAAAGCGATATTCATCGATGACAATCACGACAATGTCGTCAGCGCCCGCGCCAACGGCTTTGCCGCACATCATTATACCAATGCAGCGTCGCTCCGTTCCGAATTGGCTGCGCTGCACTTACTAGCTTGAATGTTTTGCCTGCAGGCGCGCAGAGGATGCAGAGAAATCCATTACAATCTCTGCGTCCTGTGCGCCTCTGCGTAGACCAAAAAACATGGGACCCGGCCCTTCCATTCGCGCCGCGTCTGTGCTTAAGCAACCGTCGAAACTCTATTTTCCCGAGGACGTAATCTCCCATGAATATCCATGAATATCAGGCCAAAGAACTGCTCGCAAAATATGGTGTGGCTGTGCCAGCCGGCATTGCGGCGTTAAGCGTTGAAGAGGCGGTGGCCGCCGCTAAACAGCTTCCCGGCCCGCTTTACGTGGTGAAATCGCAGATTCATGCTGGTGGCCGCGGCAAGGGTAAGTTCAAGGAACTTGGTCCCGATGCAAAGGGTGGCGTGCGGCTTGCATTCAATCTGGATGAGGTTGCAGCGCATGCCAAGGATATGCTCGGCAACACGCTTGTGACGATCCAGACCGGCCCCGAGGGCAAGCAGGTCAACCGCCTGTACATCACCGATGGCGCAGACATTAAGCAGGAATTCTACCTCGCGTTGCTCGTTGATCGCGCCACGAGCCGGATTGCAGTTGTAGCCTCGACCGAAGGCGGCATGAACATCGAAGATGTGGCGCATGACAGCCCCGAAAAGATCCATACGATCGTCATCGATCCAGCCGCTGGCCTCCAGCCGCACCATGGCCGTAGCGTGGCCAAGGCGCTTGGCCTGGCAGGCGACCTTGCCAAGCAGGCGCAGACTGTGCTCGCTGGCCTCTACGCCGCGTTCATCGGCACCGATGCCGAGCAGATCGAAATCAACCCGCTGGC
>JANMJX010000126.1:0-2671 GCA_031371575.1 Sphingomonadales bacterium
CGCGAGTACCAGGGCAATCGCTATCCAATATTTGGTGAGCGACCCTTTTTTGATGGGCAAGATAGGGACGGCAGTGACGGACATATGAATTTCCTATGGGCTGAGTTGCGGGCTGACTAGCAGAAAGTGGCGCGGATTCCAGACACAAAAAAAGCGCCGGTCAAAGGCGCCTTCCTTGTTGGAGAGTGCTGACGCCTATTTCGCGCCGTCACGTTCCTGCTGCTTGCGCTCCATCTTGCGCGCCCGACGGACAGCGGCGGCCTTTTCACGCGCACGCTTTTCCGATGGCTTTTCAAAATGACGACGCAGCTTCATTTCGCGATAAACGCCTTCACGCTGCAGCTTCTTCTTCAGCGCGCGGAGGGCCTGATCAACATTATTATCGCGAACCATGATTTGCATAAAAAAACTCAACTCCGCATCGAATCGGCAAAATGGCTTAAAACCGCCATTTTGTAAGGCTAAAAACGAAAATCGCCGCGGTCACAGGCGGCGTGTTGATGCGGCCATTAGCCATGTCGACCTGAAATATCAAGCGGAAATGCACCTAATCGGGCGTTTTCGCTACCTATTGCCTGCCAAATCAGCCGATCTCGCCAGGCTCGCCCAGTGCTTCCCGAAGCGGACCGAGCCATTGGCTGTAAGGCGTCCAGACCCCCATGCCATCGCGATTAAGCGGTCGCCGGACCTGTTCGCTGCTTGGCGTGCGTACGACGCGTCCCAGTTTGTGAAAGTCAAGCATAGACGCATTCCAATCAAGTTCCAGATAGCCGACTATCCTCTGCAGTTCGGCTTCGGCGTTCTCGACCAGCTGGTCATAGGCCACATGGTAGACCATGCCCGGTGCAACTTGCGACAAATGCTGCATCATTCGGACATAATCGACATAGCATCTTGCGATGTCTTCCAGTGCGAAAGACGATGCATGGGCCGAAGAGAAAGACTGCGTGAAATTGGAAAAACAGCAGTCCATCGCCGAACGGCGGATATCGATGAATTTCGCTTGCGGCAGGATGCGGCGGATGAAGAGTATGTTGCTCCAGTTGTGCGGCAACTTATCGATAAAATAGCGGCTGTTCGATTTGCGGTGCAATTTGGCGCGATTCAAATAATCCTGTCCAAAGGCTTCGGCCTGCTGGTCGGTGATATTTGCCACGAGCTGCGGGACTGTAACCTGACCCCGCCGCGTCGCCATTTCGATAACCGACCTCAAAATGGCGGGAATGTAAGGCAGTTCACCAATGGGCTCTATGTCCGGATGGCTACCAAGCATCTGTTCGAGCAATGTGGACCCGGACCGGGGCAGACTAACGATAAAAACAGGTATATCCTGATCTGCTTGGCGCGACGGCAGATTGCTGATGAACGCGGCGTCTACGGTGCGTTCTACCTCGCTTACCTCGGCGGTAAGTTCGCTTGCATCATAGCCGATGCTTTCTGCGCGTTGCCGGTTGGCAATCACATATTGCTCAAACGCTTCTGCAAATTGCGCGCGGTCGTGCAATGCGCGGGCTAGCGCAAAATGTGCAGGCGCGCTGTTGCGCACGTCAACTGCGGTGTCGACGGCACGCCGGATTTTGGTGACATCCTCGTCGGAGAATATCCGGCTTTTAATGCTGGCGAGGCCCCACCAGGCTTCGCCGCATTCAAAATCCAGTTCGGTTGCCTTGCGATAGGCATTTATGGCTTCGTCAACGGCGCCGGCTGCGCGCTTGCTATGCCCAAATGCTATCCAGTAATAGGGATTGTCGGGGGTTTCGCTCACCAGTTGCTTGCGCAAATCCATGGCATCGTCGGTGCGGCCAAGTTTGTCCAAGATGACGGCAATAATGACCCGCAAAGCCGGGTCATCCTGTTCCTTCAACAGCGATTCAAACATGGCAAGCGCATCGCCGAGCCGTTCCTGCTGGTTCAATATTGATGCAAGGTTGCGTTTGACCTCAACTGCGGTTGCGCCATATCGGAGAGACTGGCGAAAAAAATTCTCGGCCTGACCCAATGCGCCAAGGCGCATCGCGATTGTACCAAGTTGCGCAAGACCCCTCGGGTCGTTGGGATGTTGTCGCAGATGCTCCATTGTCAGGCGCGCAGCCTGATCAAGCTTTTCATCGGCCATCAGCCTTGCGGCTTCGGACAATTTTGGAAATGCTGCCAGTCCCAATTGCGCGTTGCTTATGGTCATGATGCCATGGCCCTATACATAACCAAGCAGCGCCCGCAGGCCAGGTGCATGATAATCGACCAGTTTACGATGCCGGGGGCCAAGAGCTTCGGGCAGATCCACCAAAACGCCGGTCAAATTCTCGCGTGCCGTTCCGCTTTGCTTTCGATCCGAACCAATTGTCACCCGGTCGCGCCAGTCTATTGGCACTTCTATCCCGCATGCTGACAAAAGCTCAGTAAAAAATGCCTCTGCATCATCATGTGCGAGATTGTGCACATGGTGGACAATATCTTCGTATTTCACCGGAAATACCCGCGCGCCCAGCCAGGCGGCAGCGTTCAATTCATAGCTGTGTCTGAGTGAGGGCGCCTTTCCCGGCAAGCCGAAGATCATCATCGTCAAAAGCTCGTCCAGCTCAAGCTCGCCTGATTTGAGATGGTCGACATTGCCCGAAAATTGTTCGGACACAAAAAAGCGGGCACGTGCGAGCACCCAGTCATAGGGATC
>JANMJX010000139.1:0-41561 GCA_031371575.1 Sphingomonadales bacterium
GAATTCATATGCGTGGTGGCAATGGTCACGGGGGTATTGCTTCCCGGTATTGCGACGGTGACAAGCAGCACGCCTTTATTGGCGAGGCAGTCATAACCGGCGCAGGCAAAAGAAGGAAATGCTCCGCGCTTGACCGAAAGAATAGGATAATCTGAAGCAATCTGAAGGCCGCTATCCAACATTTTTCCCATTGTTTCACCTTTGAAAAAACTTGCGGCATTCACAAACCGCGCATCTTTCTTTGCAGGCTGACTGGTATTGATCATGGCTTCGGATGGCCCGATGGCTAAATAGCGATAGCCGCTTCTTGTGGCGATCCCCTTGGCGCGTTCGGTAAATGCTTCCTGCAACACAATGACGTGCGGCTGAGCGTCCTCTTGACGAAGCGCCGACAGCCTTTTTTCGATTCTTTCAAAAGCCGCTGTGCGGTTTCGGGCAATTGGCCAAGGTAGTCCGTGGACATTATAGGTCATCACCGAAAGTGAGATGTGCCTGGTCGGGGCTGCTGCAGCAGCGCTGCCTAATGCAGTCAAACAACCAATAGCGAGAACCAGTTTTAGGATTTTAGACAATATCGACACAACCATCCTCCCATTTGGGCTTTCCAACATGACGGCGCGTTGCGGGGAAATCCGCACTTTTAATTTTAAAGTGTGGATGTGGTCAGGCGATGGCGTCTTCATTTCCGAGAGGGATGCAATCGTGCAGCCATGTGGTCTGGGGATGGAGCCATGAATCGAAGCATTATTGCAATCTCGGCGCTGGCCGTTGCGACGGCCTTCTTGTCGGCAAACGCTCAAGCAAATGATGACCCACAAATCGGTCAGGCTGGAAGCAAAAGCATGGTGTCGACTATCGCGCTTTCACAGGACCACAGCGGAAGGTCAGAACTGGCAGCGGCCCCATTTAGCTTCCGCTTGGTAGACAAGGCGGAACGAATTAAATCGCGCTCGATGTCACATGATTGGCAAAACGGTTCGCTGACACTCAAAATGATGCGTGCCAAATCGCAACGTCGGATAGACGACCTCCCATCTGCCAATTTAAACAGATACTCGGTGATAGCTACAGATATGGGGTTGGTTCAGGAAATCAGCGGACGCGACAGTCTGTCTGTTGGTATGTCCTACGCACTCGAAAATCGGCGGCCAAGCATCAACATTGCCGCCCATAACATTTATAGAACCGGCAATGTTGCCACTACTCTCGGCTGGACTCACGATTCCGGATTCCGGCTGAGCACCAGCCTTTTTGTAACCAAGCCGATTAGAGTGAGCAGTCAGCCCGAACGGCTTGTCGAACTGGCAGGCGGCGCACCGCTCTCGGCACAAGGAGCTTCGCTAACGGCGAGCTTTAGCCCATCGCATGATCCAGTGAAGCTTAACTATGGCATTGACTTACGAAGCCAGCGGATATCTCCAAGCGATGCTGCCTTATTTGGCGCACCTTCCGGGCGCAGCGATGCCCGGTTTGGGTTCTTTCTCCGAAAATCATTCTGAATATGGCTTTGGTTACATGTGCGGATATTGCCGACCGGTAACGTCGAAACGTTATGACCACGCTTTCGCTATCCAACAGAACAGAACTCAACGCCAATACGTCAACCAATAGAACTGGCTCGCGCGTTCTGATTTTTAACGACACACCGAGAAATGGGGGGCCGGGCAAGGTCTTACTTCACTTTTTGCGTTACGCAGATAAGCGGCGCTTGTTGGTCGGCGTCCATTTGATGCGGTCCGATGTGCTTAGCGACATTTACGAAGATGAGGCTGTGGCCGACGACATTAGTTTCGATGCCAACCTGATAGAGAATCCGATCCAGCCACTGCGCCGACCAATGGAACGGAAGGATTTTGCCGCGCCGTTCTGGCTGAAAGCTATGCGCGCACTCATCAATGTTCCGCGCATTTTTTTAGGCGTCGGGGCTTTGGCGCTGCGGATGCGCAGGGGCAAATATAACCTGCTTTACTGCAATGGCCTCTATGCGGTCCTCATTGGCGGTTTGCTGGCGCGATTCGCCGGCGTACCGGTGCTTTGGCATCTGCACGACACCAGCCTACCCGAAATCTTAAGCGGACCGTTCCGCTGGATGGCACGATCTTCTAATGTCCGTTCGATTATCTGTGTCAGTAAGGCATCTGCACAGATGGTCGATTTTGCTGCCGACAAGACGACCGTAGTTCTCAATCCAGTTGACCTCGACGAATTTGGCGGGGGTAGAACAATTCCTGCATTGCGACAGGAAATGGGGTGGGACCGTGACGATATCATCTTCGGTAGTCATGGCCGCGTTGTTGCGCGCAAAGGCTATCAAATAATGGTCCGCGCCGCGCGCATCATCATTGATGAAGCGCCTGCACATATAGCCCGCAAACTTCGCTTCGTCGTCGTGGGTGATACGCCTGAAGATCATCCCGGTGACCATCTTGCCGAGTGCCGCGCGCTGGTTGATAGTTTGGGGTTAGCCAAGCAATTTGCGTTCGTTGGCTACCGCACCGATGTCTGCCCCTACATCGCTGAATATGATGTTTGCGTGGTGCCGAGTATATTTGCCGAACCGTTCGGGCTTACGGTTGTCGAAGGATTTGCCTTTAGTTTGCCCGTTATCGCAAGCGATGTCGGCGGTATCCCGGAAATTGTGCGCGCTGGCGAAACCGGACTTCTGGTCCCTCCCGACAACGCTGATGCGCTCGCTGCCGCAATGCTCATCTATGCGCGCAATGACGAGTTACGCCGACAGCATGGAACGGCTGGGCGTTTATATGTAACCGACCATCACGATGCGCGCCGATACTCCAAAGCGATTGAGCACCTCGTCATCGCAGCCTGCGATCCCGCCAGAGCGACAGCATGACCTCTACAAGGCGGCTGTTGGCCTCAATCCATGACGTTACACCTTACCATTTGGACCGGCTTGAGCGGCTAGTACCATTGATCGAAGAGGTCGTTGGCAAAGGCAAATTTGCAATGCTCGTCGTCCCTGATTTTCACCGCGAGGGACGTCTCGACCATGATACCGAGTTTGCGAAACGGTTGCGCGGATGGGCAGACGATGGATGTGACATATTCTTACACGGCTTCACACATCTGGACGACAGCAAACACAACTCCATTGGCGCATCGCTAAAGGCACGGAGATTGACCGCTGGCGAAGGTGAGTTTCTGGGGCTTAGCTATTATGATGCCAGCCGAAAGCTAATCGATGGCCGAAAAATGATTGAGGACATTATTGGTCGTCCCGTCACCGGTTTTATCGCCCCTGCGTGGTTATACAGCCGCGACAGCCTCAGAGCGATTGTGCATCAAGGGTTTACGCTTTGCGAAGACCATTTCAGCGTTTGGAATCCGCAGGATGGAAAAGTTCATACGCGCGGCCCCGTTGTAACATATGCAAGCCGGTCGCCTTCCCGCATGATAAGCTCTTTGTTGTGGTCGCGGATTGCGACAATAGTCCTGTCTCGCGCTGACGTTGTCCGGTTTGCTGTGCATCCAAATGATGTTGATGCGCCGGAGCTCGTCGCCGAAATCGGCCGTGCACTGCGCGCATTTGGCCGCTCTCACATCGCCTCATCCTATGTCGAACTGCATCCTACATAATTTTCGCATATGCGAGTGCGGGAAATCGCAAGTCGTGCCGTCACAACTATAGAACTGAACAAAAGCAGGTAACCGATGGCTACGCGACCAATGAATGAAATTGACCGGTTTTCGCTACCCGCACTTCCTGAACTTGAAGCCGGACGCTTCAACTGGCAAGGCTGGTTATCCGGACTGTTGTCGTTGGCGTTCGTCGTTACCATCATCTGGAAAATCAAAGATTTCGGCTTTACCCAAGCGATAGATACGCTTCCGGCTAGCGCCATGTTCTGGTTGGCATTTGCGGGCTATTATCTCGCATTGCCTTCATCAGAGTGGCTTATCTTCCGTCGCCTGTGGGGCCTTCCTGCCGCCGGGTTCGTAGCGTTATTGCGCAAAATGGTGAGCAATGAGGTACTGCTTGGATACAGCGGCGAGGCCTATTTCTATACATGGGCGCGCAAGCATGCAGAATTGGTGACGGCACCCTTTGGCGCCATCAAAGACGTCAGCATATTGTCTGCATTGGCGGGCAACTTGATAACGTTGCTGATGATGGTGGCGGCTTGGCCACTCGTGGGTACGGTTGCACCGCAATTTCATGCCAAAGCAGTCCTGCTATCGGCTGGACTAATTATAGGCATGTCGATGGTGGTGCTGCTGTTTCGCAGCCGAATATTCTCACTGCAAAAATCCGAACTCAAAGCCATATTCGGCGTCCATGTCGTCCGGTTGCTTCTCACGACTATATTATCCGGCGTGATGTGGCATGCAGCTTTGCCAGATATATCTCTGGTATGGTTGATATTACTCGCAACGCTTCAATTGCTGGTCACCCGGCTGCCATTCGTTCCCAACAAAGAACTGGTTTTTGCCAGCCTGGCAATTTTCCTCATCGGCAATGATGGAACTGTTGCCACACTGATCGCTGTCATCGCAACCTGCATTTTGGCAAACCATTTGCTGATAGGCGGCGTGCTGATGTGTGCCGATCTTGTGGAGGTTGCCAAAGGATGAAAATATATTTTACGCCTCTTATTGCGCTCTTCCTATTGGGTGCAGCGCCGGTGAAGCCGAACGCTTCGCTGGGAAAGGCCGACGCCGTTTGTCGTCCCAACGAAACCGGACCAGCGTTGATCATTACTGCCATCGGGCTCAAGGACCACAAAGGACTGCTTCGAGCTGAACTATACCCTGATAATGACAACGACTTCCTGGCTGATGACGCCATATTGATCAACGCAGGAAAGACATTTCGCCGCGTGGATTTGGCGCTGACTGGATCAAACGAACCAATATTATGTATGCGGGTGCCATCGGCTGGAAAATATTCGTTATCGTTGCTCCATGATCGTGACCACAACCTAAAATTCAGCTTCCAATCAGACGGCATCGGTTTTGCGGGCAATCCAAAACTGGGATGGTCAAAGCCTAAGGCGGCAATAGCTACAGTCAATGCGTCGTCAGGCGTTACGCGAATTTCCATTCGAATGAACTACCGGAATAACCTAATTTCCTTCGGCCCGATCAACAGCAAATGAAGATTGTAGATGTCTGTGCATTTTACACACCGCACGGCGGCGGGGTAAAAACATACGTCGAACGTAAGCTAAAAATCGGTGCTGCTATGGGGCAGGAAATCGTCATCATTGCCCCTGGCGCTGAAAATCGGACCGAATATCGCTCCGAGGGTGGGCGCATCATTCACATTGCGAGCCCACAACTGATCGTTGATCGCAGATATCGCTATTTCGACGATGCACAAACCGTCCATAAAGTGCTTGACCGCGAAATGCCTGACATTGTTGAAGCCTCATCGCCGTGGCGCACAGCGAGCATCGTGGCGGACTGGAAGGGAAATGCACCGCGCGCCTTGCTCATGCACGCCGACCCGCTGGCGGCATATGCCTACCGATGGTTTGGAGGCATCAGCAGCCGGGACAATATTGACCAGGGCTTTGAATTTTTTTGGCGATATTTGCGTCGGCTCGGCAATAGTTTCGATTGTGTAGTCAGCGCCAATAGCAATCTGTCCGCCCGACTAACCGCCGGCTGCGTTGCTGGCGTGCGCACCATCCCGATGGGAGTTGATCCCGACTTATTTTCACCAGACCGCCGCAACCCTGAATTGCGTACGGAGTTGCTGCGGCGCTGTAGCCTGCCTGAAGACGCATTATTATTACTTGGCGTTGGCCGAATGAGTGCGGAAAAGCGCTGGCCGATGGTCATTGATGCCAGCATATCGGCCGGGCACAGGCACCCTGTAGGTATGGTATTAATTGGCGATGGGCGTGACCGTGCCAAAATCTTGGGTCATATTGGGGGTAACCCGCATATCCAGCTTCTCGCCCCAATCCGTGACAGGGCTTTGTTGGCTGACGTTATGGCTAGCGCCGATGCGCTAATCCACGGATGTGAGGCAGAGACTTTCGGGTTGGTTGCAGCAGAGGCCGTTGCTTCGGGCCTACCTTTGATTGTGCCAGACGAAGGTGGCTCGTCCGATTTCGTGACAGCGGCTACAGGCGAGACCTATAAGTCAGGCGATGCGGTTGATGTGACTAACGCCGTACATCGTCTGGCAACAAGGAACCGTGACGATCTGAGATCAGCAGCCGTTACGGCTGCTATAAAGGCTCACACAATTGACGATCATTTTGCGGAGCTGTTCCGGCAGTATGAGACGCTTCGGGAATGCAAACGCAACGTCGCTTAACGAGCTGCCGATACGTTTGAGCATAATCAGCAATATCGATGTGCGGGTTAGAAGTTCTGTTGACGTCTGGTCATCATGAACCTGTTAGCGTCCTTGCGTTACAACCGTGGCACTACAACCGTACTGCCTTGGTGGCGGGGTAAGTTGCGTTCAAAGCGAGTCTCGAAACCCTTGTTTTGGAAATTTCTTATCTTCGCGAGCCGCAATTGCTCTCGCTAAATGTCGTTGCGCAGGACAGCATGATGGCAAATTCAGTTGGTGTTAGGCAGGTGGCATTCTATCAGCGCAGTTATGTCACTGAAAAAACCGAATCTCACACAACTGTGAAACAGATTAGCGGTCTTGCAACGGTGTTTATGTCCAATCGCGATACGCTGCATCGCTTCTTGCGCGCGCGGTTGGGCGGGACGGGTGATCCGGAAGATGTGCTTCAAGACCTTTGGGTCAAGCTTGAAACTCTAGATCCTGGGCCGGTTGCAGAGCCGCTAGCATATATCTACCGAATGGCGGAAAATCTGGTGCTAGACCGCAGGCGGTCCGCGGTTCGACGGACCAACCGTGAAACTGAATGGACAAATGGCCAGATTGACGGAGTTCTGGCCATGGCGGTCGACAACCAGCCAGATGCGGAGAGATATTTGCTAGCACGCGATCATCTGCGGCGTGTTGATGCAGCGCTTGACGATTTGCCCGAAAGAACCGCATTTGTCTTTCGCGCTGTCCGGATAGATGGTGTACCGCAAAAAGAAATCGCGGCCTCAATTGGTATCACCCTGAGTGCGGTGGAAAAGCATCTGCAAAGGGCGTATCGTGCCGTGCTGGAATTCCAGCGCAACCTTGATGCGGAAAATCCAGCGCCAGAACGTCTTGATATCGAGGGACCGGGCCATGCCAGTTGAGAACAAGATTGACGAAGCAATAAGTTGGCGCATTCGCTTGTCCAACATTGCTGCGTCCGCTGAACAATGGGCAGAGTTCACAGACTGGCTGGAAATCGATCCCGCCAATGCCGAAGCCTATGACGCTGTCGCAATGGCGGACGACGATTTGTCTGACACGATAGCCACTACCAAGGCCGACCTGCAAACACCGCAAAATGACAATCAGCCCATTCCTGCCAAATGGTATCAACGGCGTGGGTTGCAAGCAGTGGCTGCTAGTGTCGCGGTTGCGTTGCTGGCATCGCCCATGCTGTTATCCGGCCGGGATTTGCAGACTTATGAAACGCAGCCTGGCGAAACACGCGAGATTGCCCTTTCGGACGGCTCACAAATTGCGATGAACGGCGGGACCAGGCTGTTGTTAGATGCCAAATCCAGCCGGTTTGCGAAGCTGGAGGCGGGTGAAGCGGTGTTTACTATCCGCCATGATGCATCGAACCCCTTTGTTGTCGAGACAGCCAACGCTACGCTCCAAGATGTTGGCACGGTTTTTAACGTGCGAGAGGATAGTGGCAGTCTCGAAGTATCAGTCTCTGATGGTGCGGTTCGCTATAATCCGGCAGCGGAAGCGGTTAATGTCGCTGCTGGTAACAAACTCACGGTATCGAAGGCACGTCCGGTTCCCATAATATCGAAAGCCGATCCGAAAACGGTAGCGGGATGGCGGAACGGGCAGTTAAGCTATCAGGATGCGCCTCTTAGCGTGATCGCGCTCGATCTGTCCCGTGCAATTGGTGATAAAGTGTCGGTGTCGGACAATTTGGGCAGCCGTCGTTTTACCGGCGTCATCCGCGTCGAAAAGGACAGAAAGCGGTTGTTTCGACGGCTTGAAGGCTTGCTAGGCGTTCGTGCACAGCATAGTGCGTCTGGATGGCAATTGACCTCCTGAATTCATGAAGCACGTCTATCCGGCTTTTATTGCGGCACTGCTTATCTGCGCGGAACCGGCGTTTGCCAAGGACCAGAATTTCAACATCTCGGCTCAACGGCTTGATACCGCGCTGATTGCTTTGGGGCAGCAAGCCCAAATCTCGATCGGCGGCGTCGATGCACAGCTTGGCGGAACACGCAGCGGAGGCGTACGCGGTAGAATGTCGGTAACGCGCGCTCTTCAAAAAATTTTGCAAGGCACCGGTTTTGATTTTGTTGCGGTGGACACATCCACCTACCGTATTGTCCGCGCAGCACCTAAAAGGGTGGCCCGCCGCCCCCAGCTTCCAAAATCTCCTTACGTCAAGCCCGCAGCGGTTATGCTTCCTTCGCAGCCAGAATTTCCTGCGCAAGAAATAATAGTTACGGCCAGCAAACAGAACCAACCGCTCGACAGCTACGCAGGCACGGCGCACGTCGAAAAAGTCGGCGGTGTCGGCATGTCGGAGAATCTGGGAACGGCTGCGTTCGTCGCCCGAATTCCGGCATTGACTTCGACCAATCTGGGTCCGGGCCGTAATAAGGTCTTTATTCGCGGCATCGCCGACAGCAGCTTTTCGGGACCAACACAATCAACTGTCGGGCTTTACCTAGGTGAACTTCGCCTGACTTATAACGCGCCCGAACCCGATTTGCGGCTGTACGATATCGACCGCATTGAAGTGATCGAAGGCCCGCAAGGCACATTATACGGTGCCGGCGCGCTTGGCGGCATTATTCGAATCATGCCCAAAGCTGCGGACACTGACAGGTTTCATGCTGAAGCAGGCGGTGGGATTTCCAGCATCAAGGGCGGCGCAAGCGGGTTCGACATCGGCGGAATGGTTAATGTGCCGCTGATCTCCGATTTTGCAGCACTCCGTATTGTTGGCTATCGCCAGATCGAGGGTGGATATATCGACGATGTGGCTCGGGGCCAAAGCGATGTAAACCGGGCGCGGGTTCGGGGCGGGCGGGCAACATTGCGCGTGAAGCCCGGCAATGATTGGACCGTCGACCTTGGCGGAGTCATTCAGAACATCGACACACGCGACAACCAATATGCAGAGCGTGGTCTGCCCCGATTATCGCATGCGGCCAATATCGCCCAGCCTTTCGACAATGATTTCAGGGCCGCCAATCTGACCATTAGCAAGCAATGGTCACAATTGGGTCTGCTATCGAGCACTAGCGTGGTCAAGCACGACCTATCCGAGCGTTTCGATGCCACGGGCTATCGAGGCCGTCCGGGCATAATTGCCTATGATGCAGCCAACAAGATTACCCTTTTGACCCATGAAACCCGGCTATCGCAAAGCACCTCGAATGGAGGTAGCTGGGTCGCGGGGTTAAGCCTGTTGCGGAGCATTGACCGGATCCAACGTATTATAGGCCCACAAGATGCACCTGCGCCTCTGGCCATACTGCGCGACGAAAGGATAGAATTTGCCATTTTTGGCGAAACCACCCAGCCAATTGCGGCTGGCTGGTCGGCTACTGTTGGCGCACGGCTAGAGCGAAGCAAATCGACCGGCGAGCTAATCGGCGGGACCGCCCCTGATTTTGAACCGAAGGCGATTAAGAACCGGTTTTTACCAACTGCGGCGCTCTCCTGGAAACCACGAGGGGATGTCATTGCATTTTTGCGTTATCAAAGCGGCTTTCGCAGCGGCGGCATCGCCATTGACCCCAATCAACTCAACAGCGCCACACGCTTTGACTCTGACGAACTGGATACAGTCGAACTGGGATTACGGTTCGGCGGGACCGAAGGTGGCAGCAGTAGGCGCTTGTCTGGCGGCATCACCGCCTCCTATTCCAACTGGCGGGCTATCCAAGCAGATCTGATTAGTATCGACGGCTTGCTATACACCGCCAACATCGGCCGCGGACGGATATATGGGCTTGAGGCGAATATCCTCTGGCGACCTGTCGATAGTCTGTCGTTGGATGGCGCGGTATTTGTGACTGACAGCGCACTTACCGACCCGTCGCTTGGACTGGAAGATGCGGATTCCAATGCTTTGCCCAATGTTGCCAAGGCAGGCGGGCGAGCAAGCTTCGCATGGATGCGCCGACTTACGGAAAAGCTGGATTTGAAGGTGGATGGAACCATACGATATGTCGGCGGATCTAATTTGAGCACGATCCCGCCGCTCGTCCTTGAACACGGAGAGACAGTTCAGGCCGATTTGTCGGCAGGAATCAATGCTGGTGCGTGGCGGGTGACATTAGATGTAACCAACCTTTTAGATACCGTCGGTAACACCTTCTCCTATGGCAACCCATTTTCTGTCGGCTTAGGAAAACAAATCACCCCGCTTCGCCCGCGCACCATAAGATTTGGGATTAAAATTGGCTTATAGCGTTTAGTTATCAACGCGCGATGCGGGTTTTGCTCTCCGGTGCCGTCAATGTCTTGGGCCTTGGACAAACTTCCAAGCCAAGATTGACAAGGGACCAGCGGAGCAATGATCTCAAACATCAAACATCTATCGGTATTGGCAGCCACAGTGTTGCTCGCGTCCTGCGGCAATCAGGCAGCAAGCCAACCAGGATCTAAGGCAAACGCACCGAGTGGCCTTGCTTCGACGACCAATGAAAGTTCAAACAATCTCGCATTGCTTGCTGCGGCCGAAGAGTTTGAAACGCTGACGGAATCATCATTTTCCGCCGACAGTGCGACGCGGGAAATGATGATTTCGAAGGCCAGCGTAGCAACCGCTAAAATAGTGAAATTTGCGTCGTCAAAGCTTACCACGCAATTAAAAAGCCACCTCGCGAATATCCAAAACGCCCAAAAGCAGAATGCGACAGCTGATCTCGCGATTGAATCGAACGAAGCGTTTCGAACGTTGGTAAGCGCTGTTGGCGGTAAGCAGGCAATACCCGTCAATGTGAGTCTGCTCGATTATGCAGGTTTTCGCGTTGACGCCGACGCTCAAGCCAGTCCAGCCCGGTTTGCTGATATGAAAGTGGCAGTCCTTTTTGCACAAGAGCAGTGGGCAGGCATCAAATCACGACAAGAAATTGCCAAATTGGCCGCGCGATTTTCCGCCTCGCTCGATCACATGGATCTGGCCGCACGGTCCGGCGATGTAGCCAAGGCCAGAGCAGCTGCAAAAGTCGAGCTGGATATGGTCGATGAGCTCGAAACAGCGTTCCGCCATTAGCAATGGCGCTCGAAATTGCTCCTGTACAAGATGACGTGGCGCGCAGCGCCTCAGTGCAAGCGCCTTTGCGGCCAGTTGCCGTTCCAATGACAGACCCTTGGTCAGAAGGCTGCAAATGGTCCGCTATTGTTTTAGCAGGGCAGCGGCCCGGCATCGATCCGCTGGCGAGCCTTTTTTCATTGGAAAGCAAAGCCTGTGTGCCTCTTTTAGGAAAACCGATGGCGGCGTGGGTCATCGAAACGCTGCTGGCAACGCCGCAAATTGGCAATATTGTTATTTTGGCGCAAGACCGTGAGATGGTAAGCGCGCCTGGCTTGACCGACCTCATCGACGATTATCGCGTGACATTTGCCAAGAGTATTGGCGGAATTTCACAAAGCATCTCAAATGTCGTTGGCAAGGCCCCGTTGGATTGGCCCGTCCTCATCACTACTGCCGACCATCCGTTGCTGACGGTTGATATGGTTAGCGCGTTTATAGACGGCACGGGTGTTTCAGACCTTGCGGTCGGAGCAGTCGAGCGCCGGACATTGTTGCAACGCTACCCTGAGTCGAAGCGGACATGGCTGAAATTTCGAGGTGGTGCCTATTCGGGAGCGAACTTGTTTGCGTTGAGCAGCCGTGACACGCTGAAGGCTCTTGAGCTATGGTCACAAGCCGAGCATGACAGGAAGAAGGCGTTTAAGCTTTTCTGGCACTTTGGGCCAGGTCTAGCACTTCGTGCAATAACGCGGACGATTAGCTTTCGATCTGCGCTTTACCGGGCGGGGCGAAAGCTTGGGCTCAATGCGTCGCTTGTACTTTTGTCACAAGCCGAAGCCGCGATTGATGTCGATAAAATTAGCGATCATGAGCAAGCCGAATTGATACTGTCGCAAAGATTACTATAACTACCAATGTCGGCGGCTTTGGTTACAAATACCGAAAAAGGTGTCCACATATGATTTGGATCAAACGCCCGCAGCCCAGCTTACATCTGCAAAAAACCAGATTAACGATTTGAAATTGATCGAGTATGCCCCGAAGTGGATCCGCCGCCAGGCACACTCGTGTTGATCAGCACAGCCTGCTGGAAAGGATAATGTCTATGTTTCTTTGGCAGCGATCAAGATCGACCAGACACTGACCATAACCTTACCTATTGCCAATACTTGAGCGAAAGGCAGCTATTAGGTAGCAAGTTGGCCCAAACGTATGTCCGAAAAGTTAGCGATAACCGCCAGTTAACATAGTAGCTGAAAGTCAGCTTCGTGTAAATTAGTGATGTGGAATGCTAATTGGAGTGGGCGGTTTCAACCCACTCCAATTAGACTAAGATGTACGCTATCGACCAGAATAGCGAACATAGGGCCAGACGATGTTCAGATGCGATCGGGCCCCCACACTGCGAACGAGCATGCCGCGTGCAAAATTGGTTACGGTCGACATAGACAAAGTTTTACACCAATTTACAAAATAAATGCGGAAAGTTCGGTAAGGCGCTTCAGATGACGATGCAGCCATTGGCACTCGTTAAACTGGCCCGCAGAAGCAGTCGTGGGCTCTCAGAAAACGTAAGTTGAACAAATGGCAGATTTTGCAAAATGTAAAACGCTTATCGAACGTCTGGAAAGTTAACAACAATCGCCGCGGACCCGGGGAACTGGTTAGTTTCCGTCCAGTCCATGACCAAATTATCGAGCCCAGGGCACGTCACATTGTCAAGCGACCCTGTTAGGCGCCACACAACCGACCAAGGAAACGAGGATGTTGTCAGATAGCGTCATCGCAGTCCAAATTAAGTCGCGATCAAAGCCGCTATGAATTCTGAATCATAAAAAAAACATCCCGGCAATCGCAATCCCAAACACCATGATCATAACTCCTGCGATGCGCAGGATGTACGTCATCGCATCTTCCCGGTTCCCATCTTCGGCGAACTGAGTTGGTTTTAAAGGACGATCAAGTACACGCCTGATCGCACTTTGCCAACATGTCATGCAAAATCCCAAGATTGCAAGCGTGAGGCCAAACACGGCGATAATGATAACATAGACAGACATGATCTCTCCTTTAAGCACCAGCTATCCCACCAGTAATATGCTAAAGGCACCCGGCCCCAAAAAATGTTCCTATAACAACGGATAAATTCTCGAGAATTGTTTTGCCAGAGTAGCGCCTTTGGATGGTCTCAGGCGATTGGTACCGCTTGATCTGGTCCATATAAACTGTCGCATGCAGCGAAAAATGTCAGGTGAACAAACGGCAGGTTTCGTGACGCCCGATTACCTGAATGAACGTCTGGAAAGTTAGCGTATTTTGACGCCACACGGGTGCTAAGGCTTCTGCTTATTGATAAGGAAAGCCTGTTGCCAACAGCTTGATTTCTTGTCAGTGCGATGGATACAGCCTGCCCGGCAGCAACGGCGGCGCTTACCTTCAAGCCGTTCCTTAATAGTTCGCTCAATTCGGCGCTGCCGGGTTTTCACCTGCTTGGCGTCCTCGACCGAGCAGATGAACTCGTTGCGACCAAGCGGTGTGCGGTTTTGCCGAAGTGCAGACGCTTCAGGGTCGCAACGCAGGGCGGCTTGCAATTCAGCCCCGGCTCTGTGGAACGTTGCATGAAGAAACACCTGTGACACAATACCGGGTCCAGCGAAATTTCTAGCACTATCAATGGTGCAATCTTCCGTCCTTCCTTCCTGAAACAGTCTGTCACTGCATTGGCCGCTATCGGAGTCTATGCGTGAACGGTTGAAGGTGTGAGATGTTGGCGGAAACTGCCATCGCGGTGACATCGCGATCAAAAACCCGATTTGATGCCGTCGAGCTCCTAAATCTTTAAGGAACAAACCGCTTCTCTCACTGTTAATGAAGAGATCGATGGGCTCGGCAAATTTTCGGGCTACGTGCTGAAATCATAACATTCGTGTTTGACGCGCGCCTTAATGCCTTTCGTTCCCCGGATTGGAGGGACAGTCATGCCAGATGTTAAAGGGGTACTGAGGGCGAAGGTCGAACATCAACATTTCACGGGCTTAAAACCTGCGGCCGAACTCGCCGAAACATCCGCAGAGCTTTATCTCAAAGTAATCGAAGCAAATCGCATAGCGCGCGACGCGTTGCTGGCCGAAGAGCTGAAGGGTGATGCATAAGCATATTATTTACCTGTCGTCCCGCTGTTTGGAGAATTTATAAGGATTTGACGTGCTTGAATTTATAGAACGTAATACCTTTAAGGATGTGATCCAGCCTGTTGGTGAATCGAAGCCGACGGTTAAGTCGAACTTGGTTGCACTGATTGGTGGTTTCACCCCTCGCAGGTGCGGCATTGCAACATTCACCGCAGATGTGCACGCATCTTTAAAAGCCGCTCAACCCGATCTGCAGATCCAAGTCTATGCAATGACGAGTGCACCTTCGGCTTTCGCCTTCGATGCTTCGGTGACGTCGACGATCACGGAGGGCGATCTGCAGAGTTATATTAAGGCCGCCCAAGACATCGACGCAAGTGGAGCAGATGTCGTATGGCTCCAACACGAATTTGGATTATTCGGCGGGCCAGCGGGGGATATGGTTCTGGAACTGATCGACCGGATCGCGGCCCCCTTGGTCATTACCTTACATACCGTTTTGGCCAATCCAAACCCCGACCAAATGCGTGTGATGTGCAGACTGATTGCGCACGCGAGCAAGCTGGTGATTATGTCAGAACGTTCGCGAGATTTGCTTGGCAGCGTTTATGGAGCAGACAGCGAGCAAATCGTCCTTCTCCCCCACGGAGTGCCTGATCGGCCATTTGGTCGATCAACGCAGTTCAAGTCGAAATTTGGTTTTGAAGGCAGGGACGTCCTGCTGACGTTTGGACTTCTTTCGCCTGGCAAGGGAATTGAAGCAGTAATCGCTGCATTGCCTGCCATAATCGAGAAGCATCCCAATCTGCTTTACTGCATTGCGGGCGCCACTCACCCCAATTTGGTGGCGACTGAGGGTGAGAATTATCGGGAGAAGCTCAAAGCACTGGCGTCGAAGCTGTGTGTTGATCAACACATACATTGGCTTGACGCGTTTCTTGAGTCAGAAACGCTGCTGGATTTGATCGAGGCAACCGATATTTATGTTACCCCTTATACGGGGTCTGAACAATCCACGTCGGGCACATTGTCTTATGCGTTAGCGTTGGGAAAAGCAGTTGTATCGACGCCTTATGTGCATGCGGTTGAACTACTTTCCGATGATCATGGCATCATTGTGCCATTCAATGACAGCGAAGCGATCGCAACAGAAGTAATTGGCCTTTTGAATGATAAGGACAGACTTCTGGCTTTGCAGGGACGCGCTTATAATAGGAATCGGGATATGATCTGGCCCGCTTTTGCCGCCCGGTCCCTCGATGTTATCGATCATGTGCGCGTGGCAAAAAAGAAGTCACCTATACCGGCTTCGATTGGCATCGATGGTTTGCTCAGAATCTGCGATGACACGGGAATAATGCAACATAGCATTAGCAATGTCCCCGATCGCGCCCACGGATATTGCGTTGACGATAACGCCAGGGCGTTGATGCTTACCAATAAAATGGACAATAATTCCGCAACGGTCCGTCGGTTGGGCACGAATTTTGCGGCGTTTGTTCAGAGCTCATGGAACGAAGAGCGTCATGAGTTTCGCAATTTCATGGGTTTCGGAAGAAACTGGCTCGAGGATATCGGCTCCGAGGACAGCTGCGGAAGAACAATTTGGGCGCTCGGTTCGACCGTCCGCTTGGCACCGTCCGCTGGACTTAGGCATTGGGCGCAGGGCTTATTCGACCGCACCTCCTCGTCCGCAGAAACATTTGGATCTCCACGCGCTATTGCCTTTGCAATGCTCGGTGCAGATCGAGTGCTGGAAGTTGACGGTCGGCATAAAGTTGCAATGTCGATGGTAACTGCCGGCGCGGATCGGCTGTTGGAAATTTTCAAGCAGTCCAGCAGGGAAAATTGGACGTGGTTTGAAGACGTTTTGGCGTATGATAATTGCCGACTTTCCGAAGCAATGATCCGAGCCGGGATGCGATTGGGTCGGCTCGAAATTCACGAGTGCGGGTTGGATACATTGCGCTGGATCAGCAACATCCAACAAGCGCCCGGCGGCCATTTCCGTGCAGTTGGTTCAAGTAGTTTTGGACGAGCCTATGAAAGGCCAAACCCTTTTGATCAACAGCCAGTGGAAATTTGGGCAGCGATTGACGCCGCCTCTGCCGCTTATGACTTAACCGGCGACCCAAGCTGGCTCACAAAAGCTATTCAAGCTTATAATTGGTTTTCAGGCGCCAACGACCGTGGCGTTGCGGTTGCCGACCCTATATCGGGCACAAGCCATGACGGGATCAATCCTCGCGGCCTGAACCTTAATGAAGGCGCTGAATCGGTACTCGCCTATCAACATGCGACGATCGCGATTAGAGAATTTGTTGCTAAAGTTAGATAGGGGAGGCGTTATCGTAGAACTCGTTCAACATGAATTGCGGCTGCATGCCGACCCGGCACGGGTCGTCGTGCGACCATTTCACTTGGCATGGCAAGCTTCAGGACCTGATCTCGAGCGGGTCCAAAAACTCGCACGTAAAATTTTTGCTTTGGACACGCGCACGGTTCGGGCTGAACTCAGCGTGGTGTTGCGCGATTTTGCTGATCGGCATTGGCAGATTGAAAAGGTATTTGAGGAACGGTTCAATGAAATTGAGCCTAGGTTAGGGCTTTCAGGGCCATTTAAAAAAGAAATGCGGCAATTGATCGGCGCATATTTTTGTCACGAGTATAGTTTTGCCGCCGCAGCCTTGATGAATCCTAGCGTTGTACTTCATCCGGACCAGACGGGTTTGCAATCAGGCAGCGTTCGAATTCTGCTTTCGCTCCGCGCCGTTGGAGAAGGACACATCTCAACAATCGCTTTTCGCGAAGGTATTGTTTCCACAGGCCGACGACTGATGTTGATGCCGCAACCCTCTTTTGCCACAGCCGCAATGTTGGCAAAGCATAAGCCAGATATGCCAGATGACGTGTCTTCACTCGATTGTCATCAGGATAGCAATATATCAGGTACGGTGATTTTCCCTGTGACAGAAGCGCAGAGAAATGGGCTTGAAGATTTGCGGCTCGTAGAATTTCGGCATGATGATGGCGAGAGCGAATGGATTGGCACTTACACCGCCTATAGCGGGCATGATATTCGCTCTGAACTGCTCCGGACTCATAATTTTCGAAATTTTACCCTCACACCGATAAAGGGGGGTGCTGGTCGCAACAAGGGCATGGCGCTTTTCCCGCGGAAGATTGATGGGAAATTCTGTATGATAGGGCGGCAGGACGGAAAAAATCTGTATCTTCTTCGCTCCGACTCTATCGACCACTGGGATGGTGGCGAGCTGTTAATGGAGCCTTACTTTCCTTGGGAGCTGGTACAGATTGGTAATTGCGGGGCGCCGATCGAACTGGATGAGGGCTGGCTGGTGCTGACCCATGGCGTAGGCGCGATGCGCAAATATGCGATAGGTGCTGCCTTGCTAGATAAATCCGACCCATCGAAGGTGATTGGACGTACCCCTAACCCGATCCTGTCTGCTGCTGACGAAGACCGAGAAGGATATGTTCCAAACGTAGTCTACACCTGCGGAGCGATTAGGGTGGGAGACGATCTTTTCCTGCCTTATGGCGTCGCTGACAGTTCTGTGTGTTTCGCATTTGTAGCGATCAACGATATTTTGGCTGCGATGAGATAATAGCGTTTAAACGCTACGCGCCGCACAGGTTAAGGAATTTCTATTTTTTGATAATGTTGAATTGTTCACAACGTTATTATGAAAGCGCAAACCTTAGCTCCGTGGACGGAAAGTAGCATGGAACAGAAAATCTCGCGTAGGGAGGTGGCCCAGTTACTTGCACTGACGCTTGCTGGCGCCGGCGTCTGGCATATCTTACGGAAAGCAACCCCAGTCGGTCGCGATGTTAGTTCAAACGAAACCGCGCAGTCCATCTTGCAGGATAGGACATCGCCAAGTCGTGAGGTTGAGCAACCAACGCTTACCCTTGTCCTTTTCACAGATTATCGGTGTCCAGCTTGCAAGCTTTCAAACGCTGCGATGGAAAGCGCCATTGAGCAGGATGGTCATGTTAGACTGGTTTACAGAGACTGGCCTATTTTCGGCGCTATGTCAGAATGGACGGCGCGGGTTGCGCTCGCGTCCGACCGCCAAAGTATTTATCCACTGGTGCATGCGCACTTGATGAATGAGCGACGTGGACTGGACGCGCGCGTAGTGCGCGAAGTTGTCGAAAATTCCGGAGGAAGTTGGACTCAGATCAAGGCCGATTTGCAGACATATGCCAAGGATATCGATTACCAATTGGATCGGAATCGGCAGGACGCGTTTCAATTAGGTATTTCAGGTACGCCTACCTATCTTGCTGGCCCAATCCTTGTATCCGGCGCTCAAGACAAAGCTGCGTTCAAAAGGCTTTTTGCGAAAAGTCGTGAATTGTCGGCTGATTAGCGCACATCGGCAAACGGATTGCTCGCCGTACTAAGTGCAGCTTGTTTAAATTTTTGCGAACAGGCCCGAAATTATGATTGTCTAATGAAGCTTCCATGAGCTTGATGGGTGAACGAACGGCTGCTTTATGGATTTGAGCTTACAAGGAGACTGTCCGGATCGGCCCAAATCTTGCTACCTACCGTCCTAGCCTAAGCGCATGAACGGACGGCAGCATCAGGGCGCTAATTAGCTAAAACGAGCGTCTGAAAAGTAAGAGGGAACCGACGAAGCCAGTGCGGGCGTCCTGAACGTCCGCTTTCAAAGCTTTTGCCCTTAAAACTGCCTGTCAGGACACGACAACGTCGCTGACGCTTCCACCACCCCAGTCAAACCGCGAAATCGGACATCCATCTCGGTAATCGGAAACGGCATTAATTGGGCTTTGCCGCTTGGATTGGAACGTACCAGCCTCCCTCGGCAATGTTATGGGAACGATGTTGATTACGTTTCTCACCCTCGCCCGCTGCACCGGAACTAATCAATCTCGGGTCCGTTCTCTTGTCAGAGCGACGTCCATGAGTTGTTACCACTCACCTGATCAGATCATTCACTGACTACCACGCGCGCATCCTATTAAGCATCAAAGGGAAAAACTATGAAATTGTATCTTATAACAGCCGCGGCATTTGCTTTCACATCTCCGGTGTTGGCGCAACAGGCGCCCATGCCCCCTATGGATCATAGCAAGATGCAGCCTTCCGAGAAAAGTTCGATGCCACCAATGGACCACAGCAAGATGGATCACAGCACAATGGATCGATCCAAAATTCCCATGGAGCATGCTGATATGATGGCGATGATGAATGATCCCAACAATCCATATGGTGCGACCGAAATGGAAATGCACAAAAAAATGATGATGGCAAACTCAGGGCTTCCTTCTGAACTATGGACACGTAAAATGATCGAGCATCATCGCGGCGCAATTGCTATGTCACGCGTGGCGCTTGATAAGGCGACAGACAAGCAAACCCGCAACATGGCACAAATGACGATTACCGCACAAACGCGGGAAATCGCGAAAATGCAGGCTTGGCTGAAAAGCCACGGTAAGCCTGCCCAATAATGAATCGGGACATAGCAGGAGAGGTAACGACCCATCGTTGCCGTTCATGTTAATGACATTGGCCGACTCAATGGTTGCATTACGCGACAGACGGTCGGCCAGTGTTAGTTCAAGCTGCTACTTAGCATAGTTCGGGCATTTCCTTGTCGGAACCCAACATAGGCATATTTCATAGCCAGCTATGTTTTGGGCCGCCAGAATGATAAACGATCATTCGGACCGAACGGGGCACTTGTGGTTTTCATCAAAACTTTTCTCCAATCGTAGGTTGAACGACATGTCATCTGGAAATTCTCATAGCGCTCCAACATCAGCGTCCGATGAAGATGGTGAAGCCGCAACCCAAGCCTCCGGACTCGATCCTGTCTGCGGGATGAAAGTTGATCCCACCACGACAGCACATCACGCGACACATGACGGCGTTCATTATCATTTTTGTAGTTCGGGGTGCCTAGCCAAATTCACCGCCGACCCCGCTAAATATTTATCGGATAGCAAGCGTGCCGAACCTGTTGCCGAAACTGGTGCGATGTGGACATGCCCGATGCATCCCGAGATCCGTCAGCAAGGACCCGGAACCTGCCCTATCTGCGGAATGGCGTTGGAGCCAGAAGAGCCGTCGCTTGATGACGCACCCAATCCCGAACTCATCGATTTTACGCGGCGATTGTGGGTGTCGGCCGGTCTTGCAGTGCCACTCCTTATTTTAACAATGGGAACCGAATTTCTGGGCCTACACTTAGTCGACCCCACTTATTCGCCCTGGATCCAGTTGTTGCTGACTGCTCCTATCGTTCTTTGGGCAGGCTCGCCATTTTTCACGCGCGGTTGGACATCTATCATCACGCGCAAGCTCAATATGTTTACCCTGATCGCCATCGGCGTAGGTGCAGCGTTCGCGTACAGTTTGGTAGCAACTTTCGCGCCGCAATTATTTCCCGACACTTTCAAAATGCACGGCGGCATGGTGCCAGTCTATTATGAAGCTGCGGGCGTCGTCGTGGCATTGGTCTTGCTCGGCCAAGTCCTCGAGCTGCGCGCAAGGGCGGCAACTGGCAAGGCAATCCGAGCTTTACTGAATCTAGCTCCAAAGACCGCGCGGCGGATAAATTCTGACGGCACGGAAGTCGATATCCCTTTGGCAGATGTCGTTGCAGGCGACAGTTTGCGCGTTCGTCCAGGTGAAGCAGTGCCGGTTGACGGTGTCGTTATCGAAGGCCGGTCGTCGGTCGATGAATCGATGCTCACTGGCGAGCCACTACCGGTTGCCAAGGAAGCGACCAGCGCACTGACCGGGGGAACGGTCAACGGCACCGGCAGCCTCGTCATGGAAGCCCAAGCGATAGGTAACGATACCATGCTCGCGCGCATCGTTCGTATGGTAGCTGAGGCACAACGAAGCCGCGCACCTATTCAAGCGGTAGCGGACCGGATATCGGGCTGGTTCGTTCCGCTGGTGATCGCCATTGCCCTTGCATCTTTTGTCATTTGGAGTCTTGTCGGACCAGAACCCCGTATCGGTCACGCCCTGCTCAATGCGATTGCTGTTCTCATCATCGCCTGTCCGTGTGCTTTGGGATTAGCCACACCCATGTCAATCATGGTGGCAACGGGTCGCGGCGCGCAAGCAGGCGTATTGGTCAAACATGCAGAAGCACTGCAAGCGTTCGAGAAAGTGGATACGCTCGTCATCGACAAAACCGGCACCCTTACCGAAGGCAAGCCCAAGCTGGTTGCCATCGAGACCATTGGCGGAATGGACGAGAATGAATTGTTGGCCCTAACGGCAGCGGTCGAGGCGCGCTCAGAGCATCCGCTGGCCCATGCGATTGTGACTGGAGCACAAGATCGCCATTTGGAGCTTGGCGAGCCAGAAAATTTTGAAGTTCAGGTGGGCACAGGGATTAGCGCCTTAGTCGGCGGGAGGACCATTGTAATTGGCAACACCGCACAGATGCAAAGTATTGGCGTCGATCCAACACCGCTCAATGACGCTGCTGAAATGAGACGCCGAGAAGGTGCAGGGGTGATGCTTATCGCAGTAGATGGCAAACTGGCCGGAATGGTTGCTGTTGCAGATCCCGTTCGGGCGAACGCTCGTGAGGCGATAGAGGCGTTACGCGACCAGGGCCTGCGCGTCATTATGCTGACAGGAGATAATCCGACGACCGCTCAGGTCGTGGCAGATGCAGTCGGCGGCTTGGACGGAGTTTATGCCGAACTAAAGCCCGACGATAAGGCACGTATTGTTGGCGAACTCAAAGCCTCAGGCGCAACAGTTGCGATGGCTGGTGATGGGATCAACGACGCTCCGGCACTTGCAGCCGCCGATGTCGGTTTAGCAATGGGGACTGGCACCGATGTCGCGATTGAAAGTGCTGGCATCACACTTACCAAGGGGGACCTTGCAGCCGTTGTCCGCGCTCGCGCGCTTGCAAAAGCAACGATGGGTAATATTCGCCAAAATCTATTTTTCTCGTTCCTGTTTAACGGCATCGGTGTGCCGGTCGCGGCTGGTGTGCTTTATCCGGTCTCTGGCCTATTGATGTCGCCGATGTTTGCGGGTGCTGCGATGGCCATGTCGTCGTTTACGGTCGTGATGAATGCGTTGAGGCTCAATCGCGTAACGCTCTGAAAATCGCCATAGCATTGCCCTTCACGTTTCTTGTCGGATGCCTTCAATCGAAGGTCCGCATATCGGTGCGCAAGTTGGCGCTAATAATGACTGCATTTGGGCGCAATGCTGTGCAGATCAACCTGCGCAACAACGGGAGCTTTCACTATGACGCTGATGAAAGCTGCCTGTCGCCCACGCACAACTTTCCAGACATGAGCACCCCCTGATTTGATCGACGAAAGCAGTCGTAGACAGTGGGAAAATGTAAGGTGAACGAATGGCAGGTTTCGTGACGCCCGATTGGCTAACTTAACGGCGTCAATGTTAGCGGGAGCCGACTACCATTCGGTCGGATCATATTTCACCATATTGTAGATTAGTGCACCAATGAAGGTGAGAGTTTCTTCGACTGACAGCTGTTTGTATCATCTGTGTAAGCTGTATTTTCTGCAGAAGTCATTTGTCACATACGCAGCTCGAATTCCTATTTTATAGCGGCTAACACTGCAGTCGCAAATGTTGGAACACGGGCTGCCCCAACGTTAAGAGTTGAACATACAAAGCTCGAAATTTTGTTGTTCGCGCCACGTATCTCCCATAGTTGCAACATAAGCGTCTCTGGTTTATGAACGTGAATAGAAATCTAGCTGGGGGTGTTGCGGTTGCCGGTCACAGACGAAGACATGGCTCACGCCCCAGCCACAAAATCTCGATGGTGGCTGATTTTGGTTGGATTAGCGATCGTTCTGGTAGGGGCGTTCCTCGCATACAGCGTTCGGACTGCGGACGGCACAACTGTTCGCGACATCCGGTTTACCGGCACAAATGGCACGGTCATGAGCGCCTTGTTGTATATCCCGAAAAACGCCACCGCTGCCACCCCGGCGCCCGGGATTCTGGCAGTCCACGGCTATATAAACTCGCGCGAGTCCCAAGACGGATTTGCCATCGAATTTGCCCGTCGAGGCTATGTCGTTTTGTCACTTGATCAGACTGGGCACGGTTATAGTCAGGGCGCCGCATTTTCAAATGGATTTGGTGGCCCTGATGGATTGAAATATTTGCGATCCTTACCGATGGTCGACACTCGGCAGATTGGGCTAGAAGGACACAGCATGGGCGGATGGACCATACTTGCTGCGGCCGCCGCCATGCCCACAGGGTATTCGTCCATGGTCCTGGAAGGATCTTCGACGGGCGTTCCTTTTGCTCAGGAAGGCTCACCCACTTGGCCGCGCAATGTTGCGATCGTTTTCAGCCGCTACGACGAGTTCTCAAAACTGATGTGGGACGTGCCCCGCGCAAAAGATGTGAAGACGAGCAGCAAGCTTCAATCCGTGTTTGGTACCCAAGCCCCGATTGTAGAAAATCGATTGTATGGCGACATAACAGCAGGGACCGCGCGAAAGCTATATCAGCCCGCTACAACTCATCCCGGCGATCATTTCTCAACGACCGCCATTGGAAACGCGGTTGAATGGTTTGCAGCTTCGCTTGTCGGGGGTACGCCAAGACCAGCAAGCGACCAGATTTGGTACTGGAAGGAAGTCGGCACGGGAATTGGCCTTGTCGGCTTCATCATGATCATGCTCGGTGCGTTTGATGCGTTTATCCGATTGCCGCCTTTTGCTTCGCTGGTGGCCGTATCGCAACCGGCCGCAGCAGTTCGCGACGGCGCTTGGTGGAAGGGATTCGCGTTAAACACAGGGATTCCCGCTTTGCTATTTTTCCCGACGTTCATTGCGGCATATCTACTCCTGCCCGCGTCGAAATGGCTCCCGCAGGCGGTGACCACCCAAATTACACTTTGGGCTTTAACAGGTGCAGCTTTGAGCCTTCTAATAGGCCGTTTCATGCGCCGCCCCGCTGGCACCTATCAATCAGACTGGTTGAAATCAATTTTGTTAGCTGTGGCAACTGTGGCAGCGGGGTACGTCGCACTTTGGCTAGTCGATCAGTTATTCCAAACAGACTTTCGCCTTTGGGTGGTCGCGGTAAAGCTTCCAAGCGTTCGCCAGTGGGCGATAGCACCGATCTATGTCGTGCCGCTTACTCTCGCCTTTCTGGTCACGGCCAGATCATTGGCCAGCGCGACAGTCGGGAGCGACACGGCAGGGCAGCGCTATGTTGCCGCAATTCTGACACTGACTACCGGCTTCATCGTGATGCTGGGAACAATTTACGGTGTATTATTCATGACCGGTTCGCTTATCACCGCTTTCGATCCGCTTAGCACCGTAATAGCAATACAATTTGTGCCAGTGCTAATTGCAGTGGCAATCATGACGATCTTTACTTGGCAACGCACGGGCAGTTATCGCCCAGGCGGGCTGATCGCAGGAATTTTGGTGACCCTTTACGCCGTTGCGGGGACTGCCACACAAATCTGATATGCCTTAAGCGTTTGCGCTGCGCTGGTGAAAGTTCCCGATTACGTCATTCTTTCACCTAAAGCGGACCGTTTGCTTCCAAAGGTGCATTTACATTGGGATTGCTATTTTATTCTGCCGGTCACATGGAAATGCGATGACTCAAGATGACGAACGCTGGATGCGAGAGGCCATTGCACTGGCGAAAACGAAGGGGACTGATCCTTCGGACACGCCCATAGCCGCAATCATAGTGCGCGACGGCAAAGTACTGGCAGCGGAGATAAACCGAACTGCACTCGACAATGATGCCACGGCGCATGCCGAAATATGTGCTTTCCGGGCTGCAGGGGCCCATGTCGGCGATATGGAGCTGCGCGGAGCAACATTATATTCCACGCTTCAACCTTGCGGCATGTGCACAATGGCTAGTATCTGGGCCAAGGTTACACGGATCGTATATGGCGCAGGGCGCGACGACGTGCACCGGATGTATTTTGAAGACCGCAATCTCGACACTGTTGATTTCATCCGTGATGCCTATCGCGACGATCTGAGCGTTGAAGGAGGATGCATGACTGACGAATGCGCCGCTTTATATTACGGGCCCGATGCGAATGTTCCCGAAGAAGATCAGGGCAACATTTAACATCCAAGATGAAAGTTTACACACTGCTTTTGTGCCGAAATATTACGGCGCGGCAGGATATTCCGCTTGCGGAGGTGCTTGTCTTCTTGCGCCATCAACAATTGTGCATCGCTTGACGCCACTTGCTGATTACAAAGCCTATCTGCCGGCAATTTCGATCATGATCTCGTTTCGGCGCATGAAGGGAAGTGTCCAAGGCGCATTGTAAAATGCGTATTGGGGCGTACTGGCCGCAGTTAAACCACGCTCCGCCATAAACGCCTTTAGCTGCGTTTCTTGCTTGTCGAGCGATTCCTGACTTGCGAAACCTGAAAAGCGGATTGCGGCAAAACGCGTTGCTGGCACTTCAATTAACGCCACTTGGGGATTTACCGGCTTCGGCAGAGTCTCCATCGTGTATTTCGCAGGCATCACAAAACGCACATTCCAGGATTGGCCTTTGGCTTGCTGCGTCACTGGCGCGGTCATGGCAATCTTTTCGCTGGACTGCTGGGTGACCGGAGCAGTCATTGCTACTTTTGAGGACGAAAGATTGTTGCCGAAAATATATTCCGCAATAATGCCAAAACCACGTCGAATAGCCGTGTCCCGCTCTCCTTCGACGGTTGCTTCTGCAACAATTAACGGACCATATTCACGGATTTCGAGATTGCCGCTCTTGCTGGACACCGAATAATCAGGCGTTTCGACATTACTTGCCATGGCACTCCAAGCGATCGCACCCACAGCTGTAAGCCCTGCCGCAGTTAACAAAATCCATCTTCCGCGCATGGTGTGGGACTTTCAAAAAATAGGCTATGAATTCGTCACTAAGCCGCAATGTGATCAAACTTTAACAAAGGCAAGTTTCGCTCGTCATTTGATTCTGCGAGAAGTGGAAACGCAACTGCCACTGCCCAACTTAACAGCAATGCAAAGGGTCCATATATGGTCCAATTTCAGCCCTTAATCATTCGAATGCGGTTGGGTGAACCGATGAATGATCAGGAAGCGAGCGGATGATATTGTATCAAGCAATTGTCCCATGGAAGGTCAGTGACAATGGAATGCTCACCTGCCATGTTGAAACTGGGCGGTCGGCAACCCGCTTGATGCTCCGGTCAGTCGGTCCTTCTACAAAGCGTTAAACGACTCTGGGTGGT
This sequence comes from Sphingomonadales bacterium, assembly GCA_031371575.1. Classification (GTDB taxonomy): domain Bacteria; phylum Pseudomonadota; class Alphaproteobacteria; order Sphingomonadales; family Sphingomonadaceae; genus Sphingorhabdus_B. The sequence continues at coordinate 26,711 of JANMJX010000139.1, forward strand.
TCAACTAGATTTAGCTGGTGTGCAATAGACGTAGTTGGAACAACTTCGTAGCCCACGTCGTTCGTAGCTATCTGGAGATTGTAGATGGCAGATGCGAACCGTAGCTTGACGACATTTACGAGAATAGGCTTCGCAGCGCGCGGCCTCCTATATCTGGTCATTGCATCACTCGTGCTCACGACTGGGCGCGCCGAAGACCCGGCCGGAGCTTTAGAATATCTTGGGCAAGGCGGCGGTCAAATATTACTCACGTTAATGACACTCGGTTTATTGGCGTACGGGCTTTGGCGCTTCTCCGACGCTGTTTTCGACATTGAGCGGCATGGGACTGACCGATCCGCCATTTTCGAGCGCCTAGGAGCGGCCGCAAGCGGTGCTGTTCATCTTATCCTTGCGTTTCAGGCAATGAAGCTAATGCAGGGGATAAGTTCCCGCGCAGAAAATAGCTCACAAGATGCCGCCCAGTCAGTATTACAGATCCCGGGAGGCAGTACTTTGCTTATTGTAGGTGGATTGGCGCTGTTTGCAGTGGGTGTCTTCCAGTTCGTTAAAGCAGCCAAGTTAAGCTATCTAAAGCACCTTGATACGCGTGTCTCCCAACGGCCTTGGGTAAAATGGACCGGCCGCTCGGGATACGCAGCCCGGGGCATTGTGTTTTTGATCACAAGCTTCTTTCTCATAAAGGCCGGACAAGCCGAGCAAGCGAGCGAAGTTGGTGGCATGGCAGAGGCACGATCATGGCTTAATAGTCCGTGGGATTTGGTTGTCGCTGCTGGACTCTTTGCATTTGGGATGTTCAGCCTGATTGAAGCGCGATTCCGAATTTTGCACGATGTACCAGTCGATAGCTTAGCGCAGCGGGTCCGCGCAAAATTGTAACAGCTTACCTTATCATGTCGTTATAACGAACATCCAGCTTAACGGACTGTAATTCATCTGCACGTGCGCGCTTTGCTTCGCCATATTTACGCAGCAGAATACTGCGATTGTAATAGGCACGAGCTGATTTTGGAGACAATCGAACAGCCAGGTTAAGGTCAGCGATCGCAGCCGCGCTTTTTCCCTGTTGGTCATACAACAGCCCGCGATTAAGATATGCGACGGGCAAATCAGGAGCGACCTTAATCGCCGCATCAAAAGCCGCAATCGCCTCCTCTAGCTCACCATTCCACGCTTGGTTCAGTCCGTCAGACAAATAACTTTCGACCTGATTGCGAAGAGCCGCTGGGGCTCTGTCGGCAAGTTTGCGGCAGCGCGCCAACCTCTTATCGGGGTCGTTTACTGTGCAAGCATTCCAGTCACCGCGCTCAGGTGATCTGCTTCGGGACACGCGCGAGCCGGTAACAACGACAGAGCTTTCATCGCGGGCATCGTCGTCGGATGAAGCTATAGCTGCTTGCAAATCTCGCGCACTCTTTGCTTCCGCACGTCCTTGGACAAGCATATTGGAGGCCTCGTTTGCTGCCATTACAGATGGCGCAGGCGGTGGAGGTGGCGCTGGTGCTGCAGGCGCCGCTGCGGTGGGCATGACAGGAACGGCTGGAACCATATTAACGGTCTCTGCCGCTTGCACACTCGTGTCTTGTTGGACGGACGGTTCATCCAATCTGACCGCATTCGACTTTTGCGAAGGCGCAGATGAAGCAGGCTCTTCGGCTGTTTCGCTTAACCGCGACTGCTCCGCGGATGTCCCGGCGATATTTGTCGGGGACGTCTGGTCGCTGGCCGACGGCGCGAATGGGACAGGCGATTGTAAAGCGAAAGGTACGCGGATCGTAACCGCTAACAAGGTAGCCGCTATCAGCGCTGCCTGTGGTCGGCGCAAATTTCTCCACCACCCGGCTGGCTTTGTACGCGGTTGCAGCGATGGAGCATCGTTTCCGTCAAAGCGTGCAAGGGCTGCTGAAATCGCTGCCTCGCGCTGCTTTGGGGCTGGTGGCGGCGAATTTGGTAGGATCGCCCTGATGTCATCATCGCCTGTCATGCACGAAACCTGACAGGCCGCTTTGGGGAACGGGTATCGCGGCCACTAGGGCACTCGAGAATAAAGACAACAGACGTCGGCATTGTCATGCCTTATACGCACAAATGCGCGTCGGTCGATACGGCAGCGCTTTTCTGAAGCGCTGCCGTCCGAAATTCTCGACATCTAAAGCCGGTCCTGCACGCAATGTGTCCACTACTCCATCGAACTGGCAGTTTTTGCCGCACGAATTAAACCAGCCAGTTCGGTGCGATAGCCGAAATCGTCTCGGCCACGCGCGCCACTCACGATCCTCAGCACATCGTCATATGTCATTGCGCCATTATAGCGACCGCCACGCAATAGCTCGCCAAAGGATGCGACACCCACCGCAAAGCGCGCGTCCTGCGGCGCGTCATCGAACCTTGCAAATTCCACCGAACGGTTGATGGGGTTCGTGATAAGCTGACTGGTATCGGACTTGGGCAATTTGTAGCGAATTTTCACAAATCCATATTCGCCGGCACGCGCAGTATCCGGGACCGGTTGGGTTACCTTGGAGTATCGCAGATCCCCGATGGCACGGGGCCCGCCGACTGGGACGATTTCATATATCGCCGTGACCGATTGCCCTGACCCCACATCACCAGCATCAATCTTGTCGTTATCAAAATCCTCGCGTTTCAGCATGCGAGTTTCATAGCCGACAAGGCGATATTCTGCGACCGTTGAAGGATTGAATTCGACCTGGATTTTCACATCCTTGGCAATAGGGAACAACGTCGACGACGCCTCCTCAACAAGCGTTTTGCGTGCTTCGCCCAGCGTATCAATATAGGCCGCCGTACCATTGCCGTTTTGGGCCAGCGTCTGCATCAGTGCGTCGTTGTAATTTCCCATGCCGAAGCCAAGTACAGAAAGAAAGATACCCTTGCCCCGCTCCCGCTCGATATATCCTTTAAGCTCATTCTGGTCGGTTATTCCGACATTGAAATCGCCGTCAGTTGCCAGAATGACACGGTTTATGCCACGCGTGTCGAGGTTGCGCGCGGCAAGTGCATAAGCCTGCCGGATACCTTCGGCGCCCGCCGTGCTACCGCCAGCGCCAAGCTGGTTAAGTGCCGCAAGGATTTTTGCTTTCTGCCCAGCGGGTGTGGGCTCTAGCGCAGTGCCAGCGCTGCCCGCATAAGTAACGATAGATACGCTGTCATTGTCGTCGAGTTGTTCAAGCAACATAGCGAGTGACTGTTTGACCAGTGGCAATTTGTCGGGATTGTTCATCGATCCTGAAGTGTCGATCAGAAACACCAGATTGGCGCGGGGCCGCGTCACCTTCGCGATTTCATAACCCTTTATTCCAATACGCACGATCTTGCGGCCTTTGGTCCAGGGGCTCGGCATGACCGTTATGCTGCTGCTGAACGGACGCCGCGCATCTTGCGGTGAGGCATAATCATATGGGAAATAGTTGACGAGCTCTTCGGTCCGAACAGCAGCAGGCTGTGGCAGGACATTTCGGTTCAGCGAAGCCCGAACGAATGAATAGGACGCGGTGTCTACGTCAATCGAGAAGGTCGAGACAGGTTGGTCGACGGTGACCTGAAATGCATTTTGCTCGGCAGTGGTGAATTTATCGCGGCCGCTGACTTGATAATATGGCATTGCGAAATCAGGACGGGGCGACACCGCGCTGCCCGTGACAGCAATCCCATTGATCGAGGGTGGAGGTGGTGCCGGAGGCGATGGAGAAGCAAAAGTGTCAGTTAAAATTGCCGATGTTGGGGCTGGTTTTTCATTTCGCGTCCGCTTTGCGTTTTGTGACGTAACAATAATGGATGATAAATCCTGTGCCTCATCGGCCGCTCCATTTGTCGCTTCGATATCCGGATTGGGGGCAGACGCTGGGCCTGCAATATCGCTTGTCTGAGAACAGGCCGAAATGAGCGAAATCGACAGGCCAGCCGTGAGTATCACGTGAAAACGGGACATAAATTGTCTCCCTAAAGACAGCGGCGCGAAATTGCCCGCTTCATCCTTAGATGCGTGGCTGGCGGAAAAGCTTTGTGGTCAGGCAAAAATTTTTTAATATGACCTTCGATCAGTCGTTCGCGTCACCCTTGAGCGCCAGCTGCCGCCGGATTTCATGCATCCGCCAGGCCACGGTTGCTTCGGCAATCCCCAGGATGTGGGCTGCTTCGCGATGAGTCAGCTGCTCTGATGCAACGAGAACTGCAGTATCTCGAAGTTCGGGCTTCAGCCGGGCGATTGCGCTTTCGATCCAGATAGCGTCATATGCGTCTCGGCCGTCCGGTCCTTTGGTAAGCCCCGCAACTACGCTCAACTTTTCAGCGAAGCGGGTAAATGCCGAGCGCCGGCGCCGAAAATCGCGACATACATTGAAGACAATAGCGCACAACCATGTTGTGAATTTGGCTTGGCTGCGGAAGTCACCGAGCTTTTCTACGAGGATGCAACACACGTCCTGGGCAATATCGTCCGCATCCGCCCGTGAGCCCGTGAGACGCCATGCGAGACTGTGGATCCGGGCGTAATGCCGCTCAAGGAGCGTCGCAAAAGCTTCGCGGTCGCCCGACACTGCAGCCCGCACGATATCGGCATCGTTGCGCTCGTCCATGCCTCAGTGCCGCACGCGCAGAGGATGATCAGAGGTAACTGCAGACGGCAAGCTGGTCACATTCCCACTTAATCCCCCGCGTGCCATTTTTGTGTTGTGCCTCAACAACCGAACGAACGCTATCGCATATTCGTTGGCCTCCAGAAATCCAATATTTGGCGCGACATACGCGAAAAGATGGCCCCCATTTAATATGAGCAAGATTGCACTGTGCCAGCAGGCGGTATTGCTGCTAAGCCTGGCTTATGTCTGCAATTGTAAATATCCAAGGCTTGGCCAAGACCTATGCGTCGGGCCATGTGGCGCTCAATCACGTAAATCTGTCGATCGCCAAGGGCGAAATATTTGCGCTCCTTGGTCCAAATGGTGCCGGCAAAACAACATTGATAAGCATCATTTGCGGCATCGTGACGCCGTCCGAAGGCAGCGTGACCATTGATGGCGCCGACATAATTCGCGATTATCGCACGGCGCGTACGCGCATTGGCCTGGTGCCGCAGGAACTACACACCGACAGTTTCGAAACGGTGCTCACCACTGTTCGCTTCAGCCGCGGGCTCTTTGGTCGCGCACCAAACGCTGGCTACATTGAACGCATCCTGCGCGACCTGTCATTATGGGACAAGCGCGATACGAAGATTCAGGAATTATCAGGCGGCATGAAGCGCCGCGTCATGATTGCCAAGGCGCTGAGCCATGAGCCCGAAGTGCTGTTTCTTGATGAGCCGACCGCCGGCGTCGATGTTGAGCTGCGCCGCGACATGTGGGCACTCGTTCGTCGGTTAAGAGACACGGGTGTCACGATAATCCTGACGACGCATTACATCGAAGAAGCTGAGGAGATGGCAGACCGGGTCGGCATTATCAGTAAAGGCGAGCTTATACTTGTCGAGGACAAGGCAGCGCTGATGACCAAACTTGGTCGCAAGACGCTGACGCTCACGCTCGCTGAGCCGCTCGAAGCTGTGCCTTCATCACTTTCGGCGTGGCCGCTCGCACTTCATGATCAGGGACATGCATTACGATATGAATTTGACGCCACCGGCGACCATAATGACGTGCCCGCGCTGCTACGGGCACTCGACAGCGCTGGCATCGCATTCAAGGATCTGAACACCGAGCAGAGCTCGCTGGAGGACATTTTTGTCGGTCTCGTCCATCAAGATCGAAAGGCAGCAACATGATGCATTTCAACGTCCACGGCGTCTGGTCGATTTACCGGTATGAACTTGACCGATTCCGCCGGACATTACTGACCAGCCTGCTTACACCGGTCATAACAACGTCGTTATATTTCGTAGTTTTCGGGGCCGCAATCGGCAGCAGAATGACCGAAATCGGCGGTGTCCCCTATGCTGCGTTCATTGTGCCCGGTTTGATCATGCTATCGATGTTTAGCGAAAGCATTTTCAATGCGAGCTTTGGCATTTACATGCCCAAATGGTCCGGCACGATTTACGAACTGCTTTCTGCCCCGATCTCTCCATTCGAAACGGTGCTCGCCTATGTCGGCGCCGCAGCGACCAAATCGACCTTGCTTGGTCTTGTCATTCTTGCAACGTCCACATTATTTGTGAAAATCGACGTCGCTTACCCGATCGCAATGTTGGCGTTCATGATCCTGATAGCTGCAACATTCAGCCTCTTCGGGTTCATTATCGGCATTTGGGCGAAAAGCTTTGAACAACTCCAGATTATTCCTTTGATTGTCGTTACCCCAATGACTTTCCTTGGCGGGGCTTTTTACTCAATCGATATGCTCCCAGCGGCATGGCGGACGGTGACTCTGTTCAATCCTGTCGTCTACCTCATCAGTGGGTTCCGCTGGACCTTCTTTGGCAAGGGTGATGTGGCCATTGAGATCAGCCTGATCGCCGTTGGGGCATTTCTGATTGTGTGTCTTGCCGTTATTGGATGGATGTTTCGCACGGGATACAGGCTGAAGAACTGATCACGCTAGACGCTGGTTGCTTTTCGTTCTTGGTCACTTGCACCCTCGCCGACGAGCGAGCTGTTGGATTCAAAGCGCTTCTGGTGATAACTCTATGCACTTAGACATATTGAATTGACTGAACAAATTCCTGACCGCGTGCGCGTATGTCTGTCGCCGATTTAAGCAACAATGCAGATACGCGTTCCAAATCTTTTGCGCTGCTGTGTACATGATTTGCGCGCATTCGAATGTTATGTGCGCGGGCGCTGATGTCCGCCGTGGCATCAGCCGCCTGCTCGACATAGCCGGCGATAACAAGACTGGTGGCGGCATGTTCGCCTACGGCTTTATCGATTTGATTTGATATAGCGCTCATTTGACCCATTGCGTCAACGATTTCGCGATGCCCGGCAACAACATCGCCCACGGCCTTGCCGATACTATCAACCCGTTTGGTTACTTCGACCGCAGCGCTTCTCGTCTGGCTTGCTAATTGCTTAATCTCGCCAGCGACAGCAACGAACCCCGCACTATCTGAGTCCTGCCGGACTGCTTCGATCTGCGCATTTAACGCCAAAAAGTTGGTCTTACGTCCGATTGTATAAATTACCTCAATGATGTTACCGATTTCTGAACCGCTTTTTGCTAGCTCTTGCATATGCGGTTCTGCAGCATTGATCACATCATTCGTGCATGCCCGAACCAGCTTTGCCTTCGATGCAACCACCGTTAGCTGTTCCATAGCATCGGCAAGCATATGTCCCCGCTCATTCCTGTCTTTAAGTCCCGATGATGATTGGGCAGCTCCGGCTGCCACATTTTGTGCAGCATCGGTCATTCCTTCAGCCTGCTCGCCAAGAGCTTCAGATAGGGCGTGGACTTTGTTTGCAGTGTCGCAAAGCTGCCCCGACAGCGCTAATATCTCGTGCGTAAATAACTGACTTTTTGTCGTTATTTTTTCGGCACGTGCCATTCGACCTTGGGCCATGAGTTCAAGCAACTGGTCATCGCTCAGGGTTTCGACAAACTGTCCGGAAGCGGTAAGGATTAATCCTGGGCTGTCGGCTTGCGCAGCATAAGCCGCAATCAATTGGGCACTATCCAAATGGTGCTCGGCCACTGAGCACAACTTTATTAGGTTTTTGATATCTTTGCCAAAGCCCGGATTGGACATTAAAGCGTGCCCGTAGGGGTTGAATAGCAAGTCGCGGACATCGACTTCACGGATAACACCTACCGGTTGATTGTGTTGGTCAACTACCGCCAAAATTCGCATCGCACGGTGACTGCGAAACATCTCAAGTGTCTCACGCAATGTGTCGGTTATGCTTACCGAAAGCGCTGTGTGCCCATCCTTGGGTTTCAGTTTTGCGACGTTCTGCATTGATCCGCCCTGTGGGTTTCGTGTCGACACCAGCATCTGACCAAATATGGTTAACATCTGGTGTCAAATTTCAACGATTTGGCGGATTTCCGTATGTTTCAGATTTGTGACGAAGTTAATAATTACGTTTGCTTGAAAGCCGCGTGATGAACGAACGTCCATTAGATACCAATGGCGCCCCGTTACCGGACTGTCGGGATCGTCCGACACAGTGTTCTGATGCCACGTCGGCTGGTTGGGTATTCCATGCTTGCGCGTTCAATGCCCTCGCTAGCGCGCCGGCAATAAATAAGAACATGCGACATCTGGGGCACGCGGCGACGGAAGACTATTTCTAAGACGCAGCTAAAGGCGTTTATGGCGGAACGTGGTTTAACTGCCGCGAGTTCGGCTCAATACGCCTTCTATAATGCGCCTTGGACGCTTCCCTTCATGCGAGATCATGATCGAAATTGGCGATTTGGGCCTACCTGTCAAATCGCTTGCCCAAGAAGCCTTGTCACGTGATGCGAAATTCGCCAGTTTGTCTTGTGATCGAAACCGCTTCCCAAGCTGCGCAGAGCGCTTCCCCCGTTTTGCGGGTACCGATGTCGCGGCGATCGATGGTCGTCGCTGGCCTTTCCACCGTTGTTGAATGGTACGATTTCACGCTTTATCTCTATTTTTCGACGGTGTTGGCGCGGGTGTTCTTCGGGCCTGGTCCGCAGTCGATGACAGAAACCCTTGGCGGCTTTGCTATCGCTTATCTGATGCGGCCAGTAGGTGCGCTGGTTTTTGGGCATTTCGGTGACCGGTTTGGCCGGCGGGTAACGATGCTGAGTTCGATGGCTTTGATGACTATAGCCATGCTCGCAACGGCAATGCTGCCGACGTTTGCGCAAATTGGCCCGCTCGCGGGCGTGCTGCTGATCGCGCTGCGTTGCTTGATGTCGTTTTCGGTTGGCGGGGAATATACTGGCGTCGTTGCTTACCTCATGGAAGGTGCCAAGGACAGTCGGCGCGGATTGATCACCAGCTGCGCATCTGCGTCGAGCGAGATCGGCGCGCTGCTCGCGGCCGGTGCAGCGGCACTGACCGTGTGGGCCATACCCGAAGACGCGCTTATATCATGGGGGTGGCGTCTGCCCTTCCTGTTCGGCGCAGCGCTTGCTGGCCTGGTTCTGATAATCCGCGCAACGCTCGAAGAAACGCCCGAATTCCTCCGCCAGCGCGTGGCCGGCACAGTGCCCGAAGCACCGATCCGGCAAACCCTAGCGCGACACCGCAGCGCCATTGCACGCGGATTTGCGATCTCTGCGCTGGGGTCAATTACATATTATGTCGGCATTACCTATGTTCCGGCGTTCTTAGATGCCACTGGAACTATGCCGGAAACACGCGCGCTGTCGATCTCGGTCCTCGCAGCGCTGACCGTCATCCTCGTAACCCCAATGATTGGGTTTGCATCTGATCGTTTTGGTCGTCGCCCCATCCTGCTTCTGCTGGCACTTTGCGGCATATTGCTGCCCACGGGCCTGTTTGCAATGATGGTCGGCGGTGGAGTTGCGACTTGGACAGGTGCAATTTTTTTGGCTGCACTTGGCGGGGCCGTGAGCGCGGTCGGCGCCGTCGCGACTGCCGAGCAATTTCCTGGCGAGGGAAGACTCAGCGGTCTTGCATTGGGCGCGACAACTGCAACGGCTATCTTCGGTGGTCTCACGCCTTTGATTGCGCATCTGTTGGTGACGAACAGTGGATGGAACGCTGCCCCCGGCGCAATGATAGCATTTGTTGCATTATGTGTGATCACGGTTTTTTGGCAGATGCCTGAGACAGCCCCGGCCCACGCCCGACCATAGGCTAAATCTGTTCGCCAGATTGGCTTCAAATATCATTGCTTTTTCGTTTTTTCGGTCGATATTGTTGTCGACCTTGAAGGTCCATTGGTCGCCCCAATAAAATCAACAAAATCTCTTGCATCGTCTTTGAAAGGATATTCGATGAAACGTTTTTTGATGGGCGCCACGGCGTTCGCTTTATGCGCCGTGCACACCACAGCTGTATTCGCGCAAGGCGCGCCCGACAGCAGTCAAAGTTCCGAACAACGGTATAAGGAACGTGCTTCACGCGCAGCTCCTCCTACTATTACGACGCGCTATGGCGCTGATGATTTAAGAAGCGGGCAACTGCGGATGCCGAAGGGCAAAGGCCCTTTCCCTGTTGCAGTCGTGATTCACGGTGGGTGCTGGAGTGCGGATTATGATACGCTGATGGGCACGCAGGCCGTTGCGGAGGCGCTGACGAACAGAGGCATTGCAACCTGGAACATTGAGTATCGCCGGCTTGGTGACAGCGGCGCTGGCTGGCCAGGTACGTTCGAGGATGTATCGGCTGGGGTTGATTACCTGGTCGTGCTTGCAAAATCCTATCCGCTGGATCTGTCCAATGTCACACTGGTGGGGCATTCCGCCGGGGCGCATCTCGCGGCTTGGGCAGCATCGCGCAGCAAGCTCGAAAAAAAATGGCAACCAAAAGTGTCTCCAGTGTCTTTGGTTATGATCGACGGCCCCGCCACGCTGGCGCCCTTTGTGGGTATTGATGCGCAAGCATGTGGCAAACCTGTCATCGTGCCGTTGATGGGTGGAACTCCAGCCGAAAAGGCTGAGGCCTATGATGCAGCCTCGCCGGCTGCGCATTTGCCATTGGGAATGAAACAACTCCTGGTACTTGGCAATTTCACGCCCTTTATGGAACCTTATGCAGATGCAGCACGGGGCAGCGGCGATACTGTCGAGACCTTGCAAACCGATCCTAATGACCATTTCGACATGATGATGCCAGGTCTTCCAAATGGAGATAAGGTCATCGAATTTGTCGCAACGCGCGCCTTTTCCAAAAAGTCCGAATAGGTCGCTAGCCGCCAATGTTGGTCCAGAAAATCTTGCATCACAGTTGATACAAGGCCTGGTTCTTTCAATTCAGGCTTATGGCCAAGATGTCACTGCGACACCTTAGCCGGCCGCAGCCGGCTTCGGGACCACGCGCGTTTCCAATGCGGCTGCTGGGTCAAGATAGCGCTTTGCCTGAGCAGTAATGTCGCTGGGTGCAATGGCCTCAAGGATCCCCGTGCGTGTACGGCGACGTTCTAGCAGTTCCGGTTTGTCTTGTGCATCGACTGCGAGGCCAACCCAACTGTTATTCTCGCGCGCCTGACGCTGCCATCGTTCGACGATCGGCTTACGGGCCCGCAACATTTCGTCGGCAGACGGTGGAGCGGTGCGCAAGTCAGCCGCGATCTTTCGTATCGCCTTGGAAGCAGCATCCATGTCGCCTTGTGCCGCCGGGGCCGATGCTGTCAGGTAACCGAACCCCTTGAAGGTGGCCGAATTTACCGAGCTGGCGTTCGGGGTGTACGTCGCTCCCAACTCCTCGCGGAGCACATCGATAAGGCGTAACCCAATCACTTCCGCGAGCAGATCACGCGTTAGCGTTGCCTTAAAATCGCTGTCGTCGGTGGTCGGCCAGCTGAGAGCGATCGCGCCCTGATCCGCCGAGCCGGCATGATGAAGGACACGAAGCGCACGATTGGTTGTGAATTGAGCCGGCTTCGGAGCGACAGACGGCGTAGCTTTTAAAGTTCGGGAGGGCAGGGCGCCAAGCGATTCCGCCACTGCCTTGATTGCTGCATTTTCGTCGATATCGCCAACCAGAGCAATCCGGATTGCACCATTTGCCAATTGCGGCGCCATCACCGCCTTCATCTCGTCAAGCGTTCGAGCGGCCATCTGGTCGCCACTACCAAGCCCGAAGCGCGCATCTTCGCCGGTTAATATCCACGGCACGGCAAGCGCAGCGAGCTGTGACGGGTTCGACATGATGTTTTTGGAAATGACTGAACCGACGCCCGACCACTGCGTCTGCGTTGCGGGATCATAAGCTGGATCTGTGATCCCGGCAGCGAGCAGCTTTAGCTGCAGCGCCAGATCCGTCAGCGTGGTGTTTCCGCCTGCAACAAGACTGTCTTCTGCAACGCTCATGCCAAGGGTAACCTGACGACCAGCAGTGATGCGGCGCAATTCGTCAACATTGTGCTTTTTAAAGCCGTCAATGGTAGAAAGTATCTGCACGACTATTGGAAGTCCTTGCTTATCGGAGGGGAACTGCTGAACGCCCTCACCGATTTTGGCAAACCAAGCCATTTTGCCCGGCTCGAAATTCGTCTTTTTCAGGTTGAGCTCTACACCATTGGCGAACCGGATCGTGCGAATATCAAGATCAGCAATTTTGCTATCGGAAACAATTTTGCCGGTGGGTCCGAAATCGTCATAGGCGAACGCCTTCGTGGCTTCGTCGACCGGAGCAGCTACGGCGATTTTTGCACTCGTGGCAAGCGCGGAAGATATCGTCGCATCACCGCCGCTGATGGCCTGTTTGGTTGCTACGTGCACAAGCGAAGGTCCCCCGGCCCATGCGCCCTTGAAAGCGCCGCTGACCGCTTCTGCGGTGAGACTAGGCTCCAGCGCATTGTAAAGTGCCAGATTTGCTGATGGCCCTATGTACACGCTGTCGGACAGCGATGCGCTTGCTATGCGATCAGCGATGGCGGCGCTCGGCGTACCAGCTTCCTGCTTGACTGCGTTTTCCAGTGCTGTGCGAATATTGGCTTTGGCTTCGGCAATCTCGGCGGCGGTAAAGCCATATTGGATTGCCTGGCGGAGTTGTTGTTCGCCAACACCCAGAGCCGGTTGCCATTGACCATCTTTGGCCAAAACGATCATTGTGGCCGAACGCGCGGACCGGGCAATGTCTTGCACGGCCGCTTGACCAAAGACAATTGGGCTATCTGCCTTACGGCTGATGACACTAAGCCGATTTGAAAGTGCGGAAGCCGCAATCGCCTGAAGCAAATCGCGACGGCTTTCAGCAACCTTGTTAGTTGGCGCCATATAAGGAACGACGCGGTCGAACTGGATGATCTCGGGGACAGATGGATCGACAAACGTCGCGACGACAGGCGATGTCGAAGCGGTAATATTAGGCACGTAATTATTCTTGGCGGTGCCTTTACCTCGCCAGCCGGAGAACCGCTTGCGGATGTCCTGCTCCATCGCAGCTACATCGAAGTCGCCAACCATCACTAGGGTTGCACGGTCCGGCCGATAATAGCCTTCGTAAAATGCGCGAAGTTGTTCCGGCGTAATATTTGCGATCGTCTCGGGCGTGCCCACAAGTGCAGGGCCGAAGCGCGGATCGCGCATCTGTTTACCGATTGCATCAAGCGCGCGGCGCGTCTGTGGTACATTTCGCACGCGGAATTCGGACAGCAAGATACCGCGCTCGCGATCAACGGCACCCTTGTCCAGAGTTAACTCAGAAGCAATCTCCCGCATGAACGTGAGACTGCCGTCGACAGTCTCTGGATTCGTGTTGGGCAGGTCGAGCTTGTAAGTCGTATGTTCGAGATCAGTTTCTGCGTTGGTATCTGCGCCAAATGCCAGACCGAGCCGCTCAAGCCGTTTTACAAGTTCGCCCTCGGGAATGTTGGTTGAACCATTAAATGCCATATGCTCCAGAAAATGCGCCGCACCGGCCTGCTGGGGATCAGCTTCCCGCATTCCGACGTCGAACGCAAAACGAATTACCGCGGCGCCCTTTGGCGTTTCATTGTGCTTGAGTGCGTATCGCATCCCGTTGGGCAATATGCCAAAGCGTACCGAGGAATCGGCTGGCAGATCACTGCTTTTTAGGCCCCAGGCGGGCACACCAGTGGTCCGCGCTTGAGTTGGTTGCTCTGTCCGTTGAGCAGCAGGTGCTTCCTGCGCAATCGCTGGTGATATCAGGCTTGTGCATATAAGCGCCAGCGTTGATGACCGCAGCAACCAAGTGTGCCGAAGTGCCGGGGTTGCAACTGAAATGTAGCTGCGCTTCATAATGCGGGATCCTTCGTTGTTTCGCCGTTAGCGTTGGCTCTTGCTCAGGTGTCCATCTAACGCGGTTGAGGTTCAATACATGTAAAATAATTATGACATTTTTGAGGGATTTTTTTGTAGTAGAGAAAACGATTTATATTCAAGCACGCTGTCAATGACGATCGGGGCGTTATAAAAATGGAAACAATATATAGCAATATCAACAGGATATTTCTGACCATGCGAAACAACGCTACCGTAATTGGCTCAACCGGTCAATTTCGTTAAAGCAAATCTTCTGTCGATGTCTGGAAGTATGGGCTTGCCGCTATCGTGATCAGGACGATCAACGCCATGATCCCACCTGCACTGTCGAGCGCCAAAGATTTTAGCAATTGTGACCCAAGGAACACCAATGCGCCAGCTGCGCCGAAGACCGGCCAGTTTTGGCGATTGGCAATTGCGCGTCCAACGGATCCAAAACTTGGCATGCCTATCTCCACTCACCGCTCATGATGCCGGTTATAGTAATCGCTAATTTACGCGTCGCGAGGCGTTCGGGCTTCAACTGGACGCAAAGAATTTATCCGCCGCAGGTTACCAGATACATAACAAACTACGCCCAAATCGCCATGCTCAACTCTTAGGCAATGACAGGCAACTGCTCGAAATATTTATCGATCGTTATGGGATATTCGCGGACCCGGACGCCTGTGGCATTGTAGATGGCATTGGCAATTGCCGCCGCCACGCCGCAGATCCCAAGTTCGCCGACGCCTTTTGCTTTCATTGGTGAGATAACGGCGTCGAGTGTATCCAGAAATATCACCTCCTGATGCGGGATATCTGCATGCACCGGGACTTCATACCCGGCAAGGTCATGGTTGACAAAAAAGCCGAAGCGCTTGTCCACTGCGAGCTCTTCCATGAGGGCGGCACCGGTTGCCATCACCATCGCGCCAATGACCTGACTGCGGGCTGAAAGCGGGTTCAAAATGCGGCCAGCATCACACACTGCAAGCATGCGCTGGATACGGACTTCCCCGGT